>DASZUO010000283.1:0-27444 GCA_035547575.1 Amycolatopsis sp. | reverse complement strand
ATGGCGGGCGGGCGTCCGCTGTGGGAGACCACGGACGCCGAATGGGACGTGCTCTTCGACACCGGTGCGCGAGGCGTATTCAACCTCGCCCGCGCGGCCGTGCCCGCTCTGCTGCGGCGGCCGCAGCCGCGGTCCGGCCGGTTCGTCGCGCTCGCGTCCGCCGCCGCACACAAGGGGCTATGGCACCTCGCCGGGTACAACGCGGCCAAGCACGCGGTCGTCGGCCTGATCCGCGGGCTCGCCACCGACCTGCGCGGCACCGGCGTCACCGCTGCCGCCGTGTCACCCGGCTCGACCCGCACAGCCATGCTCGACGCCACCGCCGCCCTCTACGACCTCGGCAGCGTCGAGGAGTTCTCCCAGCACCAGCTCACCGAGCGACTGCTCGCGCCGGAGGAGGTCGCGGCCGCGGTCTGCTGGCTGTGCGGCGAGCAGGCATCGGCGATCACCGGCACCGTCGTGCACGCCGACGGGGGATTCACCGCATGAAGCTGTGGCTGCGCATCGACCCTGGGACCCGGTCCCACGGCCAGGCCGTCGTCGGCGGCTCCCCGCTGCGGGCGCTGCGGCTGACGGCGGCCGGGGCGCGGCGGTTCCGGCAGTGGCGTGACGGCGGCGAAGTCGGTGACAGCAAAGCCGAGCGCGCGCTCGCCGGCACGTTGATCGACGCCGGCATCGCGCACCCCGACTACGGCGAAGCGCACCTGAGGCCCGCGGACGTCACGATCGTCGTACCCACCCGGGACCATCCGGTGGCGGTCCCCGGCGCGATCGTCGTCGACGACGGGTCCCGCACACCCGTCCCCGGCGCGGCGATCCGGCATCCCGTCGCGCGCGGGCCTGCCGCCGCCCGCAACGCCGGCTGGCGGCGGGTGCGCACCGAACTCGTCGCGTTCCTCGACGCGGACACCCGACCGCAACCGGGCTGGCTCGACGCGCTGCTGCCGCACTTCGAGGACCCCGCCGTGCTGGCCGTGGCACCCCGTATCCGCAGCACACCCGGTGACACGACGCTCGCGCGTTACGAATGCGCGCACTCCGCACTTGATCTCGGCGACGCGCCCGCGCCGGTGCGCCCCGGCGGCCGGATCACCTACGTGCCGACCGCGGCGCTGGTCGTGCGCACCTCCGCGCTGCGTGACGTCGGCGGGTTCGACGAGGCGCTGCGCTTCGGCGAGGACGTCGACTTCGTGTGGCGGCTCGTCCGCGGCGGCGGTCGCGTTCGCTACGAACCGCGGTCGGAAGTCCTGCACGCGCCGCGCACCACCTGGCGCGCGTGGGCCAGGCAGCGCTTCGACTACGGCACCTCGGCCGCGCCACTGGCCAAACGGCACGGCCACCGCGTGATCGCCCCGGTGCGCGTGTCCGGCTGGACCGCGCTCGCCTGGGGCCTGGCCGCGCTCGGACGGCCACGCGCCGGGCTTGCCGTCGCACTCGGGTCGGCCGCGCTGCTGCCCCGCAAGCTCGCCCGCGTCGGCGTGCCGGCCAGGGAGTCCCTGCTGCTCGCGCTGCGGGGCCACGCCGGCGCGGCCGGCTACCTGGCCGAGGCACTCATCCGTACCTGGGGTCCCGCCGCGGTTCCCTTGCTGCTCATGGGGCGCCGCGGCCGCCTCGTGCTCGCCGCCGCCCTGCTGCGGTACCCGCGCGAGTGGGCCACGGCGCGTCCGGCCGTGGATCCCGTCCGCTGGATGCTCGCGCGGACCGCCGACGACCTCGCCTACGGCGCCGGGGTGTGGCGCGGCTGTGTGCGGGAACGCACCGTGCTGCCGCTGGTGCCGAGCCTGTCGGATTGGCCGGGGAACCATGCCCGGTCTCGCTGACCTCACCTGGCCCGAACTGCCCGAGCGCGGCATTCTGCTGATCCCGCTCGGAGCCGTCGAGCAGCACGGGCCGCACCTGCCCTACACCGTGGACACCGAGATCGCGGTCGCGCTGTGCCGACGGGTCAGCGAGCGGCGCGCGGACGTGATCGTCGCGCCGCCGCTGCCGTTCGGATCCAGCGGCGAGCACGCCGGGTTTCCCGGCACGCTCTCGATCGGCCAGGACGCCACCGAGACCGTGCTCGTCGAACTGGGGAGGTCGGCCGACGCGTTCGCCGGGGTGCTGTTCGTGTGCGGCCACGGCGGCAACGCCGAACCACTGCGGCGGGCGCTCGAGACCTTGCGGTACGAAGGGCGCAACGTCGGCGCGTGGGGACCGAGCGGCCCGCCGGACGACACGCACGCGGGCCGGCTCGAGACGTCGGTGATGCTCGCGCTGCGCCCGCAAGCCGTTCGCGTGGACCGGCTGGAACCCGGTGCGACGGCGCCGCTGCCCGACCTGATCGACGACCTCCGCGCGGGCGGTGTGCGCGCGGTCAGTCCCAACGGCGTGCTCGGCGATCCCACCGGCGCCGGTGCGGAGGAAGGCGAGCGGACGCTGTCGCGGTGGGCGAAAGCTCTGCTCAACGCTGTCGAGACCCTGACGTCAGGTGCCATGATGGAACAGTCCGAGCCCCCGACCCGCGTCACAAAGAGGTGATCTGGCAGTGAAGACGAAAGCCGCTGTCCTGCACGACGCACACAAGCCGTTCGAGATCGAGGAACTCGAACTGGACGGCCCGCGCGAGGGCGAAGTCCTCATCAAATACACCGCAGCCGGACTCTGCCACTCCGATCTGCACCTGATCGACAACGACCTGGTGCCGCGCTTCCCGATCATCGGCGGCCACGAGGGGGCCGGCGTGATCGAGGACGTCGGGCCCGGCGTCACCAAGGTCAAGCCCGGCGACCACGTGGTGTGCAGCTTCATCCCCAACTGCGGGCGGTGCCGGTACTGTGCCACCGGCCGCTCCAACCTGTGCGACATGGGCGCCACCATTCTCAACGGCGACATGCCCGACGGCACCTTCCGCTTCCACCGCGGCGGCACCGACTACGGCGCGATGTGCATGCTGGGCACGTTCTCCGAGCGCGCCACCATCTCGGAGCATTCGGTGGTCAAGGTGGACGACTGGCTGCCGCTCGAGACGGCGGTGCTGGTCGGCTGCGGCGTGCCCACCGGCTGGGGCACCGCCAACTACGCCGGTGGCGTCCGTGCCGGCGACACCGTGGTCGTCTACGGCATCGGCGGCATCGGCATCAACGCGGTGCAGGGCGCCGCGCACGCCGGCGCGGCCAACGTGGTCGTGGTGGACCCGGTGGAGTTCAAGCGGGAGACGGCGCTGAAGCTGGGCGCGACACACGCGTTCGCCGACGCCGACGAGGCCGCCGCGAAGATCAGCGAGCTGACCTGGGGCCAGATGGCGGACCAGGCGCTGATCACCGTCGGCACGGTCGAAGAGCAGGTCGTCACCGATGCCTTCAACGCCATCGGCAAGGGCGGCGTCGTGGTCATCACCGGCCTGGCGAACCCGTCGAAGCTGACCGTGCACCTCTCGGGCGGCGTCATGACGCTGTTCGAGAAGACCGTGAAGGGCACGCTGTTCGGCTCCGCCAACCCGCAGTACGACATCGTGCGCCTGCTGCGCCTCTACCAGGCCGGGCACATCAAGCTCGACGAACTGGTCACCCGGCGCTACACCCTCGAGGAGGTCAACCAGGGCTACCAGGACCTGCGCGACGGGAAGAACATCCGCGGCGTGATCCAGCACAGCGCCGCCTGACCGCACGGCCGCCGGCCGACCGGCCACTGTGGACCAGCGCGTGTTGCGAAGCGGCGGAGCCGCTTGCCGCGGGGGCCGAAGGTGGCCTTGGGCGCCTATGTGGCGCCGAAGGCCACCTTCGGCTCCTCGCCACCCGCACCGCTACGCAAGCCCCTTTTGAAGGCGGTCTCTACTTGTCGAGCTTCTTGCCCGTCGTCTTCTCGTAGGCCTGTGCCCCGCCGCGGTCGACGGCCGCTTTCACGGCGCCGAAGATCGCGCCCTGCAGGGCCGCGGCGAGTAGCACCTCGCGCATCCGGTGGTCGGTCGCCGTGGCCTTCGGTGCCTCGTCGTCGCCGGAGATGGCCTTCCACGACTGCTTGAACACCGCGCCCGCCAGCACCCCGCCCAGCGCACTGATGATCATGCTCAGTGGTTTGTAGAGCAGCTTCATGGTCGCCGGGTTCCCCGAACTGGCTCGATTCACACGGCACACCAGGCGTTGTGCGAATCGAGGCGGGGGAGTAAGTTTGCGCGATGTTTCGGCGGGCGGGTCGGCCGTCCGGTGTTGGATGACGGGGTTTCGCTGGTGGTCACGGGTAAAGTCGTTCGTTTTGATGAGATTCGCGGTTATGGGTTCGTGACGCCGGACAGCGGCGGTGAGGACGTTTTCGTGCACGTCAACGATCTCGAGAGCGACAAGCGCCAGATGGGTCCGGGCGCCGTCGTCGAGTTCACTGTGGAGGATGGCGAACGCGGCCCCAAGGCGTCCAACGTCCGGGTAGTGCGCAACGCGCGCGCCGGTGACGACTACCTCCTTCCCGGTCTCGAGTTCCGCGAGGAGCTCACCGAAGCCCTGCTCAGCGTCCCGACGCTGACCGCGGAACAGATCGTCCGCGTCCGCAAGGTCGTCCTCGAGCTCGTCCACGACCACGGCTGGGGCGACGAGGAGTAGGTTTGCGGCCCCGCCGCACGGCTATCCGGAGTCGACACAGGCGTTGTCGAACGACGGAGGAAGACGATGAAGGCGGTCACCTGGCACGGTAAGCGCGACGTGCGGGTCGATACCGTGCCCGATCCGCGGATCGAGCAGCCCACGGACGCCATCGTGCGCATCACCTCGACCGGGATCTGCGGTTCCGACCTGCACCTGTACGAGGTGCTGGGCGCGTTCATGACCGAGGGTGACATCCTGGGGCACGAGCCGATGGGGGTCGTCGAGGAGGCCGGGTCCGGGGTCACCAACCTCCAGCCCGGCGACCGGGTCGTGGTGCCGTTCAACATCTCGTGCGGGCGCTGCTACATGTGCCGATCGGGACTCCAGTCCCAGTGCGAGACCACGCAGGTGCGCGACCAGAACAAGGGCGCCGCGCTGTTCGGCTACACCAAGCTCTACGGCCGGGTCCCCGGCGGCCAGGCCGAGTACCTCAGAGTCCCGCAGGCGCAGTACGGCCCGATCAAGGTGCCGGACGGCCCGCCGGACGACCGGTTCGTCTACCTGTCCGATGTCGTGCCCACCGCGTGGCAGGCCGTCGAGTACGCCGGGATTCCGGACGACGGCAGCGTCGTGGTCTTCGGCCTCGGACCCATCGGGCAGATGTGCTGCCGCATCGCGCAGCACCGCGGCGCCGGCAAGGTCATCGGCGTCGACCTCGTTCCGGAGCGGCTCACGCTGGCGGCACGTTACGGCGTGACCCCGCTGGACGTGCGCGAGCACCGCGATATTCCCGGCGCGGTGCGGGAAATGACGAGCGGCCGGGGTGCCGACTCGGTGATCGACGCCGTCGGCATGGAGGCGCACGGCGCGCCCGTCGGCAAGATGGCCCAGCAGATGGCGAGCCTGCTGCCGCCCGCGCTGGCGGCGAAGATGACCGAGAAGGCCGGCCTGGACCGGCTGAGCGTGCTGTACGAGGCGATCCGGACGGTCCGCCGCGGCGGCACGATCTCACTGTCCGGCGTATACGGCGGCATGATCGACCCGATGCCGATGATGGAGCTGTTCGACAAGCAGATCCAGTTGCGGATGGGCCAGGCGAACGTGCGCCGCTGGATCGACGACGTACTGCCGCTGGTGCGCAAGGAATCCGACCCGCTCGGCGTCGAGGACCTGGCCACGCACCACCTGCCGCTGGACCGGGCGCCCGAGGCGTACCGCATGTTCCAGCACAAGCGCGACGGTGCGGTGAAGGTACTGCTTCAGCCCGCGGCGTGACGTGTAAATCCCGTTTCTGCGAGGTACCCGGACGACGAACGCAGAAGGGAGCCGGAGACAACGATGAGCACGATCACCGAATCCGTCGAGGTCGACGTGCCGGTGCACACCGCATACAACCAGTGGACGCAGTTCGAGTCCTTCCCCGAGTTCATGGACGGCGTCGAGGAGATCCGTCAGCTCGACGACACGCATCTGCACTGGGTGACGAAGGTCGGTGGCGCCAAGCGCGAGTTCGACGCGACGATCACCGAACAGCACCCCGACGAGCGAGTCGCCTGGCGGTCCGACAGCGGGCCCAACCACGCGGGTGTCATCACGTTCCACCGCATCGACGATGACAGGACGCGCGTGACGGCCCAGATGGAAATCGACCCGGAGGGTTTCGCCGAGAACGCCGCCGACAAGGTGGGCCTGCTGGACCGCCGGGTCAACGGCGACATGAAACGCTTCAAGCAGTTCATCGAGGACCGCGGCCGCGAGACCGGCGGCTGGCGCGGCGACGTGCCCCGCCCCGGCAGCTGATGCCCGGCACCGCGAAGCGGGACGCCTCGCCGTTCGTGCCGGAAAGCCACGCGCTGTCCCGGCTGCGGGAGGCGTCCCGCTCGTGCCGCGGGTGCGGGCTCTACGAGAACGCGACCCAGACCGTGTTCGGCGCGGGGCCGCCCGACGCCCGCGTCCTGATGCTGGGGGAGCAGCCCGGCGACCGCGAGGACCGGGAGGGCGAGCCGTTCGTCGGCCCCGCCGGGCACCTGCTCGACCGCGCGCTGGTCGAGGCGGGCGTCGACCGCGACGAGGTCTACGTGACCAACGCGGTCAAGCATTTCAAGTTCGTGCGGGCCGAGCGCGGGAAGCAGCGCATCCACAAGAAGCCCTCGCGTGGCGAGGTGATCGCGTGCCGCCCGTGGCTCATCGCCGAGCTGGATTCCGTGCGCCCGGACCTGGTGGTGCTGCTCGGCGCGACGGCCGCGCAGGCACTGATGGGCCCCTCGTTCAGGGTGACCGAGCACCGCGGCACGCGCCTGGACGCGCCGGACGAGTTCGGCGGGCACTCGGCGTTCGTGCTCGCGACGGTGCACCCGTCGTCGGTGCTGCGCGCCCCTGACCGGGCCACCGCTTACGCCGCACTGGTCGCGGACCTGAAGGCGGCGGCCTGATGTCAGTAGTTCCTGCCCTTCCAGCCCGCGCCGCGGCCCAGCCAGTGCCGCCGGGCCGAGTCGACCGTCATCGCGGTGTAGAGGAAAGCCGTGACCGGTAGGCACAAACCCGCCGCCGGGAACCGGCCGTAGTAGCGCGCCATCGGGACGAACGTGGCCGCCATCAGCAGCCATGCCACCGCCGCGGGCCACGACAGTGCGGCGATCGCCAGCACCGGCGGGGCCAGGAACACCACCGCCATCCCCACTACGGTGCCGGCGAGCAGCCACGGCGACAGGTTGAGCTGCGTGTAGGCGCTGCGCGCGATCATCTGCCACAGATCGGCGAGCCGCGGGTACGCCCGTACACTGTGGACGGTCTCGGCGAGACCGAGCCAGATCCGCCCGCCCGCGCGCTTCACCAGCCGCGCCAGCGCCACGTCGTCGATCACCGCCCCGCGGATCGCCGCCACGCCACCCGCGTCGGCAAGCACCTGCCGTCGCACGAGGACGCAGCCGCCGGCCGCCGCGGCGGTGCGCGCCTTCGGCTTGTTGACACGGCGGAACGGGTACAGCATCGCGAAGAAGTACACGAACGCGGGCACGATCAGCCGTTCCCACCGCGTTTCCGTGCGCAGCAACGCCATCTGCGACACGAGATCGCGCCCGCCCTCGGCGGACATGACGAGATCGCACAGTGTGCCTGGTCCGTGGGCGATGTCCGCGTCGGTGAGCAGCAGGTAGTCCACGTCGCCAGCCTCGGCGACGCCGTGCGCCACCGCCCACAGCTTGCCCGTCCATCCCGGCGGCGGTTCGCCCGGCGTGGACACCGTCAGCGGCAGCCCGGATCGGGCGAGGCCGCGGGCCAGGTCGCCGGTGCCGTCGGTGCTGTCGTCGTCGACGAGGATCACCCGCGCTCGGCCCGGATACCGTTGTGCGAGCAGGGTCGGCAGCGTCGTGGGGACGACCTCCGCCTCGTCCCGCGCGGGCACGACGATGGCGACCGACGGCCACCGCTGTGGTCGCCCCGGCGGCGGCAGTCGCTGGTCGGTGCACCAGAATCCGCCGTGGCACAGGGCAAGCCCGGCCCACACGCCGAGCGTGATCCACGCCGCGACCGCCACCACATGATCAGGATGTCACCCGGTCACGTTCGCCCGCATCCGGGTCAGCAGTTTCTCCAGTGTTTCGAGGTCGTCCTCGCTGAAGCCGGCGCGCAGACGCTGGTCGTGGGCGCGCGCCGCGTCGGCCAGGCGATGGAACGTCTCTTCGCCCTTGTCCGTCAGGCGCACCTGGTGCACGCGCCGGTTCTCCGGGTCGCGGGTGCGCGTGATCAGCCCGTCCTTCTCCATCGAGTTGAGGTGGTGGGTGAGCGTCGCGCCCTGGATGCCCACCGCGGCGGCGATCTCCCGCTGGCTCGCGCGCGGCTGGGTCTTGAGCGTGATGAGGATCAGCCACACCGGGACGGACCCGCCCGCCGCGGCGAGCGTGTCGTCGAAGGCGCGGTTCAGCGCCTTGGCGGTGTTGGCGAGGAGCAGACCGATCGGCGCTCGGGTGGGTTTCTGCACGTCTGCATCGTACACTATCTAAGGGTTTGACATAGAACGATTAGATCTCTAACGTTAAGGGCATCTGCACACCTCAGGGAGGACGCGATGAACACGCAGCAGCAGATCCTCGACCTCGGCCGGCGCTGGGCGGAAGCCGAACAACGCGGCGACACGGCCACCCTCGATGCGCTCACCGTGGCGGACTTCACGCTCGTCGGGCCGCTCGGTTTCGTGCTGCGCAAGCCGGAATGGCTCCAGCGCTACGAGACCGGCGGGCTCGTCACCCACTCGCTCGCCTGGGACGAGACGACGGTGCGGGACTACGGGGAGACCGCCGTCGTGGTCGGGCGGCACACCCAGCGCGCCGAGTACCGCGGCACGCCCGCCGACGGCAGCTTCCGCGGCACGCACATCGTGGTGCGCGAGGGCGGCGAGTGGCGGCTGGCGGGGATTCACCTGAGCCCGATCGCGCCGCCGGTCCGCAAGACCGAACTCAACCACACGATCGTGAACGCGAGTGACAAGGCCGCGTCCGCGCGGTTCCTCGCCGGGATCCTCGGGGTCGAGGTGGGCGCGCCGACCGGGCCGTTCGTGCCGGTCGTGCTCAGCAACGGTGTCACGCTCGACTTCGCGGACTCCGACGCGGTGCGCAGCCAGCACTACGCGTTCCTCATCGGAGAGCAGGACTTCGACGCGGCATTCGAGCGCATCCGCACCTCCGGTGTCCCGTACTGGGCCGACCCCATGCACCGGGAACCGGGCGAGATCAACCACCGCGGCGGCGGGCGTGGCGTGTACTTCGCCGACCCCGACGGCCACAACCTCGAACTGCTCACGAGGGCGTGATCGGTCATGAAGGTCAGTATCAGCGTCACCGACTACGGGTGGCCCGATCTTGCCGTCCACTTGGGACGGATCGCGGAGGCCGCCGACGAGTCCGGTGTGGACACTCTCTGGGTCGCCGACCACCTGCTGCAGGCCGACCCCCACCGCACGATCGACGGCGCGATGCTCGAGGCCGGCACCACGCTCGGTTTCCTCGCCGCCCGCACCCGGCGGATCCGGCTCGGCGCGATGGTCACCGGCGCCACCTTCCGGCCGCCGGCGGTCACCGTGAAGGCCGTCACCACGCTCGATGTGCTCTCCGGTGGGCGGGCCTGGTTCGGCATCGGCGCCGGGCACCACGAAGGCGAGGCGCGGGCGATGGACCTGCCGTTCCCGCCCACGGCGGAGCGGTTCGAGCGCATGGCGGAGATCGTGCGGCTGGCGCTGCACATGTGGTCCGGCGAGGGTGGGCCGTTCGAGGGCAAGCACTATCACCTGGAGAACCCGGTCAGCAGCCCGCAACCGGTGCGACGGCCGCCGATCCTGATCGGCGGCGCGGGGGAGCGCAAGACGCTACGGCTGGTGGCGCGCTACGCCGACGCGTGCAACGTCTTCGACATCCCCGACGGCGGGCGCACCATAAAGCACAAGCTCGACGTCCTCGCCCGCCACTGCGAGGACCTGGGCCGGCCCTCCGACGACATCACCAAGACGGTCTCGACCCGGCTCTTCCCCGGCGAGACGGCGGAGGCGTTCGCCGAACGGTGCGCGGCGCTGGGGGAACTCGGTCTGGACCATGTCGTGGTGCTCAGCCCCGAGCCGTGGACCGAAGACGGCGTCGCGACGGTCGCCGCGGCAGCGGAACACAACTGACGGGGAGCTCCTGGGGGGCTCCCCGTCAGGGCACAACCTCAGCCCTTGCTGAGCGCGTCGCGCAGGCGGTCGATCAGGCCCGCGCCCGGATCGAGGATGAGGTTGGCCGGCGGGCGGTCCGGCGCCGCCGGGTGCGGCCGGGTCGGCGCGAACCGCTTGGCCCGCTCGACCTTCTCGCCGAGCTCGCGGAGGTCCTCCGCCGGGCAGGCACGCTGCAACTTCGGCAGCAGGTCCTTCTCCTCGTCCTCGACGTGGTGCCGGATGTCGTGCATCAGCTCGCGGAGGAGCTCGTCGAAGCGCGGTTCGGTCGCCGGCACGCCCTCGAGTTGCTTCATGACCTGCTCGGCCTCGGCGTGCTCCTGGATCTCGTGGTCGGCGAGCTCGTCGCCGTTGTCCAGGTAGCGCCGCGCCGCGGGATACATGAACTGCTCCTCGGCCACGGAGTGCCGGACCAGTTCGGTGATGACGTGGTCGGCCAGGTCCCGGCGGTGCTCAGGGCTGCCCTGCCCGGACTCGAGCTGGGTGAAGACCTCCTCCACCGCCCGGTGGTCGGAGGTGATGACGGAGATCAGGTCCGCCTGGTGCGTGGTGGTCATCGCGGCTCCGTTCGGGTGTTGTCGGATCCTCGTTGATCCAGTACCCGGTGCGCGCGGGATTACACATCGGTATCGTGGCGGTGGGCCGTGACTGGCGCCTGAGGTGGAGCACCACCGGGGAGCGGCCCGCCATCGTGCCGCGCGCCTGGGCGATCCGACCGCCCGAAGGAGCGCCCATGGCCCTGATGTCCGGCACCGCACTGGCCCGCGAAATCGTCGACCGCGCCGCCCGGCGAGCGCGTCAGCTGCCCGGCCGCGCGCCCTGCCTGGCCACCGTGCTCGTCGGCGACGATCCGGCCTCCGCGACCTACGTCCGCATGAAGCGGAAGCGCTGCGCCGCCGCCGGGATCGAGTCGCGGCACCTCGCCTTGCCCGCGTCCGCCACCACCGCCGACCTCGTCGCCGCCATCACCGCCCTGTCCGAAGATCCCGCGGTCGACGGGATCCTGTTGCAGCACCCCGTTCCCCGGCACATCGACGAGCGCGCCGCCTTCGAGGCCATCGCGCCGGGCAAGGACGTCGACGGCGTCACGATGCACTCGTTCGCCGCGATGGCCTTCGGGCTCCCGGGTTTCGTCTCGTGTACGCCGGGCGGCATCATCCGGCTGCTCGACGCCCACGACGTCGGCATCGCGGGCAAGCACGCCGTCGTACTCGGCCGCAGCCCCATCCTCGGCAAGCCCGCCGCGATGCTGCTGCTGGCCAGGGACGCGACCGTCACCGTCTGCCATTCCCGCACCGCGGATCTGCCCGCGCTGGTACGGGATGCCGACATCGTGGTGGCGGCGGTCGGCAAGCCGGAGTTCGTGCGCGGGGACTGGATCAAGCCCGGCGCGGTCGTGGTCGACGCCGGCTACAACCCCGGCAACGTGGGGGACGTCGCGTTCGGCGAAGTTCAGCCCAAAGCACTGCTCACCCCCGTGCCGGGCGGCGTTGGGCCGGTGACGATCGCCCTACTGCTGGAGCAGACCGTCGCGGCGGCGGACCGAGAACGTCAGCCCGAAGTTGTCCAGAGTGGACGGTAGCGGCCGCGAAGGCCCGAGCGGCTGACCGGAGGTGAGCTGGAACTCCCGGCTTCGCAGCAGCTCCGCCAGCACCGCACTGGCCACCGTCAACACGAGGTTGCGCGCGGGGCATTCGCCGGGGCCGGCGCTGAAGGGCACGAGCGCCGGATTGGCCTGTGCGCGGCCGTCCAGCCAGATCTCCGGCGTGAAACTGTGCGCGTAGGGCAGGTTCTCGTCGTCGCGGTGGAAGAACGGCGTGAACACCAGCAATCCCGTGCCCGCGGGCAACGCTGCGGTGTCCTCCGTCGTGTCGCGCAGGATCGCGGGCGTGGTCGGCCACAGGCGCACGGTGTCGAGCACACTCGCGCGCAGGTACGGCAGCTTCGGCGTGGACGGCACTTCCTCGAGCACCTCCTGCCGCTGCAGGGGATGGGTCGACAGCAGCGCCAGCGCCCGGAACGCGACCATGCCCGCCGCGTCGAACGCGAACAGCCAGTGGCCGGCCTGGCTCGCCACGTCGATCCCGGGATCCGCCGTCAGAGTGCCGGCGAGACTGTCCGGCTCGGCGCGCGCCAGATGCCCGCGCAGGCGTTCGAGCGCTCGCCGCCGCAGGCCCGTCCGCTGCGGCGCGAGATACGACCAGTTCGCCGTTTTGCGCAGGCGGTCCAGCAGATCCGTGGTCGCGGTGTCGTCGCGGGCCCCGTCGCCGAGCACGATCCGCCGCACGAGGCGCCACCACACGGCCGCGAACCGGTCCCAGTCCAGCGAACCGCGCACCGGCAGCGACGACACCTCCTCGCCGGTCTTCGCCAGCATCGCGGGCGCGAGATGGTGCACCTGCTCCGGCGTCTCCAGCACGCGCTCGTTGAAAGCCCGCCGCCGCTCCCGTGGTTCGCCTTCCGAGATCAGCACGCCGTGCGGCTGGAACTGGGCCAGCGCCGCCCGTTTCTCCAGGTTCGCGGGGCTGAACGGCTCCGGCGCGCCCGCCAGCACCGTGCCGACGTCGTCGGCGGAGAGCACCAGCGCCAGCGTGCGGCCCGGAACGGCCAGCCGCAACGGTTCCGTGCCGTACCGGGCACGCAACCCCTGCATGACCTGCACGGCCGTGGTGTCGGCCTGCGTCTTCTCCAGCATCCCCAGTACGCGTGGCCGGCGCTTGATGACACCCCCGGCGATGGTCGGGCCGAGCACGGCCGCGGCGACCTTGAGCGTGTCCGCCCTGCTGGCCGTGTTCATGCGCGCGTCACCAGGTCCGCGATGCGCGCCGAAGCCTGCTTCGCCTCGGGAATCGTCGAGATCATCCATGCGTGGAACATGCCCTCGTACTCCCAGTACTCCAGCGGCACGCGTTCCGCGCCGGCCTTCGTCCGCAGCCGTCGCGCGTCGGAGAGCAGCACGTCGCGCGTGCCGATGAACACGGTGAGCGCGCCGAGCCCGTGCAGGTTCCCGTTGATCGGGCTGACCAGCGGATCGCTCGGATCGAGCGCGCCCGCATACAGCCGCCCGGCCTCCAGCAGGCCAGGGATGCCCAGGTACGGGTCCTGCTTGTCGTACTCGCGCTGCGCGGGGTCGGACATCGTGATGTCCAGCCACGGCGACAGCAGCACGAGTTCCTTCGGCTGCGGCCGGCCCTGCTCGCGCAACTGCCGCGCAAGCACGAGCGTCAGCCCGCCGCCGGCGGAATCGCCCATGATGATCTGGTCCCGCGGGTCGACGCCGCCCAGTTTTTCCTTGTACGCCGCCACGACCATGGAGATCGTCTGGTCATAGCGGTGGTTGGGCGCGAGCGGGTACAGCGGCGCGGTCACCGTGCAACCGGTGCGGCGCACCAGGCGCGACAGGAACGACCAGTGGTCCCGTTGAATCTGATGCACATAGGCGCCGCCGTGGAAGTACAGCACGTGCCGCGAGGAACCCCCGGATGGCGGCCGCAGCGTGTACACCGGCCGCCCGAGGAGTTCCTCGCGCTCGACCGACAGGTTTTTTCGCGCCGAGGCCGGCGGCACAGCGTCGTCCGGCCGCTGGCGCGGCGCGAGGCTCTGGTGCAGCTTCGCCACGTCGGCGAACGTCTGCTTTCGCCGGGCCAGCCGCATCGACGCGATGAGCGCCTTCGCGCGCAGGCTCGTTGTCACGGCCCCCGGCTACCCCCGTTGCCTCCGGGACAAACTCACACGTGATCACGGGGGAAGGTGTAGTGCCAGTTGCGGGAGAACGCGCGGTGCGGCCCCTCGTAGGCGTCCAGCCGCGCGTGCAGCACGAACTCGTCCTTCGTGCTGGTCAGCACGATCCGGGTGTCGGTGCGTGCCTCCCACGTGCCGCGCGCGAACGTGATCGACCAGTCGGTCTTGCCCGCGGCCGAGGCGAAGTCGTCGGCCCTGGAGGTGTAGCGCTCGCGGGCGCGGCGCGACACCGCGAGGTCGATGTCGTCGAAGCGGACCGTGCCCAAGTCCTTGACGACCTCCAGCGCCGACTCGTACGAGACCAGGTCGCGCGTGACGTTCCAGCGCTGCTCGCCCGGCGTGAGCCGGGTGGTCGGCAGTGGCCGGCAGCCCTCGGGTTCGCCGAACACGCCCGAGCCGACCTCGTCGGCCTCGGCGGTGGGCCGCACCGGCAGGGTGAGCGTGCTGGCTCCGGTGTAGACGGTGAGCCTGGCCGCCTGCGGCGGCGGCCAGGCCAGCGGCCAGTACGACGTGGACAGCGACAGCCGGATCCGGTGCCCCGGCGGGAACGACTGCGCCACCCCGTTCAGCGTCATCCGGACGCGGTAGCGCTCGCCGGCCTCCAGCGGTGCCGGATTGTCGTGCCCGTCCCGGTGCGTCAGGTTGAGCAGGCCGTACGTCACGCGGGTCGCGCACCCGTCCGGGGCGACGTCGGACAGCCGCGCCGCGACCATCGCGACCGGCTTGTCGGCGCACACCTCCAGTTCCAACTCGGGCGCGCCGAGGATCTCGCAGGTCTCGGTCAGTTCGTCGGTGTCGAACACCAGCGAGCCGCCGTCTTCCTCGCGCTGGTCGTAGGGCAGGTCGGGCGGGGCGTTGTAGGACGCCCACTTACCGGCGAACTGCCCCACCGACAGCGGCGACTCGACGGTCAGCCCAGCCTCGCCGACCTGCTCGCCGGGCCGCGCGATCCGGTGCCGGGCCAGCCGATGCGTAGCCGGTGCGATGTGCGGCGACGGCCAGACCGGCTCGCCGACCCAGCGGCCTGGACGGTCTTCGTACGACGTCGAGGGCGGCACGCTGTCCTGCATCCAGGCCAGCAGCATCGGCCCGTCCGTCGCCCCGTTGTCCGCGTCCTTGAGCCAGTGGTCCCACCAGCGCACGACCTCCTGCAGGTACCCGATCGCGGGCCCCGGTTCGCCCAGATGCGGGTATTTGTGCGACCACGGCCCGATCAGGCCCTTGCGTGGCACGTCGAGATGAGCCAGCAGCCGGGTGACCGCGTTGGAGTAGCCGTCGGCCCAGCCACTCGACGCGAGCACCGGGACCCGCACGTCGTGGTAGTTCTCGCATACCGACGCGTGCCGCCAGTAGTCGTCCCGGCGCTGGTGACGCAGCCATTCGTCGACCCACGGCCCGGCGGCCTCGATCCGCTCCCGCCACATGTCGCGCCACCGGTCACCGACCAGCGCCGGATCGGGCGGCAGCGTGCTGTAGGCGAACATGGTGCCGGCTTCGGCGAGGTTGTCCGAGAGCATGCAGCCGCCCATGTAGTGGAAGTCGTCGGAGTAGCGGTCGTCGGTGAACGACGAGATGACGATGGCCCGCAGGCTCGGCGGTTTCCGTGCCGCCACCTGCAGCGCGTTGAAACCGCCCCACGAGATGCCCATCATGCCGGTCTTGCCGTCACACCACGGCTGCCGCGCGATCCACTCCAGCACGTCCTCCGCGTCGAGTTGCTCCTGCTCCAGGTACTCGTCGGTCAGCACGCCCTCGGACTCGCCGGTGCCACGCAGGTCGACGCGCACGCACGCGTAGCCGTGCCCGGCGAGGTAGGGGTGGTGGATGGAGTCGCGCTCGGCGGTCAGATCCCTTTTGCGGTAAGGGATGTACTCGCAGATTCCGGGCACCGGCCGGTCGTCCGACGACACCGGGCGCCAGATCCGCGCGGCGAGCCTCGTGCCGTCCGACACCGGTATCCAGACGTGCTCGGACTCCGTGATCTCGTACGGCAGTGCGCCGACCGCACGCATCGAATCAGACCTCCTCGAACTCGAATCGCAGTGTGTCGACGGTCCGCTGGTACTTGTCCGCCAGTTCGTCCTCGCTGTCGGCACCCACGTAGACGAACGCGAGCTCGTAGCTGTAGCTGTCCTGCGCGTCCATATCGGACAGTCGCTGGCCCTCGGCCGGCACGACGTCGACGGTGACGCCGGGGATGTCGCGGCGCAGTCGGCCGAGCTCCTCGGCGGTGGGCACCCGCCGCACGATCCCGTCGCGGAAGCGGCGGTGGTACCACTTGGACCCCAGCCGGTACTCTCCCCGGCCGCGCGGCATGTCCGGCCGGTTGCCGAGTCCCAGTTCGACCATGCAGTGATGGTTGGGCACCCCGTCGACGAACTCGAACATCTCGGCGTGTGACTGCGAATGGCGCGGGTTGATCTCCAGCACGCACACGTCGGCGCTGTCCGGCAGCACGAAGAACTCCACGGAGAACATCGAGTTGTTCAACCCGATCGCGCGGATGACCCGCTCCGACGTCTCGATCATCGCCCGCACGGCCGCCTCCGGAAGTTGCGACGGGTACTGGTGGCGCAGGAAGGACGAGCGTCGCGGGTAGTTGATCGAGTCCAGCACGCCGTTGACGACGACCTCCCCGTCGTACACATAGCCTTCGCTGGCCGCCTGCACGCCCTGCATCGCCTCCTCGGCCAGGCACGCCAGCGCGCCCGCGTCGGCGACCTCTGGCGGCATCCGCAGGTCCTTGGCGTTGTCGAGCACGTACTGGAACGGCTTGCCGACCCGCTCGATGCCGTCCCGGATCTCCGCGACGGCCTCCGCGAACTGCTCCTCGTCCCTGGCCTTGAACGCCAGTTCGGACGAGAACGACTTGACCGGCTTGAGCCACATCGGGAAACGCAGGCCCTCCGGCGGCCCGTCGTCGCCGTCGAGGTCCACGAGCGCGAAGTTCGGGTGCGCGTCGGTGACCTTCCGCTGCTCCAGCCGGCTCCAGTACTTGTGCTCGCACTTGATGATGCCGTCGAGGTTGGGCCCTGGCAGGCCGTAGCGGGAGCACAGGATCGGCACCATCGTGGTCACCGGGAAGTCCCAGTAGCCCACGATCGCGTCGATGGTGCCGTCGAAGTCGTCGAGTTGGTTGATCGCCTTGTCGATCAGGTCGGCGATCGGGATCTCGCCTTCCTGGATCTCGGGCACGGTCAGCAGCGTGTGGTAGCGGTAGTGCTCCGCTCCCGGTACCCGCCGCAGTGTGCGCAGGTTGGCGTCTTCGAGGCCCACGACGAAGATGTTCTTGGTCTCCACACAGTAAAGATCCCCTTCCCCGAAGGAGGTAAACACCTGCCTGGTGCGGGTACCCTGCGCAGGTGCCCGATCTCAGCGAGTACCGGAAGAAGCGGGATGCCCGGCGCACCCCGGAACCGGTGCCTGCGGACGGCCCGCTCCCCCAGGGCGAGGACAACGTGTTCGTCATCCAGGAGCACCACGCGCGGCGCCTGCACTGGGACGTGCGGTTCGAGCGGGACGGCGTTATGGTGTCGTGGGCCGTGCCGAAGGGACTCCCGCCCACGCCCGGTCCGACCCGGTTGGCCGTGCACACCGAGGACCACCCGCTGGAGTACGCGAGTTTCGAGGGCGAGATCCCGGCCGGCGAGTACGGCGGCGGCACCATGAAGATCTGGGACCGCGGCACGTACGAGACGAAGCACTGGAGCGACCACAAGGTCGAGGTGCGGTTGAACGGATCGAAGGTCCGCGGCATGTACGTCTTCGTGAACCGGCACTCCGAGCAGGAGAAACGGGACTGGATCGTGCGGCGCGTCGACCCGCCGCAGCGGCGCGGCTTCACCGAGCTGCCCGAGTTCGTCCAGCCGATGCTGCCTGGCAAGCGCGGCCTGCCCGCCGACGAGGACGGCTGGGCGTACGAGTTCCTGTGGGACGGGCAGCGGGCGCAGGCGCGAGTCGAGGGCGGCCGGGCCGTGCTGCGCGACTCCGACGGCGACGAGATCACGGGCGCCTACCCCGAGCTACGCGGCCTCGGCGAGCAACTCGGCTCGACGGAGGTGCTGCTCGACGGCGAGCTGATCGCGATGCACGACGGCAAGCCGAGCCAGGAGGCGCTGCGGGAGCGGGCCTCGGCGTCCGGCGCCGGCCAGGCCAAGCGCCTCTCGGCCCGGATTCCGGTGCTGTACCTGCCCTTCGACGTGCTGCATCTGGACGGCCGGCCGTGCCTGCAGGAGCCCTACGAACGCCGCCGGCGCCGCCTGCGCAAGCTAAAACTCGAGGGCGAGTCCTGGCGGGTGCCGCAGCACTACACCGGCGGCGGCGCGGACGTCCTGGACGCCGCACTGGCCAACGGCCTGCCCGGCATCACCGCCAAACGCCTCGACTCGCCGTATCTGCCGGGCCGCCGCAGCGACACCTGGCGCGTCATCACCCGCAAGCGCCGCTAGTGCAGTTTGACCTGGTCGCCGCGCGGGCACTCAGCACGCATGCACCTGCCCGCTCCACTGTCCCTCTGGGTCGACACCGCGCCCGCGCCCGACCGCGGCAACCGGCCGCTGCCGGCGGAGGCCGACGTCGCCGTCATCGGGGCCGGGATCGCGGGCCTGACCACCGCCTACCGCCTCGCCGCCGAGGGGCGCTCGGTCGTCGTGCTGGAGGCGCTGCAGGTCGGGAGCGGCGTCACGGGTCACACCACCGCCAAGATCAGCGCGCAGCACGCCCTCAAGTACCACCACCTGGCCTCCCGCAAGGGCCCCGGCGCCGCCCGCGACTACGGCCGCAGCCAGCTCGAAGCGCTGGACTGGATCGCCACCACCAGCGCCGGCCTGGGCATCGACTGTGCGTTCGAACGCCAGGACAGCTACGTCTACACCACCGAACGGCGAAAGGTCGGCCAGCTGCGGCGCGAAGCCGACGCGGCACACGACGCCGGCCTGCCCGCGAGCTTCGTGCCCGAGATCGACCTGCCGGTCGACGCCGCCGGCGCGGTGCGCTTCACCGGCCAGGCGCAGTTCCATCCGCGCCGCTGGCTGCTGGGCCTCGCCGACGCGTTCGAACGCCATGGCGGCCTCGTCATCGAGCAGACGCCCGTGATCAAGGTCGAGGAACGCTCGGTCCCGGTCGTGCACACGGCCCGCGGCCGCGTCCGCGCCCGTGACGTCGTGGTGGCGACGCACTACCCGATCTTCGACCGCGGCTTGTTCTTCGCACGCCTGAACCCGGTGCGCGATCTGGTGGTCGCGGGAGCGGGCCGGGTGCCGCCCGGCATGTACCTCGAGGCGACGACCCACCGTTCCGTGCGCAGCTACAACGGAATGGTGCTGCTCGGCGGCGAGCACTACCGCACCGGCGAGCGCGTCGACGTCGAGGCCCGGTACGGCACCCTCGCCGAGGCCGCGGCGGGTTTCGGCGTCACCGAGGTGACACACCGCTGGTCCGCACACGACATGTCCACAATAGACGCGGTGCCCTACGTCGGCCGCTACCACCCGGCGACACGGCACCTCTGGGTCGCCACGGGCTTCGGCCAGTGGGGGATGACCGGCGGCACGTCCGCGGGCCTGCTGCTGGACAAGCTGATCCGCAACGAGGACAGTCCCTACAAGCCGCTGTTCGACCCGAACCGATTCGACCTGCGCTCCGCGCTGACGCTGGCGCGGGACAACATCACGGTCGCCAGGCACTTCGTCGCCGAGCACGTCCGCGCCGCGACAACACCGTCCACAACGGACGACCCAGCTCCGGGCGAAGGCAGGGTGACAAGAAGAAGAAACGGCCAGTTCGCCGCCACCTACCAGCCGGCCGAGGGCAGCCCGCGCACGGTGAGCGCCCGCTGCACCCACCTCGGCTGCCTGGTCACCTTCAACAACGCGGAGAAGACCTGGGACTGCCCGTGCCACGGCTCACGTTTCGACACGGACGGCAAGGTCATCGAAGGCCCGGCAACCAGCCCGCTACCACCGATACTCGACGAACCATGACCACGCCCCTGCCAGCGCCCCGCGGCCCGGTCTCGCATGCCCTGCTCACCGCCCTGAAAACCGGTACCGACCTCCCGGAACCACCCGAGATCACCGGCCCCCTGGACGAAGACCTCCAGCTCGCCCTGCACACCTGCTACGAACTCCACTACCAGGGCCTCCAGGGCGTGGACGAGGACTGGGAATGGAACCCGGACCTGCTGCGCCTGCGCGCGGCCATGGAACACGCCTTCCTCACCGAACTACGTGCCGGCACCCCCGGCGGCAACGACGTCGAAGCCGTCCTGAACGACCTCCTGATCGACGACGGCGGTGGCGTGAGCGGCTTCATCGCCGAGGAAGCCGAGTGGTGGCAGGTATGCGAGTATTTCGCGCACCGCTCGATCTACCACCTCAAGGAGGCCGACCCGCACGCGTGGGTCATCCCCAGGCTGCGGGGCCGCGCGAAGGCCGCGCTGGTCGCGGTCGAGTTCGACGAGTTCGGCGGCGGGCGCGCCGAGCGGGTGCATTCCCGGCTGTACGAGGACGTGCTGCGGGCGGCCGGTCTCGAGACGGGCTACCTGCACTACCTCGACCGGGCGCCCGCGTGCATGCTCGCGATCGTGAACCTCATGTCGTTCTTCGGCCTGCATCGTCGGCTGCGCGGGGCACTCGTCGGGCAGTTCGCGGCCGTGGAGATCACGAGTTCGCCCGCCGTCGCGCGGATCGAACGAGGGCTGCGGCGGCTGGGCGCGCCCAGGGACTGCCGTGCCTTCTACCTCGAGCACATCGAGGCGGACGCGGTGCACGAGCAGGTCATGCGCCGCGACGTGATCGGCGGGCTGCTGGAGTCCGAACCGGAACTCGCCGGGGACGTCGTGTTCGGGGTCCAGGCGATGGGCCTGCTGGAGGACCGCTTCGCCGACCACGTGCTGACGTCGTGGCGGAACTCTCAGACTTCCTTGCGTGCCTTGCCGCGATGACTGGTATCGCAGAAGGGATAGCGGCGGCTGCGGCGGCACGCGCACACGGCGACGACGAACCGGTCCGAGCGGACCGTCGAGCCGTCCGGCAGCTCGAGCTCCACGGGGCCCTCGATGAGCATCGGCCCGCCACGCACGAGCGTGACCCGGCGGGCGTCATCGTTCGACTCGGTCGGCACGGACCACCACCAGTTCCTCATGCCGCTCACCCGGTTCGATGAGTCCGGCTTCCGTCAGGTACGGCGCGCGTTCCCGCATCACCGGCCCGAACGGCTCGATCGCGCGGGCCACAATGGACGCCTTCAACCCCTTGTCGCGCAACGACTCCACCGTGCGCAGCGGCCCGCACACCGCGGAGTGCACCACGAGCATCGTGCCGCCGGGGCAGAGCAGGTCGAACGCACTGTCACACAGTACGTCCAGGCAGCGGCGGCCATCGCGGCCCGCGTCCCACGCCATCGCCGCGCCCGCGGACGGTTCGCCGGAAGGGCATGGCACGTAAGGAGGATTGCTGAGCACGAGGTCGAACGGCCCGGCTTCCAGCGCGCTCGTCACATCGCCGTGCCGCACCCGCACGGGCAGCCGGCGGACGGCGGCGTTGAACCGCGCGCTGAGCACCGCGAGCCGGTACGCATCGACGGCCAGCACCTCCCGCGCCCCGGCACGCGCCGCGGCGATCGCGCCGACCCCCGACCCGCTACAGAGGTCGGCCACCCGTGCTCCGTCACGCATGCCCGCGTCCCGCAACGCCCCCAGCAGCAACCGGGTGTCCGCTTGCGGGCGGTAGACCCCGGGCAGTCTCAGCAATATCACCTCGCCCTGATACCTCCGCAATGAGGGAATCAAACCTCGGGATCGCCGGCGGAGCGCGAGCCGCCTAGCGACGGGACAGCATCCGGACCACGGCGAGCTCGAGTTTCTCGCGGTCGCTGTCGGTGGCGACGCGGTCGAGATCGACCGCGATCGTGACACCCTCCGCGTACGCCTGCACCACGCGCGGGTCCACATAGGACCGCTTGGCGATGGCCGGGGTGTTGCCCAGTTCCTCGGCGACCTCCCGCATCACGGCCGCCCGCGTGCGCCGGGAGGCCCGCCGGGACTTCGCGGGCCCGGCCGCCGCGAATGCCGCCGCGGCGAGCACCGTCGCGTGCCACGTGCGCAGATCCTTCGCCGTGAACTCCTCGCCGGCCAGTTCCTTGAACCGCTCGTTGATCTGCTCGGCGTGCACCTCGTGCCAGCCGTCGCGCGCGCGGTAGACGAGCAGGCGGTCGCTGCCCGAGCGGGCGCGCCGCAGCGACTTCACGATCGACGCGAGCCGGTCGTCGGTGATGCTGTGCGCCCGCTCGATCCCGCCCTTGGCCAGGTAGCGGAACTCGATCTGGTCCCGCCGCACCGTCACGTCCTCCTTGAGCAGCGTCGCCGCGCCGCGCGTGCCGTTCTCCTCCGCGTACTCCTCACCCCCGGTGCGGAACACGCCACGGTCGAGCATTCGCAGTGTGGCGGCCAGTACCCGCGTGCGGCTCAGGCCACGCCCGTCCAGGTCTGCGGCCACGCGCATCCGCCATTCCGGCAGCCGCCGCGCGAGTTCCAGCACCCGCTCGTGCTTCTCCTCGTCCCGCTCACGCCGCCACTGTTCGTGGTAGAGGTACTGGCGCCGGCCCGCCGCGTCGACGCCCACCGCCTGGATGTGGCACCGCGGCTTCGGCGCGATCCAGACGTCCTGCCAGGCAGGCGGGATGACCAGGTTCCGGATCCGGCGCAGCGTGTCGTCGTCGCGCAGCGTCTCACCCTCCGGGGTGAAATACCGGAAGCCCCTCCCGCAGCGGCGACGACGCAGGCCCGGACCGGACAGATCGCTTGTGACCAGGCGCATCACACGTTCTGAGCCAGCGCTCTCGCGACGGCGGCGTAGTCGGCATAGCTGTCGTCGGGCAGGCAGCTCAGGTGGCCCAGCGTCGTGTCGTCGGCGCCGTGCGCGGCGGCCTGCCGGAGCAGCTCCGCGCGGTCGCACGGGAAGTCCACATCGGACAGCAACGGACTGAGCCGGTCGTCGGACGGGGCGTTCATACCGGTGAGATACCCGCGGCCGCGCGCGCAAAACCGTCAGGGCCGTTCTCCCGGGGCGGCTGACCCGCACCGCGAATGGTCCATGGAGCGGCTCGCGGCGAAATAACCGCGCACCGGGTGTGGTTGTCCTCACTATGAGCACCGAAGTCGAGCCAGGACCCAAGCGCGTGCGGGTGGTATTCGGTGGCAAGGTCATCGCCGACACCACGCGGCCGCTGCTGGTCTGGGAAATCCCCTACTACCCGACGTACTACTTGCCGCGTGAGGACGTGGTCGCCGACGTCCTCGTCGAGACCGCGGGCACCCGGCACTCGGACAGTCTCGGCGACGCGCGGATCTACGACGTCCGCGTCGGCGATCACGAGGCGGCCGGCGCGGCGGCGATCTATCCGGACTCGCCGGTGAAGGAGCTGCGTGACCACGTACGGCTCGACTTCGCCGCGATGGAGATGTGGTTCGAGGAGGACGAGGAGATCTTCGTCCACCCCCGTGACCCGCACAAACGCGTCGAAGTCCTGGCCAGCTCGCGGCACGTGCGGGTGGAGGTCGACGGCGTGACCGTCGCCGACTCGCACAGCCCGCGGCTGCTGTTCGAGACCAGCCTGCCCACCCGGTACTACCTGCCGAAGACCGACGTGCGGCTCGACCTGCTGGAAGCGAGCGACACGATCACGCGCTGCCCGTACAAGGGTGAGGCCGAGTACTACTCGGTGCGCGCCGGCGACACGCTGCACGAGGATCTCGCCTGGTACTACCGGATGCCGGTGCCGGAGAGCCAGAAGATCCAGGGGCTTGTGTGTTTCTACAACGAGAAGGTAGATGTGTTCGTTGACGGCGTGAAGCAGGAGCGTCCGAGGACACCTTTCAGCTGACGTCGCGACCCGGTTCGGAGAGGGGACTCCCATGCCCGAGTTCGACGTAGTGGTCCGGGGCGGCACCGTCATCGACGGCACCGGCGCGCCACGCCGCACCGCCGACGTGGCGGTCCGTGATGGCGTCATCACGGAGGTGGGCCGCGTCGCGGGCCGTGGCCGCCGCGAGGTCGACGCCGACGGTGCGGTGGTGGCGCCTGGCTTCGTGGACATCCACACCCACTACGACGGCCAGGCCACCTGGGACTCGCGGCTGCAGCCGTCGTCGTGGCACGGGGTCACCTCGGTCGTCGCGGGCAACTGCGGCGTGGGCTTCGCTCCTGTCACCCCGGCGCACCACCAGCGCCTGATCGACCTGATGGAGGGCATCGAGGACATTCCCGGCACCGCGCTGCACGAGGGCCTGCCGTGGAACTGGGAGTCCTACGAGGAGTACCTCGACGTGCTGGACCGGCGGCGATACGACATCGACATCGCCACCCAGGTGCCGCACGCGGCGTTGCGCGTGCACGTCATGGGAGAGCGTGCGGTCGCCGGAGGCCCCGCGACGGAGCCGGACAAACGCGAGATGGCCGAGCTCGCCGCTCGCGGGGTCGCGGCGGGTGCGCTGGGCTTCACCACCTCGCGGACGCTCAACCACAAGAGCGTCGAGGGTGAGCTGACGCCGTCCTACGACGCCGGACTGGACGAGCTGGTCGAGATCGCGGCCGCCGTCGGCGCCACCGGCCGCGGCGTGCTCCAGCTGGTCACCGACTTCATCGACATCGACACGGACCTCGACGTCATGCGGGCCATGGTCCGTGCCTCGGGCCGTCCCCTCTCGGTCTCGGTCCTGCAGGTTCACTACGACCCGGCCGGCTACCGGACGGTGCTGAAGCGCATCGCCGAGGCCAACGCCGACGGCCTGCCGATCAAGGCCCAGGTCGCGGCCCGCGGCGTCGGGCTCGTCATGGGCCTGGAACTCACGCTGCACCCGTTCATGACCAACCCCGTGTGGCAGGAGCTGGCGCACCTGCCGGTCGAGCAGCAGGCCGCACGGATGGCGCGGCCGGAGGTCAAGGCGGCCGTGCTCGCCGCCCAGTCCCGCGAGAAGCCGACAGTGCTCATCGGTGGCCGGCTGATCGACAAGTTCCAGGTGATGTACGAGCTGACCGACCCGCCGACGTACGAGCCCGACCCGCGGGACGCGCTGGCGGCCCGCGCCGAGCGGGAGGGGCGCGACCCCATCGAGCTGGCCTACGACCTGCTGGTGTCCGACAACGGTCACGGCCTGATCTACACCTTCACCAGCAACTGGGAGGACCGCTCGCTGGACCCGGTGCGCGAGATGCTCGCCCACCCGTGGTCCCTGCCCGGTCTGTCCGACGGAGGCGCCCACGTCGGCTCGATCTGCGACGGCTCCTTCCCGACGATGTTGCTGGAGCACTGGGGCCGCGACCGCGCGACCGGCACCTTCGACCTGGAGTTCCTGATCCAGCGGCAGTGCCGCGACACCGCGGCGGCGGTCGGCCTCACCGATCGCGGGGTGCTCGCGCCGGGCCACCGGGCCGATCTGAACATCCTCGACATGGCCGCCCTGCGGCTCCGCCGGCCCGAGGTGCACCACGATCTGCCCGGCGGGGGCCGGCGGCTGCTGCAGCGGGCCGAGGGCTACCGGCACACGTTCGTGCGGGGCGTTGAGACCTATGCCGACGGGGTGGAGACGGGCGAGTTGCCGGGCCGGCTGATCCGCGGGCCGCAGACGGTGGCCGCGGCTGGGTAGGCTCGGGGCATGACGGATCGCCTTTACTTCCGCCAGTTGCTGTCGGGCCGGGATTTCGCGGTCGGCGACCAGATCGCCACCCAGATGGTCAACTTCGCCTACCTGATCGGCGACCGGGAGACCAGGGAAGCGGTGATCGTCGACCCGGCGTACGCGGTCGGCGATCTGCTCGACGTGCTCGCGGCGGACGACATGCGGCTCACCGGCGTGCTCGCCACGCACCACCACCCCGACCACGTCGGCGGCGCCATGATGGGCTTCACCCTCGCCGGGCTCGCCGACCTGCTCGCGCGCGAGCCCGTGCCGGTGCACGTGAACCAGAACGAGACGGAGTGGGTCCAGCGCGTCACCGGCCTGTCCGCGACAGACCTGACCGGGCACGACCACGACGACGTCGTGCAGGTCGGCGACATCCCGATCCGGCTGCTGCACACGCCGGGGCACACGCCGGGCAGCCAGTGCTTCCTGGTCGACGGCCGTCTCGTCGCGGGGGACACGTTGTTCCTCGAAGGGTGCGGCCGCACGGACTTCCCTGGCGGCGACGCCGAGGCGATGTACCACAGCCTGCGCTGGCTGGCCGATCTCGACGGCGACCCCGTGGTCTACCCGGGACACCAGTACTCGGCCTCGCCCTCGGCGTCGCTGTCCTCGGTGCGGCAGAACAACTTCGTGTACCGCCCGCGATCGCTGGACGAGTGGAAGACGATGTTCGCCTAGAGCCATTCCTCGGCGACCCGCGCCGCCAGGCGCTCCAGCAGTTCGGCGGTGCGGGTCATGCAGCGGTCCAGGTCGGGCTCGATGTCGGTGAGGCCGTAGGCCGCGCGGAACCCGTGCCGTTGCAGGGTTTCCCGGCTCAGCGCGACGCGCCCCGCGATCGCGACAACCGGAATCCCGCGCGCCCGCACGGCGACGCCGGCCGGGCCCTTGCCGCGCAGAGTCTGCTCGTCGAACGAGCCCTCGCCGGTCACCACCAGATCCGCCCCGGCCAGCTTGTCCGCGAACCCGGTCATCTCCAGCACCACGTCGATGCCCGGCCGGAACCGCGCGCCGAGGATCGCCAGCGCCGCGTACCCGGCCCCGCCCGCCGCACCCGCGCCCGGCACCGCCGCCGCCCCGAAGTCCACGACCTCCGCGAGCCGCCGCAGCCCCGAGTCCAGCACCGCCACCTGCTCCGGCCCGGCGCCCTTCTGCGGACCGTAGACCGCCGCGGCCCCGTGCTCGCCGAGCAGCGGGTTGTCCACGTCGACGGCCACCACGATGTCTGCCGCACGCACCCGCGGGTCCAGCCCGGACAGGTCGACCCGCGCCAGGTTCCGCAGCGCCTCGCCGCCCGAGGGCAGGTCGCGACCGTCCACGTCCAGCAGTCGCACGCCGAGCGCCCGCACCATCCCCGCGCCGCCGTCGGTGCTCGCGCTCCCGCCGAGACCCAGCACGATTCGCGTGCACCCGCCCGCGAGCGCATGCCCGATCAGCTCACCGACCCCGGTCGTGTTCGCCGTCAGCGGTGCCGGTATGCCGCCGGGCAGCAGCGCGAGACCCGACACGGCCGCGAGTTCCACGACGGCCGTCTCGTCCTTGCGTGCGTACCCGGACGCCACTCGCTCGCCGGTCGGGCCGGTCGCCGCCACCGGCACGGCGGTGAACCCGGCCGCGAGCGCCGCCGCGACCGTGCCGTCGCCGCCATCGGCGATCGGGCACTCGAGCGTCTCGACCTCCGGCACGGCGCGCCGGAACCCGGCCGCGATCGCGTCCGCGACGTCCTTGGCGGGCAACGAGCCCTTGAACTTGTCGGGCGCGATCACGAC
>DASZUO010000282.1:0-3231 GCA_035547575.1 Amycolatopsis sp. | reverse complement strand
AGTCGTGGCCGCCCTTCTCGGCGGCCGAGAGGTCCCACGAGACCGTGAACGGCTTGCCCTGCGCGGGCTCGCCGCTGAAGTCGGTGACCGTGTACCCGTCGCGCGAGATCACGACCAGCTGGTCCTGCCCCAGCTCGACGGCCTCGCGCGTGTGCTCGATGAACGCGGCCACGTCGGACGCCACGAACGTCTCGCCGTCCCCGACCCCGACCACCAGCGGCGAGGACCGGCGCGCGGCGACGACCAGGTCCGGCTCGTCGGCGTGCGTGACGACCAGCGTGAACGCACCCTCCAGGCGGCGGCACACGGCGCGCACGCTCGCGGGCAGGTCACCCGCGGCCGGGCCGTCGTCGTAGGCACGGGCGACCAGGTGCGCGGCCGTCTCGGTGTCGGTGTCGCTGCTCAGCTCCACCCCGTCGGCCTCGAGCTCGGCGCGCAGTGCGGCGAAGTTCTCGATGATCCCGTTGTGCACCACGGCGACGCGTTCGGAGCTGTCCCGGTGCGGGTGGGAGTTGCGATCGACCGGGGCGCCGTGCGTGGCCCACCGCGTGTGGCCCATGCCCGCCGTGCCGGTGAACCGGCCGGCGCCGGTTGCGGCCAGCTCGTCCTCCAGGTTCGCCAACCGCCCGGCCTTGCGCTCGACGGTCAGCGCACCGGCGCCGTCCAGCACCGCGACACCGGCCGAGTCGTAGCCCCGGTACTCCATTCGGCGGAGCCCGCCCAGCACGACGTCGAGCGCCCGGCGATGGCCGACGTATCCCACGATTCCGCACACGTCATGGAGAGTAGCTGTGGCGCGCGGCGCGTCCGTTGAGGGTGGTGATGGGACCTACCGGGCGGGCTTCCCCGGATCCGGTGGCTCGCTTGGCTACGCTCTCGGCATGGCCAGCAAGCCCAAGGACCTGCTCGAGGAGCTGTCCCATTCCGGACCGCACGACGTGCTGCGCGGCAACCTGGCGCTGGCCGGGCTGCCTGGCGTGGTGTTCACCCCGCGCTCGGGCCTCGGCCTGCCGGGCGTCGCGTTCGGGCACGGCTGGCTGCAGCCACCCGGCCGGTACCGCGGGCTGCTCAACCACCTGGCCGGCTGGGGCATCGTCGCGGCCGCGCCCGCCACGCAGCAGGGCCCGTTCCCGTCGCATCGGCTGTTCGCCGCCGATTTGCTGTCGACCCTCGACGTCCTGACCGGCGTCCGACTCGGGCCGGGCAACGTCAGCGTCGACCCGGCGCGGCTCGGCTTGGCGGGGCACTCGACCGGTGGCGGCTCGGCCGTGCTGGCCGCGGCCGGCCAGGCCGTCGTCGGCGGCGGCCGGACCGCTGTCGCCGGCGGGCCTGGCGCGACGGTCCCGAGCAAGGTCGAGCCCAGGGTCAAGGCGGTCGCCACCTTCGCCGCGGCGCAGACGATGCCCCCGGCCACCGAGGCGGCGCGCGGCCTGACAATCCCGGGCCTGCACCTGGCGGCGGACGGCGACCTGGTGGCCCCCGCGGTCGGCAACGCCACCGCGATCGCCAAGGCCTGGGGCGGCCCGGTCCAGCTGCGCATCCTCGGCAAGTCGTCGCACCTCGCGCTGACCGAGGGCACCCACTGGAGCCAGCGCCTGCTGCACGGCAAGCCGCACTGGGGCACGCAACGCCTGGTCCGCGCGCTGTTCACGGCGTTCTTCCTGACGCACCTGACCGGCACGGACAAGTACCAGCCCTTGCTGGACGCGAACCTGAAACGCGCCCCGATCGACTACGACCCCGCCCGCGAGGCCGCCTGAAGGGCCCAGCCCAGGCGGCTGTGGTCCGGGGGCCTGCCTCGTCGAGATGGCTCAGGCGTCGCGCCGCCCAGCCGGTTGCGGTTGGAGGAGTCGCTCTCGGCGAAACCATCCCCGCGCGCGGGCCCTCGGGCGCCGGCCCTGCCGACTGTGGCACCCAAGGATCAGCCCAGCCAGTCGCGGTTGGAGCGTCACTCCCGCCGAAGCCACCCCGGCCAGCACAGCACCCTCCGCAGGCAGCCGAGACGACCGCGGGCATGGCAGCCACCCTCACCGAAGCACCCCGGCACGCGGTCACTCCCGGCGCCGGCACTGCCGGCTGCGGCACCCGAGGAATCAGCCCAGCCAGTTGCGGTTGGAGAAATCGTCCTCGTCGAAGTCGTCGCGGCGGGCGTGGCGGCCCGGCTGCGGCGCGGGAGACGGGGTGCGTTCGGTCGCCTCGGGCGTGTCCTCGGCGTCAGCGAACTGGAACGTGGAGTCCTGAGCCGCATTCCGTTTGAGCCACTCGTTCCGCGCGGTCGGGTCGTCCTTCGCCGCCGCCTTGGCCGCGCTTCGCTCGTCGAGTTCCTTGCACAGGCGCTCGTTGGTCTCGCGCATTTGCCGCGACTCCTCGGCGATCCGCCGTTTCGTCGCTTCCACGCGGTCGCTGATGTCGGCCGCCGTGGCGCGCGTGCCGGCGAGGATCTGCGCGAACCGGTCCTCGACGGCGGGGTCGATGCTGGTCATGCCGGCCTACCTCTCGTACGAAACGGAGCGGTCATCCTCGTCGTCGAGCGACCCGCTGATCCGGCCGTCGCTGCCGCTCGTGTTGAAGATGCCACCGTCGATGCGGTACGCGTTCGAACCACGCTCCTGGTCACCGCCGCCACCACCGGCGCCGCCGCCCATCCCGCCCATCATGCCCATGCCACCCATGCCGCCCCCGCCCTGCTGCTGAGCCTGCGCGGCCGCCGCCTGGTCGCCGACGCCCATGGGCGCCATCCCCAGCGCGGGCTGGCCCTGCTGGGGCGGGACGGCGCCGGTCTGCGACCCCTGATTGAGCGAGCCGGTGTCCCCGAGCGAACTCGGATCCCCGAGCGATCCGGTCATGGCCCCCGCCTCCCCCAGCGACACACCCGCCGCGACGCCACCGGCACCCCCGGCCGCAGCCCCCGCCGCGACGGCGTCCGTGCCCGCGTCCGCAGGTGCCGTCGGCTGGGTGCCCGCGGCGTCGCCACCCGCCGCGCTCGAGTCCACGCCGCCCGCGGCCGTTGCCCCATCCGCTCCCGCAGCACCACCGGCTGCCGCGAAGGCGCCGTCGACATCAACACCGCCTGGCGCCTGGAATCCGCCCGGGGCTCCCTCGCTGCCAACTGCGCTCCCGGCAGGACCATCGCCCACAGCCGCTCCACCCGCGCTTCCGGCAGCGCCATCACCGCCAGCCGCTCCACCGGCGCTCCCGGCAGCACCGTCACCGCCAGCCGCACCACCCGCG
>DASZUO010000281.1:0-10732 GCA_035547575.1 Amycolatopsis sp. | reverse complement strand
TAACACAGCAGGAGAACGCAGTGACCTACGTGATCGCCGAGCCCTGCGTCGACGTGCTCGACAAGGCGTGTATCGACGAGTGCCCCGTCGACTGCATCTACGAGGGCGACCGGATGCTCTACATCCACCCCGACGAGTGCGTGGACTGTGGTGCCTGCGAACCGGTGTGCCCGGTCGAGGCCATCTACTACGAGGACGACGTCCCCGACGACTGGTCGCAGTACACCAAGGCGAACGTGGACTTCTTCGACAAGCTCGGGTCCCCCGGCGGCGCGTCCAAGGTGGGCAAGACCCCCGACGACCCCCAGTGGATCAAGGACCTGCCCCCACAGGGCGAATGAGGCCGGGCGGCGCCACGCTCCCGGACTTTCCCTGGGACTCCCTCGCCGAGGTCAAGGCCACCGCGGCCGCACATCCCGGCGGGATCGTCGACCTGTCCGTCGGCACGCCCGTCGACCCGGTGCCCGAAGCCATCCGGGCGGCACTGGCCTCGGTGTCGGACATCCCTGGATACCCGGCCACACACGGCACGCCGGAGTTGCGTGCCGCCGCCGTCGGTGCCTTGCGCCGGCGGCACGGGGTCGAGGGCGTCGAGCCGGACGCGGTGCTGCCCACCATCGGTTCCAAGGAACTGGTGGCGTGGCTGCCGCGACTGCTCGGTGTCGGCCCCGGCGACACCGTGGTGATCCCCGAACTCTCGTACCCGACGTACGAGGTCGGCGCGCTGCTGGCCGGCGCGTCGGTGCTGCGTGCGGACAGTCTGTTCGCGCTGGGCCCGCAGCGGCCCGCGATGGTCTGGCTGAACTCCCCGTCGAACCCGACTGGCCGCGTGCTCGGCGTCGACCACCTGCGCAAGGTGGTCGACTGGGCGCGGCAGCGGGACGTGGTCATCGTCGCCGACGAGTGCTACCTGGCGCTGGGCTGGGAGGCCGAGCCGGCTTCGATCCTGCACCCGTCCGTGTGCGACGGCGACATGCGGAACCTGCTCGCCGTGCACTCACTGTCCAAATCGGCCAACCTGGCCAGCTACCGCGCCGGTTTCATCACCGGCGATCCGCGACTGGTCGCCGACCTGCTCGAGGTCCGCAAGCACGCGGGGATGATCGTGCCCCGGCCGGTACAGGAGGCGATGACCGTCGCGCTCGCCGACGACGCCGCGCTCACCGGCCAGCGCGAGCGTTACGCCCGTCGCCGTCTCGTACTGCAGAAAGCGTTGCAGGACAACGGTTTCCGCATCGACCACTCGGAAGCCGGGCTCTACCTGTGGGCGAGCAGGGGCGAGGACGCCTGGCGGACGCTGGGGTGGCTCGCCGGGCGCGGCATCCTCGTCGCGCCCGGCACCTTCTACGGCCCGAGGGGCGCGCAGCACGTCCGGGTCGCCCTCACGGGCACCGACGAACGCGTCGAGGCCGCCGCGGAACGCTTGGCCTAGGCGAGCGGCGCGAAGCGTCTCCGTTGAGGGTGGCGGTGTGGGTCAGTAGTCCGTGCCGTTCAGACCGCGGTACACGAACCTGGTCAGCGCCTCGATGGCTTCCTCGTCGGTGAGGTCGTCCTGGTGCATCTGCGCGAACCCCTCGATCAGCGCCCACATCATGGTCATGCTCACGTCCGGACGGGCGGGCAGCTTGGCCACGTATTCGAGGTGGTCCGCGATCTCGGCCGTCTGCCGCGCGTTCACCTTGACGAGCGTCCGCGTGAAGTCCTCGCTGACGAGCGCCGCCTGGCGCAGGGCGCGCATCGTGGCCTCGTTCTCGCGGTAGATCCTCCAGTAGGCGGCGACGTGGAAGCGGACGGCCGCCGGGTTCGAGAAGTCCGGGTCGTGCTCCTCGCCCGCGGCCGATTCGTCGCCGGCCGCATCGATGTCGGCCAGTAGCGACTGCAGGAGTTCTTCCTTGCTCGCGAAGTGGTTGTAGAAGGAGCCTGCCGCGCGCCCGGCCTCCGTCGTGATGTCGGTGATCTTCGTGCTCAGGTAGCCGCGGGTGGCGAACAGGCGCTTCGCCGCCGCCTTCAGCGCGACCTCGGTCTCGGCCGCCTTCTCCTTGCGATTCACGGCACCTCCTTGACGGGGAACGCTAGCAAGGCTCATGATGAATTAAAATTCACTGAATGGAGATTCAGTTATGAGTGTTCTGATCGCCGGAGCCGGCCCGACCGGCCTGACGCTGGCCATCGACCTCGCGCGGCGCGGGGTCGACGTGCGCATTGTCGACAAGGCGACGGAGTTCTTCGCCGGTTCGCGCGGGGACGGGATCCAGCCGCGCACGCTCGAGGTGTTCGACGACCTCGGCGTCATCGACGCGGTGCTCGCCGCGGGCGCGCCGCCGGCGGCGATGCGCGTGCACCTCGGCGGCCGGTTCGTCATGGAGCGGCGGATGAGCGAACCGCGCGAGCCGGCGCCGGACGTGCCGTACCCGAACCCCTGCATGCTGGGCCAGTCGCAGACCGAGGCGATCCTTCGGGCGCGGCTGGCGGAGTTCGGGATCGCTGTCGAGCTGGGCGCCGGGCTGACCGGGTTCGAGCAGGATGACGAGGGGGTCACGGCGACGTTGTCGACCGGCGAGGTCGTCCGCGCCGACTACCTGGTGGGTGCCGACGGCGGGGCCAGCCTCGTGCGCAAGACGCTGGGGATCGAGTTCGAGGGCACGACCGACGAGTCGATCCGGATGGTCCTCGGCGATGTCGCGGCCGACCTGGATCCCGCCTACGGCTACTGGTTCGCGACCGAGGCCGACCCCATGTCGGGCGTCGCGTTCAGTCCGCTTCCCGGCACGGACCTCTTCCAGTTCGGTGCGCCCCAGCTCGAGGTGGCTCCGTCGCTGGAGGGACTGCGGGCGGCGCTGGCCGCGGTGGGTGCCGAGGTGCGGCTGACCAGGCTCGACTGGTGCACGACGTGGCGGCCGAACGTGCGGCTGGCGGAGCGTTTCCGCGACGGCCGGGTGTTCCTCGCGGGCGACGCGGCGCACGTGCACCCGCCGACCGGTGGTCAGGGGCTGAACACGGGCGTGCAGGACGCGTACAACCTGGGCTGGAAGCTGGCCGACGGGTCACCGGAACTGCTCAGCACCTACGAGCCGGAGCGGCGCGGGGTCGCCGCGCGGGTGCTGGGGCTGAGCACGGCGCTCATGCGGAAGTACACCGACGGCGAGGAGGACGCGTACAAGCGGGGTGAGGACACCTGGCAGCTGGACATCAGCTACCGGACCACCGATGGGCGGCTCGTGCCGGGTGACCGCGCTCCGGATGCGCCGGTCACCGACGCGAACGGCAAGGACGTGCGCCTGTTCGACCTTTTCCGCGGCCCGCACGGGACCCGGCTCGTCTTCGGCGCGCCAGCGCCCGCGGACCCACACACATACGCGGTGCTGCGCCCGGGACAGGCCGTCGCGGGCGCGCATGTCGTCGACACCGGCGGACACGCCTTCAAGGCGTACGGGGCATCCGACGGCGACGAGGTCGAAATCCGCCCCGACGGCTATCTGGGTGGGGTGGTCAGTCGTTCGCGTGGAGGGCGGCGTTGAGTTCGACCGTCGCTCCCTCGCGTGGCACGACCTCGACGGCGCCGGTCGCCGAGTTGCGGCGGAACAGCGCGTTCGAGATGCCCGACAGCTCCCGTGCCTTCACCGACCGGCCCTCGACCAGCACCTTCGTGCCCGCCGTGACATAAAGCCCGGCTTCCACAACGGAGTCGTCGCCGAGCGAGATGCCGACGCCGCCGTTCGCGCCGATGAGGCAGCGCTCGCCCAGCGAGATGACTTCCTTGCCCCCGCCGGACAGCGTGCCCATGATCGACGCGCCGCCGCCGACGTCGGTGCCGTCGCCGACGACGACGCCCGCCGAGATCCGGCCCTCGACCATCGACGCGCCGAGCGTGCCCGCGTTGAAGTTGACGAAACCCTCGTGCATGACCGTGGTGCCGACGGCCAGATGCGCGCCGAGGCGCACCCGGTCGGCGTCGCCGATCCGCACCCCGGCCGGCGCGACGTAGTCGACCATCCGCGGGAACTTGTCGACGCTGGACACGGTCACGTGCCCGCGCGCCCGCAGCCGTAGCCGGGTCGCCTCGAAGCCGTCGACCGGGCACGGGCCGTGGTTGGTCCACACGACGTTGGCCAGCAGGCCGAAGATGCCGTCGAGGCTCTGCCCATGCGGCTGGACGAGGCGGTGCGACAGCAGGTGCAGGCGCAGGTACACGTCGTGGCCGTCCAGGGGCGCATCCGCGAGACGGCCGATCGTGGTGCGCACCGCGACGACCTCGACACCCCGCTCGGTGTCGGGCCCGAGTTGCGCGGCCGCGGCCTCGCCGAGCGCTTCGACGGCCTGCTCGCGGGACAGCCGCTCGGTGCCGCCGGCGCCCGGTTCGCCCAGCTTGGGGTGCGGGAACCAGGTGTCCAGCACCGTGCCGTCGGCCGTGACGGTGGCAATGCCGACGCCGTGCGCGCCGGTGGTCTCGGGGTTCGGGGTCGCTTCACTCACGCGCTAACGCTACCAATCCGACCAAAAGTAGGCCGACCCCGAACTGCGCGGAACGGTTGCTACGCATGCCGGAGAGCCGTGACTGTGGTCGGATTAGTAGCGAACGGCACAGTCCGAGCGCGGCTCAACCGGTCGCAAGCTGGGTGTCGACGATCTGCTTGATGTCGCCGAGCGTCTTCGCGATGCCGGTCAGCGTCTGTGAGCAGGGGTTACCCGGCGTCGCGACGCTGTCGCAGCGCGCGTCGCGGTACGCGCCGATGTTGCGGTCCAGCGTGTCCGCCAGCGTGACCAGGCCCGGGTGCTTCGTGCCCGCCTCCTGGCGCACCATGCCGACCGTGCTCGCCAGTTCGGTCACGTACTTCTGGCAGCCCTTCGGCTCCTGCTCTGCCGGCGTCAGGAAACACTGGTCGGTGGTGTACGCGCGAAGCTTCGTCGCGAGCGCCTCCGGGGTGTCCGCCTGCTGGGGGCCGCCGCCCTGCGGGGTCGGCCCCGCCTCGCTGCCGCAGCCCGTCAGCACGAGCGCGAGGGCTGCGGCCACCACGCCGAAGGTCTTACGCACGGAAGTCACCGTACGCTCCTGGTATGGCACAGCTTGACCTGGCGGCCGATCCGGTCGATCTCACCTGCGCACTCGTGGACATCCCGAGCGTTTCGGGCGAGGAGAAGGTGATCGCCGACGCGGTGGAGTCGGCGCTGGAGGGGCTCGGCACCCTCGAGGTCGTCCGCAACGGCAACGCCGTGCTCGCGCGCACGAACCTCGGGCGGCCGTCCCGGGTGGTCCTCGCCGGGCACCTGGACACCGTGCCGGTCAACGAGAACCTCCCGCTGCGGCGCGAGGGCGACGTGCTGCACGGGCTCGGCACCGCCGACATGAAAGGCGGCGACGCGGTGTTCCTGCACCTGGCCGCCACGCTGCGCGAACCGCGTCACGACATCACGTTCGTCTTCTACGACTGCGAAGAGGTCGAGGCCGTGCGCAACGGCCTCGGCCGCATCGAGCGCGAACAACCCGACTGGCTGCGCGGAGACCTCGCGATCGTCGGCGAGCCGTCCAACGCCGTCATCGAGGCCGGCTGTCAGGGCACCATGCGCGTCGAGCTGCGCCGCACGGGCCGCCGCGCGCACACCGCTCGCGCCTGGATGGGCGTCAACGCGATCCACGCGCTCGCCGAACCGATGCGGCGGCTCGCCGGATACACCGCGCGCGACGACGTGGAGATCGACGGGTTGCGCTACCGCGAGGGCCTGCAGGCCGTCCGGGTCTCGGGTGGTGTCGCGGGCAACGTCGTGCCCGACGAGGCCGTACTGACGATCAACTTCCGGTTCGCCCCGGACCGCACGCCCGAGCAGGCGCAAGACCATCTGCGCGAGGTTTTCGACGGTTTCGAACTGTCCGTTGTGGACCTTTCGCCGGGCGCGCTGCCGGGCCTGTCCGAGCCGGCCGCGGCCGAACTGGTCCAGGCCGCGGGCGGCAGGGCCGCGGCGAAGCTGGGCTGGACCGACGTCGCCCGGTTCGCCGCGCTCGGCATGCCGGCGGTGAACTTCGGTCCCGGCGACCCGAGCATCGCGCACACCAGGCAAGAGCATGTTCACGTGGCGGAAATCGGGCGGGTGGCCGGTGTCCTGCGGGAGTTCCTCGGCGGTCGGTAACCTCGCAGAGTGACGATGGACGAATCCGACGAAGCCGCCGAGTACCCGGAGCACCCACGCGAGAAGCATCGCGGGCCGGTGGTGCTCCGCCGTGGCCGCCGTGTCGAGGACACCACCACCGACCAGCGGCTGCTGGACACCCGTGGCCCCACCGACTGGGTGCACACCGACCCGTGGCGGGTGCTGCGCATCCAGGCGGAGTTCGTCGAGGGCTTCGGCGCGCTCGCGGAGGTACCCCGCGCGGTCACCGTGTTCGGTTCCGCACGCACGCCGCGTGACCATCCCGAGTACGAGCTGGGCAGGCAGATCGGCGCGGCGCTCGCGGACGTGGGCTTCGCGGTGATCACCGGCGGTGGGCCCGGCGCGATGGAGGCCGTGAACCGGGGCGCGTCCGAGGCGGGCGGGCTGTCGGTCGGACTCGGCATCGAGCTGCCGTTCGAGCAGGGCCTGAACCCGTGGGTCGACCTCGGCGTGAACTTCCGCTACTTCTTCACCCGCAAGACGATGTTCATCAAGTACGCGCAGGCGTTCATCTGCCTGCCAGGCGGGTTCGGCACGCTCGACGAGCTGTTCGAGGCGCTCACGCTGGTCCAGACCAAGAAGGTCACGAAGTTCCCGGTCGTCCTGTTCGGACGGTCCTACTGGGGCGGGCTGTACGACTGGGTCAAGAGCACGGTCTTCGCGGAGGGCAAGATCGGGGAGAAGGACCTGGCGCTGTTGCATGTCACCGACGACATCGACGACGCCGTGCGGGTCGTGCAGGAGGCCTACAAATCCTGGGAGGACGTCCACTAGATGCGCCGGATCTGTGTGTTCTGCGGTTCGTCGATGGGCAACGATCCGGTCTACGCCGAGCAGGCGGCCGTACTCGGCAAGCTGCTCGCCGAGCGCGGGATCGGGCTGGTGTACGGCGGGGCGAGTGTCGGCATCATGGGCGTCGTCGCGGACGCGGCGCTGGCGGCCTGCGGGGAGGCGATCGGTGTGATCCCCGAGCACCTGATGCGCGCCGAGGTCGCCCACGCGAATCTCACCGAGCTGCACGTGACCGCCGACATGCACGAACGCAAGGCGAAGATGGCCGAGCTCTCCGACGGCTTCCTCGCACTACCCGGCGGCGCCGGGACGCTGGAGGAACTGGCCGAGGTGTGGACCTGGGCGCAGCTGGGCCTGCACCGCAAGCCGCTCGGGCTGGTCGACGTCGCGGGCTACTACCGGCCGCTGCACGAGTTCGCCGACCACATGGTGGCCGAGGGTTTTCTCCGGCAGGCCCACCGCGATCTGCTGTTCTTCGACGAGGATCCGGCTGCCTTGCTGGACGCCTTCGCCGCGTACCAGCCACCCGCCGACGTCGTGAAGTGGAACTAGGGGCCACCGAGCCACGTCCGCGTGAGGCGATTCGGCCGCGGCACCGGGATGATCACGGCGAGTCTGACTACGCCGCCTCACCTGGGCGTTTGTGGTAGCTGTCGACGTACTCGGCGCCCGACAGCTCCAGGATCGCGTACATGATCTCGTCTGTCACCGCGCGGCGGATGGCAGGCGACGACTCGAGGCCCTCGTAGCGGGAGAAGTCCAGCGGTGCACCGAAACGGATCGTCACCTTCGCCAGGCGCGGGAGGCGCTTGCCGATCGGCAGCATCTTCTCCGTGCCCGACAGCGCGACCGGCACCACCTTCGCCCCGGTGGCCAGCGCCAGCGCGCCGACGCCGGTGTGCCCGCGATGCAGCCGGCCGTCCAGCGAGCGCGTGCCCTCGGGATAGATGCCGAACGCGCCACCCCGCTCCAGCACCTTGCGCGCCGCCTCCAGCGCTGCCATGCCGGCCATCGCGTTGCCGCGTTCGACCGGCACATAGTTGAGCGCGCGCAGGAACGCGGCCACCACCCGTGCCCTCGGTGAGCGGCCGGTGAAGTACTCGGCCTTGCCGAGGAAGGACACCGGGCGCGGGGTGGCGATGGGGATCACGAACGTGTCGACCGCGGCCCGGTGGTTGGCCGCGATGATCACCGGTCCGGTCGGCGGCACGGTCTGCGCGCCGTGGACCTCCGGCCGGTAGATCAGGCGCGCCAGCGGTGCGAGCACCCGCCGGATCAGCAGCTGTAGCAAGACTCCTCCCGGATCTGTCCGCTCCAGTCTGGCACGAACGAGCAGGTGACAACGCAGGAACTGCGGGCCGGCCGCTTCCCCACGCCACCCTCGGCGGGCACGCTTCGCGTGACTAGATTGGACCAGGTGACGACCGCGCTGATCTACCTCCTGGTCATGGTGCTCGTGGCGGCGGTGGTGTTCCTGCTCGCCGCCGTCGTGTTCGGGCGCGGCGAAGAGCTGGCGCCGCTCCCGCCCGGCAGCTCGCCCACCAGGCTGCCCGTTCGTGACATCACGGGCGACGACGTGCAGTCGGTGAAGTTCCAGCTTGTCCTGCGCGGCTACAAGATGTCCGAAGTGGACTGGGTGGTGCGACGTCTCGGTGACGAGATCGACACTCTGCGTGGCCGGGTCGCCGAGCTGGAGGCCGAGAAGGCACGATGACGGACCTGGTCTTCTCGGTCGACGTCCACGCGCCCGTCGGCACCACGTGGCTCGCGCTGACGGACTGGCCGAGACAGCAGGAGTGGATGCTCGGCACGCAGGTGCGGGTCCTCTCCGGTGACGGGCGCAGCGTCGGGTCCCGGCTCGCCGCGTTCACCGGTCTGCGTGGCGTCGGGTTCACCGACACCATGGAGATCACCGCGTGGGAACCGCCGGTACGCTGCACCGTCCGTCACCTGGGCAAGCTCGTGCGCGGCAGCGGGGCGTTCCACGTCCACGCGAAGGGCCCGCAGGAGTCCACGTTCGTCTGGTCGGAGAGCCTGGACATCCCGTTCGGCGCGTTCGGGCGGCTCGGCTGGCCGGTCGTGCGGCCCGCCTTCTCGATCGGGCTGCGGCAGTCGCTGCGCCGGTTCGCCCAGTTCGCGGAGAACTACACCATAGGGGCCGTCTGATGACCGACCTGGTGGGCGCGGACGGCGTTGCCCGTTGCCCGTGGGGCAACTCGACGCCCGACTACGCCGTCTATCACGACACCGAGTGGGGCGTGCCGCTGCACGGGCAGGAGGCGCTGTACGAGCGGCTGACACTCGAGGCGTTCCAGTCGGGTCTGTCGTGGCTGACGATCCTGCGCAAGCGGGACGGGTTCCGGCGCGCTTTCGCGGGCTTCGTGCCTGCGAAGGTCGCGCGATTCGGTGACGACGACTTCGAGCGGCTGATGGCGGACGCGTCGATCGTGCGCAACCGGGCCAAGATCCTGGCGGCGATCACGAACGCGCGCGCCATCGAGGACCTCGAACAGCCCCTCGACGAGTTGCTGTGGTCCTTCGCGCCGTCCGGCCCGCGCCCTCGCCCCGCGACCCTCGCCGACGTTCCCGCGACCACGCCCGAGTCGAAGGCCATGGCGCGGGAACTGAAGAAACGCGGGTTCGCTTTCGTCGGCCCGACCACCTGTTACGCGCTGATGCAGGCCACCGGCATGGTCGACGACCACCTCGAGGGCTGTTTCCGGGCGGCATGACCACCCCGCCGCGGGGTCTCATTTCCCCTGGAAGGAGGGCTTCCGCTTGGCGACGAAGGCTTCCACGGCCTCGCGGTGGTCGGCTGTCGCGCCGAGCGCGGTCTGCGCCGCGTCCTCGGCGGCCAGCGTCTCCTCGAGCGTGGCCTGCGCGCCTATGCCCAGCACCTCCTTGATCTTGGCGTAGGCGACACCCGGCCCCGACGCGAGCTTCGCGGCGACCGCGTGCGCGCGAGCGGCCAGTTCGTCGTCCACCACGACCTCGGCGACCAGCCCCAGCCGCAGGGCCTCGACCGCGTCGACGGGGCGCGCCAACAGCATCAGCTCGGCCGCGCGCCCGTACCCGATGAGCCGCTGCAACGTCCACGCCGCGCCCGAGTCCGGGCCGAGCCCGACGTTGGCGAACGCCATCAGGAAGTTCGACGACGCCGCCGCCAGGCGCAGGTCGCACGCGTAGGCGAAGGCCGCGCCGGCGCCCGCCGCGGGTCCGTTGACTGCCGCGATGACCGGTTTCGGCATGTCGACGATCGTTCGCACGATCGGGTTGTAGTGGTCGGCGACCGTGCGCAACGGGGCCCGATCGCCCGCCTGCAGGAGCCCGACGTGCTCCTTCAGATCCTGGCCGGCGCAGAACGCCTTCCCGGCGCCGGTGAGCACGACGGCGCGCACGTCGGCGGCATCCGCGGCGTCGTGCAGCGCCGCGAGGAGGCGTTCCTTCAACTCGACGGTCAGCGAGTTGTAGGCCTTGGGGCGGTTGAGTGTCAGTGTCCGTACGCCGTCGTCGTCGGCGGTCAGCAGGACGTCCTCGGTGGTCACTGGTCTCCTCCTGGTCGGTCAGGGGCTCGCGGGCCGCATACCAGCACCTATGCAACACGAAAAGATCGGTCCGCGTTCGCGCGCCCATCCTGATGAGGGAGAATGGCGCGTGACACCCGGTTGGCTTGAGCAAGCGCGACCCGGGCGCGCCGGTTGAGACGGAGGGAGCACGCTATGGCGGCCATGAAGCCCCGGACCGGAGATGGTCCCCTCGAAGTGACTAAGGAGGGGCGGGGCCTCGTGATGCGCGT
>DASZUO010000280.1:0-5684 GCA_035547575.1 Amycolatopsis sp. | reverse complement strand
AGGTAGTTGCGCGCGTAGCCGTCCTTGACCTCGACGATGTCGCCGGGACCGCCGAGGTTGGCGACGTCGGTGGTCAGAATGATCTTCGCCATTGACGTGCCTCCCTTAGCGCGCGGTCGAGGTGTAGGGCAGCAGCGCCATCTCGCGGGAGTTCTTGACCGCGATGGCGATGTCCCGCTGGTGCTGGCTGCAGTTGCCGGTGACCCGGCGAGCCCGGATCTTGCCGCGGTCGGAGATGTACTTCCGCAGCAGGTTGGTGTCCTTGTAGTCGATGAACTCCGGCCGGCCCTTCTGCTCCGCCTTGCAGAACACGCAGACCTTCTTCTTGGGCTTACGAATAGGTGGCTTGGCCACGGTGATGCTCCTGGGAAATCAGTACGAGTGGTTGGTTAGAAGGGAGGTTCGTCCGCGAAACCGCCGCCGCTGCCGCCCCCGGCAGGCGGGGCCGAACCCCACGGGTCGTCGGCGGGCGCGCCACTGGCACCACCGCCGTAGCCGCCGCCACCACCGGTGCCGCGGCTGACCTTGTTGACCTTCGCGGTCGCGTAGCGCAGCGACGGACCGATCTCGTCGACCTCGAGCTCGACGACGGTCCGTTTCTCGCCTTCCTTGGTCTCGAACGACCGCTGCTTGAGCCTGCCCTGCACCACGACACGGGCGCCGCGGGTGAGGCTCTCGGCCACGTTCTCAGCGGCCTGGCGCCAGATGTTGCAACGCAGGAACAGGGCCTCCCCGTCCTTCCACTCGCCGCTCTGGCGGTCGAAGGTGCGCGGGGTGGACGCCACGGTGAAGTTCGCGACCGCGGCCCCGGAGGGCGTGAAGCGCAGCTCAGGGTCGGCGGTCAGGTTGCCAACCACGGTGATGATCGTGTCTCCGGCCATGATCGCCTCAGGCCTTCGCCGCGACCTTGGCGGCCTTGCGCGGGGCGACCTTGCGGACGACCTTGGTGCGGAGCACGTTCTCCTGCAGGTTCAGCTGCCGGTCGAGTTCCTTCACCGCGTCGGGCTCGGAGTTCAGGTCGAGCAGGGCATAGATGCCCTCGGCGTGCTTCTTGATCTCGTAGGACAGCCGCCTGCGGCCCCACACGTCGACCTTCTCCACGCTGCCGCCGGACGTGCGGATCACGTTGAGGAACGTGTCCAGCGTCGGGGCGACGGTGCGCTCGTCGAGCGTCGGATCGAGGATGACCATTACCTCGTAATGGCGTGACACAACCACTCACCTCCTGTGGGCTTCACGGCCATGGACTGTCCATGGCAGGAGGGTTTGTCGACTGTCCAGGGTAGCTGGTCACTACGACAGTCTGCGCAGCACCCAGGTTCGCACGAGCGCGGCGCTCACTCCGGCCAGCGCGACCACCGCGAGAAGCATCGGCAGCCGCACGGCATCCGACGCCGGATCGCCGGCGGCGAGCGAGTTCGCGTTGCCCGCGGTGCGGACATCCGGCCGGCCCGGCGTGCTGCCGCCGAGCGTGCCGATCTCCGGCGGCGGCTGGTCACCGGCGAGCGGTGTGCTCGCGGGGTACCGGTCGGACGGCGAGACGCTGTAGCCGGGGAAGGTGGCCCCTGGCACGGCGGCCGGGATGTTGCCGTAATCGCGTGGCGGCGTGGTCGCCGGGCCGGTGCCGGGCGCGGCCGGTGCCGTCGTACCGTTCGGCGGGACGGTGGGCAGCGCCGTGGCCTGCGTGTAGTTGCCCGCGTACGCGGTGATCCCGCAGTTGCCCGTGACCTTGTTCGCGATCGAGTCCAGGGTGTCCTGCCGCTGCTGGTCGCTCCAGGCGCCGAGTCCGTCCGCGTCCTTGAGCGCGTCCCGAACCGTCGCGCCGATGTTCTCGCCGGTGATCGCGCCGTTCGCGGCCGTGGGCACGGTGCCGACGATGAGTGCGTCCTTCGCGGTGATCTCCTGCGCGAGCTTGTCGGGATCCACGCCGGAGAGGAGCTGCGCCCGCTCCTGCGCACCTGCCTTGACCAGTCCGGCGACGTCCTTGCCCTGCACTGCCACCGCGTCGCCCATGTTCCCGATCACGCCGCCCGTGCAGCCGTCGGCGAGCACCGTGGCGGCCGAGGCACTTCCGGTGAACGCGAAAGCGGTGAACAGCGCGGCGAATGCCGACGCGGCGAGCATCCGGCGGGTCGTTCTGCCCAGTGTGGTCCGGGTTGGCTTTCGCACGGGTCGGGGCCTCCGCGTGTTAAGTCAACAAATAACGGATGCCGAAGATACTACGCAGTAGCCCCACGGAGAACCCATCGGCGTACCAACGCCGCGCTGACCCCGGACAACGAGAGCACCGCGAGCAGCATCGGCAGGCCGACGGGGCTGTGCTCCGGAGTGCCGCCCGCCATGGACTGCGCCTGGCCCGCGTTCTGCACGGCCTTGCCACCGCCGCCCTGACCGAGCGTGCCGACCTCGGGTGCGTAGCCGGGGATCTGACCGCCGTAGCGGATGCCGGGCGACGGCGACCACAGTCCGGCCAGCGCGTACGGGATGCCGCTGTAGTCGCGCATCGGGGCCCATCCCGCCGACGAGCCGAACGGCAGCAGGTTGAACGTCGCCGGGTCGCCGCTGAGGACGGGACTGTTCGCCGCCGGGAAGGTGGCGCCCTGGTCAGCGGGGGCGCTGCCGTTCGGTCCGGTCTGCGGCGCGCCCCCGCTGCCCGGCGGTTGCTGCGGCGCGGGCTTCCGCTGGTTTCCGGAGGCCGCTCCGCCGACGCTCTGCAGCGTGCCGGTGGCACCGGCGACGGTGTTGTCGAGGGCGCCGGCGACAGGTGGGCCGACGGCCGGTACCGGGGCGACGACCGTGTCCACGACCTTCACGGTGACCGTGCACAGGCCGTTGAGCAGGCCGCCGACCAGCGAGGTGAGCCCGTCGGTGACGGTGCGCAGGCCGAACGGCGTGCTGACCACATCACCGGGCTTCGCGGTGACGGTGTCGCCGCACTTGGCCGTGATCGTGTCCGCGCTCGCCGTGCCCGGCGTGGCCAGCACGGCCGAACCGGCCAGCACGAACGCCGCCGCTCCCGCCGCTGCCGTCTTCCGTGTTCGACCCTGCATCGGTCTTCGCCCTCCCGTCGCTCAAGGAATTAACGACAGTGCCGGGGCAGCGTGACGCTATTTGACCGAACGGCGGATCCACACCTTGGACAAGGCGGCCGCGACCAGCGCCAACGCGATCGCGGCGAGCAGCAGCGGAAGCTTCGCGGGCATCGTGGACGACGCCGGCAGTGCCTCGGCGGTGCCCGAGTTCTGGTTGACGATGCCGGGTCCGCTGCCGGTCGGCGGGACCAGGCCTGGCGCCGACGGCGCGATGGCACCGGGCGCGATCAGCGCGGACAGGTCCGCGGGGGTGGCCGGGCCGATGCCCGCGAGCGGGAACGAGACCAGCTGGACGGCGCCGGTGGGCGGCGTGGTCACGGAGCCGGCAGGCGTCGCCGCGCCCGGGGTGGGCGTGCTCGGCGGCTGCGGCCGGGGTGACGGCTTGGTGGTGGGCGGCCGGGTGGACGCCGGTGGGACCGGCTCCTTCGGCTCACCCGCGACGAGGCTCTGCGTGGTGGCCGACAGTGCGTTGACCGTGTTCTGCGCGCCGGGACACACGGTGTCCGTCACGGGCGCGCCGACAACGGGCAGGTCACCCACGTCCAGCGTCTTGGCGAGGTCGGCGACCGGCACCGACAGGGCGGGCTTGTTCGCCGCGCCCGACCCCGTGCCCACGGTGAGCACCTTCGGCACGTTGAGCGGGGCACCGGCGTCAACGGTGAGCGCCTGACCGGAGCCGCCGTCGCGGAGGGTCGCATCGCAACTCCCGGCGATCGCCGGGTCCGCGGGATCCGCTGCGGCGGTACCGGGCAGCACCAGCGCGATCGCCGCGGCCAGCACGCCCAGTGCGCCGATACGGTTCGCGGTCTTCCCCATGGACCTCCCCCTCCGCACGGGATCACGGAACGCGCTCACGCTACTGCATCTGGCCCAACGCTTCGGGCAGAACCCACGCAATTGCCTCGGTAGTGACCGGCACAGCGGCCTGTAGCCTGGCGCGCATGCAGATCGGTGCGCACGTTCGCGACGACGACCCGCTGACCGCGGCTCGGGAGCGCAACGCCGATGTGGTCCAGTTCTTCCTGTCCGACCCACAGGGCTGGAAGAAGCCGGTGCCCGCACCGGCGAAGGCGGAGATCGAGGCCGCGGGCGTGGACGTGTTCATCCACTCCCCGTACATCGTCAACGTGGCCTCGCTGAACAACCGGATCCGGATCCCGTCCCGCAAGCTCGCGGTGCAGCACGCGGAAGCGGCCGGCCAGATCGGCGCGCGGGGCCTGATAGTGCACGGCGGTCACGTCCGCAGGGAGGAAGACCCCGAGGCGGGGCTCGCCAACTGGCGGAAGCTGTTCGAGCGCCAGGCCGATGACGGTGGGTTCGCGGTGCCGATCCTGATCGAGAACACCGCAGGCGGCGACGGCGCGATGGCGCGGCACCTAGAGATGCTCGAGCGGCTGTGGGACGTCGTCGGCGAGTTCGGCGCGGGGTTCTGCCTCGACACCTGCCACGCGTTCGCGGCGGGCTGGCCGTTGGACGATGTGGTCGACAAGGTCATGGCGATCACCGGCCGGATCGACCTGGTGCACCTGAACAACTCCCGCGACGAGTTCGGCTCCACCCGCGACCGGCACGCCAACGTCGTGCACGGCGGCGGCACGATCGAGCCCGATCAGTTGGTGGCAGTGGCGAAAGCCGCCGGGGCGCCGGTGATCGTGGAGACCCCCGCCGACGGCCAGGCCGGCGACATCGCCTACCTGCGCGACGCGCTCAGCTGAGGCCTGCCGTCGCGGGCGCAGGCCGCGAACGCCGGAAGACGACCACGTCAGGGGCATGGTCGAGCACCCCGCCCGCCGGGTCGTCGTCGCCCGCTAGACGCACCTTGTCCAGGGCCGGGCGGTAGATCTCGCGGATCACCAGCACGCACAGCCCGGCGACGGCCAGGTCGCGCAGCACCACGAACCCGAGGAACCAGTCCTCCGGCAGCCCCTTGTGATCGACGCCGAGGTAGTAGAACATCCGCGGCACCCAGACGAGCGCGTCGAGCAGCATCCAGCCGAGCAGCAACCGCCAGCGCGGGATCGCGAGCACCGCGAGCGGCACGAGCCACAGCGAGTACTGCGGGCTCCACACCTTGTTGGTGATCAGGAACGCCGCCACCACAAGGAAGCACAACTGCGCGAGCCGCGGCCGCGTCGGCGCGGTCAGCCCGAGGTAGGCGATGCCCGCGCAACAGATCAGGAACAGGCCGCCGGACACAGCGTTGAGCCACGTCGGCGTCTGGCCCGGATGCAGCGGACCGTCGAAACCGGCCCACCCGGTGAAGTACGAGATCACGTTGTACAGCGAATCCGGGTCCATGCCGCGTTGCGCGTTGAGCCGGAAGAACTCCCGCCAGCCGGCGTTGAGGCTCAACGCGATCGGCAGGTTCACGGCGAGCCACACGAGCGCAGTCGTGCCCGCTGTCTTCGCCCAGTCTCTGAGCTTGCCCGCGCGCAGGCACAGGATCAGCAACGGGCCGAGCAGGAACAGCGGATAGAGCTTCGCCGCCGCGCCCAGCCCGAGCAACACCCCGGCCACAAGCGGTTTCTTGCGAGCCCAGGCGAGCAGCCCGGTGGCGGCGAACGCGGTCGCGATCGTGTCGAAGTTGGTGAA
>DASZUO010000279.1:0-29876 GCA_035547575.1 Amycolatopsis sp. | reverse complement strand
CGCGCAGACGGGAGCGCCCGCGGGCGCGTCCTCGTGGCACGACATGCTCGGCCCCTACGTCGAGGACCGCTGGCGGCTGCGCGAGCTGACCGTGAACTACCGCACGCCCACCGAGATCATGGACGTCGCCGCGGGCGCGCTGGCCAAGGTCGACCCGGTGCTGCGCGTCCCCGCCTCGGTGCGGGAAACCGGCGTGCCGCCGTGGCACCGGCCCGCCGCCGAGACCGATCTGAAGTCCATTGTGGACGACGAGCTGGCGGCCGCGGACGGCGGCACGGTGGCCGTGCTGGCGCCGTCGGGACAGCTCGGGAACCTGCGGGCCACGCTGCCGGTGAGCGAGCGCCTGTCGGTGCTCACCGTCGCCGAGGCCAAGGGCCTCGAGTTCGACGGCGTGGTCGTGGTCGGGCCGGAGGAGATCGTCGCCGCGTCGCCGCGCGGCTGGAACGATCTCTACGTCGCGCTCACCCGAGCCACTCAGCGCCTCGGCATCGTCTACCCGGGACAGCGGCCGGACTTTCTTGCGGGTGCCGGATAACGAGTGGTCAGCCCCGGATAAGGTGAGCGCCATGCGTAAGCCTGGCAAGATCATGTTCGTGGTGGCGGCCGCGCTCGCCATCGCCGCCTGCTCGCCCCACCAGGAGCCCTCGTCGGTCCCGGCCGGTGACGGGCCGACGTACCCGGCGCCCAACCCGGCGGCGGTGTCCTCGTCGGCCCCGTCGTCCGCGGCGGCGTCGACCGGTCAGCAGCAGCACGAGTGCACGGCCGACGACATCAAGGTCTCCGGCGCGTTCGGCAGCAAGCCGACGATCACCATCCCGGACACCTGCGCGGCGCCCACGAAGCTGCTGACCAAGGACCTCACGCCGGGCTCCGGTGCGGCGGCCAAGGCGGGCAGCGCGCTGCAGATGAACTACGACCTGGTCACCTGGTCCGACAAGGCCGACCAGGAGAACTCCTTCTCCTCGCAGCCGTTCACCCTGACGCTGGGCCAGGGCAGCGTCATCTCCGGCTGGGACCAGGGCCTCGTGGGCGTGAAGCAGGGCGGGCGCCGGCTGCTGGTCGTGCCGCCGGCCCTCGGCTACGGCGCGCAGGGCCAGGGCCCGGTCAAGCCCAACGAGACGCTCGTGTTCGTCGTCGACGCGGTCCAGGTCAGCGGCTGACGGATGGACGTCCGCGGTGCGGTCGCGGTGGTGACGGGTGCCTCGTCGGGCATCGGTGCCGCCACCGCGCTCCGCCTGCACGAGGCGGGGGCCCGTCTCGTGCTGCACGGCCGTGATGCCGGGCGGCTCGCCGAGCTCGCCGGGCGCACTGGCGGGGTGCCGGTGGTCGCCGATTTCGCCGACCCGGCGGCGGTGCGCGCGGTGGCCGACGAGATCACCACCCGCGTCGGCGAGATCGACATCCTCGTCAACAATGCCGGCATCGGCTGGGCCGGTCCCTTCACCGAGATGACCGGTGAGGACGTACGGCGAGTCGTCGACGTGAACCTCACCGCGCAGATCGAGCTGACCCGTGCGCTACTCCCGGCGCTGCGCGGGAGGCCGCGGGCGAGCGTGGTTTTCGTCACGTCCATCGCGGGCCGGACCGCGGTCGCGGGGGAGGCGGTCTACTCGGCCGTCAAGGCCGGCGTCGACGCGTTCGCCGAGAGCCTGCGCTTCGAACTCGCGGGCACCGGCGTGCGAATCGGCGTCGTCGTCCCCGGTGTCGTGGACACAGAATTCTTCGCCAGGCGTGGATTGCCGTACCAGCGCCGGTCACCTCGGCCAATTTCCGCCCATCTGGTGGCGGAGGCGATTTATCACGTCATCGACCGGGATCGCGCCGAGGTCTACGTTCCCCCCTGGCTCCGGCTGCCAATTCTGGTGCGGGGTGTCCTACCCGGGGTGTACCGTGCTTTGGCGACCCGATTCGGCGGTTCCGGCTAGCGGCCGGAATCATTTCGGCATGGGGAGCGCTGCAACTTGATGTGTTGATTCCGGTCCTGCTCGGTTTCGTGGCGGCATTTCTGTTCGCCGCGTCCGCCGCACTTCAGCGGAGTGCGGTACTCGAGGTTGCCGACGCCGACGTCGAGCACCGCGCGAGCAGGCACCGGATCCCGATCTTGTGGCTGATCCGGTCGCTCATCCGCCGGCGCGTCTGGCTCACGGGCTGGGTCACCAATCTCGGCGGGTTCCTGTGCCAGGCCGCCGCGCTGCATTTCGGGTCGATCGCGCTGGTCCAGCCGCTGCTCGTGACGCAGCTGCTGTTCGCGCTCCCGATGGCATCGGCGGCGATCCGGCAGTGGCCGGCACTGCGGGACTGGTTCGCCGCGCTGGCGATCAGCGGCGGCGTCGCGGTGTTCTTGGCCGTGGAGGGCGCGGCCCCCCTCGAGGGGTCGCCCGACAGGGGGAGATTGCTGCTGGCGGTGGCGATCGCGGCGGCCGTGGTGGTGACCCTGATCCAGGTCGCGCAGAGTCGCGGGCCGCTCATGCACAGCGCGCTCATCGCGAGCGGCGCGGGCGTCTGCTACGCGATCAGCGCCGCGATGATGAAAGTCACCACCGATGATCTTATCAACCGCGGAATTCTGGCCACGGCGCTGGACTGGCCTGGTTATGTGCTCGCGCTGTCGACGCTGACCGGGTTATTGCTTGGCCAGCAGGCATACGGGTCGGGATCGCTGTCCGCGGCCATCGCCGTCATGTCGATCGTCAACCCCGCGGTCAGTTACGCGCTGGGTCTGCTCGCGTTCCACGCGGTGCTGACCGTCTCGCCAGGGCCGCTCGCGGCTTCGGCGGGCGCGGCGTTGCTTCTGGTGCTGGGTGTGTTCGGGCTGGCACACTCACCCACGGTGCAGCGGGAGACAACCAGAACGGCTACACACGGCGTTTACCCCCACGCCGATAGGTTACCGGGCAAAGTTGCGACCCCCGCTCATCCCCAGGACACTTGTCCCCAGGAGTGATTCAAGCCCGTGCAGCAGCCCACCACGAATGCATCCGAGCCGCGTCACCTGGTCATAGAGATTCCGCATCTGCGGGGCACCCTGGCGAGGGCCTTGGTGCTGCTCGTCGAAACCGTGATCGTGCCGAGTGTCCTGCTCGCCCTGTTGCTGCACTTCGCAGGCCTGGTGCCCGCTTTGTCCGCGGTGCTCGGCTGGGCCGCGTTCGTCATCGGTGCCCGCCGCCTGCTGCGCCGTGACATGCCGCGCACGCTGCTGCTGTGCACCGGGATGCTGGTGAGCCGCGCGATCGTGGCGTTGGTCATGTCCAGTGCCGTGGTGTATGTGCTGCAGCCCGCGCTCGGCTCGGTGCTGATGTTCCTGGTGTTCGTGGGCAGTGCGGCGCTCGGGCGCCCGATCACGGCGCGCCTCGCACGGGACTTCGTGCGCCTGCCCGCCGAACTGTTCGCCCACCACACGGTGAACCGCGTGTTCGTCGAGGTAGCCCTGCTGTGGGGCGGTTCCCGCCTCATCGACGCCGCGATGACCGTCGGCTTCCTGCACTGGGGTGTCGAGGCGGGCCTGCTGTCCCGTGGCCTGCTGTCCGGCTTGCTGACGGCGCTCACGGTCGCCGTCTGCGCCGGTCACGGCTGGCGCAAGCTCAGCCGCGTCCCCGGCCTGACCCTGCGCATGCGCTGGCACACCGCCGCGGCGTGACAACCGCCTCCGCCGATGGCGGATCGGCGTTCGTGATCTTGTAGACGAGCGCGCCGAGCGCATCCGTGTTATATGACGGATGTGCTCTCAGTCGGCTCGTCAACCAACTTCCCGTTAACGGCGGGACACATCGCCGGGGCCCGCAGGCTACGGCCCCGGTGGTGGGGCGAGGTGCTGGCCGGGCTGGCGTTGTTCGGCGTCTACCTGCTCATCGAGGCGCATCCGCTGCCGCTCCGGGAGACCCGGTCGCTGAACACGGGCCAGGCCATCCTGGATTTCGAGCGGGCCCTGCATCTGGATTTCGAGCTTCCGATGAACCACTGGCTCGCGGACCAGACGTGGCTGCGCACGCTCGCGAACTACGAGTACGCGATCACCTACATCGCCAGCGCGCTGGTGTTACTGCTATGGGTCTACGTCTGGCATCCCGGCCAGTACCGGCGCGTGCGCAGCTCGTTCGTATGGCTCAACGTGTTCGCGTTCGCGTGCTTCTGGCTCGTGCCGGTCGCGCCGCCGCGGATGCTCGAGGGCGCCGGATTCGTCGACACGGTGCGTCTCGGTCACACGTGGGGGTCGTGGGGCTCACCCATGGTGGACAACGCCAACCAGCTTGCCGCGATGCCCTCGTTGCACGTGGGCTGGGCGCTGTGGGTGTCGGTGGTGCTGGCCCGTATCTCGGGCGGCCGTGTGGTGCAGGGCGTGAGCGCCGTGCACGTGCTGGTCACCCTCGCCGTGATCCTCGCGACAGGCAACCACTACTGGCTCGACGCGGTGGGCGCTGTCGCCGTCGTGGCGGCTGGTGTCATGATCGCGGATGTGGCGAGACAACGAGCGGACCGGGTTCCCGCATCGGACGCGTTCTTCCTGCACGTCGAGCGGCCGTGGTCGCCGCAGCACGTCGGCGGCCTCATCATGCTGGACACCTCGCGCGCGAACGGCATGCCGACACACGAACTGGCGCGCGCGGCGATCACCGCGAAACTCGGCGAGCTGCCGCGGTTCCGCCAGCGGCTGTCCGCGCCGTCGGCGTGGCGGCCGCTGCGGTGGGTGGAGCATCCCGACATCGACTGGTCGTGGCACGTGCCCGTGTTCGACCTCACGCGGCCGGACGGCACGCCCGGCGGGATGAGCGCGCTGCACGCGCTGGTCGCCGAGCTGGCGGGCACGCCGCTGCCGCGGGACCGGCCGCTGTGGCGGTTCTGCGTGGTCACCAACATCGAGGACGACGTCGCCGCGGTGGTGTCGCTCGTGCACCATTCGATGGCGGACGGCATCGGCACGATCAACCTGATGCTGCGCCTGTTCGACTCGCCCGACCTGACCTCGACGCTCGGCGAGGTCACGATGCCGGGGCCGCTGCGCAAGCTGGCGGGCGGCCTCGTGGGCATCGCCCAGCTGGCCACCGACCGGCGGCCGGGGTCGAAGCTGCCCTCCGGCGAGTCGTCCGACCGCGTGTTCGGCACCTTGAAGCTGGATCTCGAGCCGATGAAGCAGCTCGCGCGCGAGCGTGGAGTGCGGGTGACGGACCTGCTGCTGGCGGGCACGGCGGCCGCCCTGCGGCGGGTCGCGAAGGGGCCGCTGCCGCCGAAGCTCCTGGTGTCGGTGCCGCTCATGGCGGCCGAGCCACGCGCCGATCTCGCCGGCAACTCGACGGCGGCCGTCATGGTCGAGGTGCCGACCGGCGACATGCCGGAGGCGCAACGGCTCGCGGCGGTCGCGAAGGCCAGTGCCCGGCTGCGGGGCGGCACGCGGGTCATCGCGTCCCGCTTCGTGATGCACACCGTCGGCAACCTGATGCCGCCCGTGCTGCACGCGTGGTTCGCGCGCACCGTCTACGGCGGGCGGTTCTTCCACGGCACGGCGTCCAACATGCCGGGCGCGTCGTGGCAGGCCGTCGCCTTCGGCGACTTCCCGCTCATCACGGCGTTCCCGATCATCCCGCTCGCGCCGGGCACGCCCTTCGTGGTCGGGGTGCTGGGCTGGTACGGCACGTTCTCCATGAGCATCGCCGCCGAGCCGGTCTTCGTCGACGACGTCGAGCGGTTCTTCAAGGAGTTCGAGAACGCGCTGGAGGAGCTCGGATAACGGACTCCCGGAGCCCGCTCGTGAGAGACCTAGGTGGTTTCGCCTGGCAGGCCCCAGGCGAGCGCCAGCGTGAGGCGCCGCCGGTTGTCCGGGTCGTCGAGGCTGTCGCCGAAGAGCTCCCGCAGCTGGCTGAGCCGGTAGCGCACGGTCTGCGGGTGGATGTGCAGCTCCTCGGCCACCGCGCGGCGGTCGCCGAGGTGGCGCAGCCATGACGCGAGCGTCTCGCACAGCCGCTGGCGCGTCATCGGGCCCAGCTCGGCCAGCGGCGCCAGCATCTGCGCGCGGAACGCATCCAGCAGTCGCGGGTCGCGGTGCACGATGATCGAGTCGAGGTGTTCGTCGACGAACACCGGGTCGTCCTGCAGCACACCGGTGCGGCGTAGCTGGGCGGCCGATTCGGCGACGTGCAGGCTCGCCGGCAGGTTCTCCAGCGGCACCGCGTGCCCGACGACCGCGCCGGCGCCCCGCAGCGCCGTCGCGAGCCGTTGCCGCCGCTGCGGGCCCGCGGGATCGGGCACGATCGCGCACACCATGCGCTGCCTGCGCACGTGCAGGACCGACTGGTCCAGCCGGGCCAGCAGCGCACTGCCCACCGGGTTGTCGGGTTCCACCAGGATCACCGCGGCCTCGCGCGGCACCGCCCAGTCGACGCGGGCGGCGGCGGCACGGATGGCGGCGGAGTCGGACCGGTCCGACAGCAGCATGTGGCCCAGCTCGTCGCGCAAGCGTTCGCGCGCGGCCGCCGCCTCGGACTGCTCGAGCACGTACCCGCGGGCCGATGCGGACGAGAGCTGGTCGATGAAGATGAACACCGCTTCCGCGAGCGACGCGAACACCTCGGTGGGTACGCCGACCTCGAGCGCCACCTCGGCGACGTGGTGCCAGGCCACCCTGGCGCCGATCTGGTAGGCCGAGAGCAGGCTCGTCAGGTCGCGGCCCTGCTGCCACTGGGCGCGCCCGATCTCCTCGAACAGGGACTGCTCGCCGAACTGCTCGCCGTTCTGCGCCGATGCTCCCGACAGTTCCGTGATGTCCCATTTCGCCATGCGCATCAGCCGGTGCAGGAACATGTTGGCCGCCACCAGGACCTCGTCCCGCTCGGTGACGATGAAGTCCGCGTAGTCCGGCCAGTGCGGGCTCAGCAGCCTGATGACGTCGTCGAGCATCTGCGGCAGCCTGCCGGCTGTCACCGTGGCGAGTTCCTCGAGCTTCGTGTCGCTCGTCTCAGCTCTTCTGACCACGATGGTCGTAACCTCCCCGGTCGATGTCGCAGCCGTCCTTCGTTCGGGTCAATACTGTCCGCTCGTGACAACTCACGCTTCCCGGAATTTGTTTCCCGCGCGAAGAACATCTGCGCCCTTCCAGTGGATTATGGGCCGATGACACCCGCGCAGTCAGGTCACGACACGGTCGGTGACCACCTGCTGGCGGAAAAGAAACGTGCGGAGAACTTTCCGGTAGCACTGCGGATACTTCCGGCTGCGCTGCGCCAGGATCTCGGCGCTCTATACGACGTGGCCCGGGTCATCGACGATATCGGTGACGAGTCGGGCGGTGACCGGACGGCCGCGCTGACGCGGTTCCGGGAGGATCTGCGGCGCGCCTGGGAGGGCGAGCCAGAGGAGCCGGTGCTGCGGCGGCTGGTCCCGGTCATCCGCCGGCGTGGACTGGACCGCGAGCCGTTCGACCGGCTGGTCCGGGCCAATCTGCAGGACCAGGTCGTTGCGCGCTACGCGACACAGGCCGACCTGGAGCGGTACTGCGAGCTGTCGGCGAATCCCGTCGGGCACATCGTGCTGCGAATCTTCGGCGTGCGTTCGCCGGAAGCCGAAAGACTGTCCGATCTGGTCTGTACCGCACTCCAGCTGATCGAGCACTGCCAGGATGTCGCGGAGGACCGGGGAAACGGCCGGGTGTACCTCCCGCGAAAAGATCTCGACGAGGCCGGCGCCATGGAGGAGGATCTCGACGCGCCGCACGCGAACGTCGCCGTGCGCCGTGCGGTGGCGTCGCAGGCAGGCAAGGCCCTCGCCCAGCTCGGCGAGGGCCGCGCGCTGGTGGGCTTGCTGCACGGCTGGGCGCGGCTCGCGATCGCGGGGTACATCGCCGGCGGGCTCGCCACCGTGGACGCGCTGCGGCGGGCCGGCTGGGACGTGTTGTCAGCCACACCCCGTCCCCGCAAGCGGGACGTGTTGCGGCACCTGGTGACCCTGCTGCTGAGAGGAGGCCGTCGGTGACGGATGTCGAGAGTGCCTACCGGACGTGCGAGCAGATCACCAAGACGGAGGCTCGCAACTTCTACTACGGCATCCGGCTCCTGACCCGTGAGCGGCGCTCCGCCCTGTGCGCCGTGTACGCGCTGGCCCGCCGGGTGGACGACATCGGCGACGGCGACCTGCCGATCGAGCAGAAGTCGGTGGAGCTGGAAAACGTGCGCAAGTCGCTCGCCGGGATCGACCGCGCGAGCGACCCGGTGCTCATCGCGCTGGCGCATGCCGCCAAGCGGTACCCGATCCCGCTCGGCGCGTTCGACGAACTGCTCGACGGCGTGTGGATGGACATCGAGGGCCGCAAGTACGCGACGTTCGAGGAGCTGACCGAGTACTGCCGGTGCGTGGCGGGGTCGATCGGGCGGCTGTGCCTCGGCGTGTTCGGCAGCAAGCCCCACCCGGACGCGGCGCGTTACGCCGACGCGCTCGGGATCGCGTTGCAGCAGACCAACATCCTGCGCGACATCCGCGAGGACCTCATCAATGGCCGGGTCTACCTGCCCAAGGAGGACCTCGACGCGTTCGGCGTCGAACTCGCACTGGACGAGCGCGGACACCTGATCGACACCGACGGCGGGCTGTCGGCGCTGATCCGGCACAGCGCGGCGCGCGCCCGCGAGTGGTACGCCGACGGGCTGCGCCTCGCGCCGCTGCTCGACCGCCGCAGTGCCGCGTGCTGCCTTGCGATGTCCGGGATCTACCGCCAGTTGCTCGAGCGCATCGCCGAGACGCCCTCGGCCGTCTTCGACAAGCGGATGTCGTTGTCCGGCAGGGAGAAGGTGGGGGTGGCGGTGCGCGCACTGTCGGGCAGGCTGACGTGAGCGAGCGGGTCGCGGTTGTCGGCGGTGGGCTCGCGGGCATCACCGCCGCATTGCGCTGCGCGGACGCCGGACTGGACGTGACCCTGCTCGAATCCCGTGGCGTGCTGGGCGGTCTGACCCACTCGTTCCGGCGGGGCGAGTTGGACGTGGACAACGGGCAGCACGTGTTTCTCCGGTGCTGCACGGCATATCTGGACCTGCTGCGGCGGTTGCGCGTGCTGGACAAGGTGTTCCTGCAGTCCAAGCTCGCGATCCCGGTGCGGTCGCCGGAACTGCGCGAGCCGGTGTGGCTGCGCCGCAACGCGCTGCCCGCGCCGCTGCACCTGGCCGACTCCGTGCTGAAATACCGGCCGCTGGGATGGGGCGACCGGCTCAAGTTCGCGAGCGCGGCGCTCGCGCTGCGCGGGGTCGATCCGGCGGCGCCGTCCTCGGACGCGATGTCGTTCGCCGACTGGCTTTCCCAGCACGGGCAGAGCGAGCGGGCGATCACGAAACTGTGGGACCTGGTGGGGATCGCCACACTGAACGCGCCCGCGACCGGCGCCTCGCTCGGCCTTGCCGCCACGGTGTTCCAGGTCGGCCTGCTCACCGACGCGAGCGCCGCCGACATCGGCTGGTCGAAGGTGCCGCTGCGGGAACTGCACGGTGAGCCCGCGAAGGCGCGGCTGACCGAGGCCGGGGCGCAGGTCCTGCCGGACAGCAAGGTGACCCGCCTCGAACGCGACGGCGCGCGGTGGCGGGTGGTGACCGGGGAGACGTCGCTGGTGGCCGACCGGGTCGTGCTCGCCGTGCCGCCGCCGGCCGCCGCCAGGCTGTTGCCAGAAGGCAGCGTGCGGCTGCCCGGGGGGTGGGCGCGCGATCTCGGCAGCTCGCCGATCGTCAACGTGCACGTCGTGTTCGACCGTGTGATCATGGAGGAGCCGTTCTGCGCCGCCGTGGATTCGCCCCTACAGTGGGTGTTCGACCGGACCGCGCAGTCCGGTTTGGACAGTGGCCAGTACGTGGCGGTGTCGATGTCGGCCGCCGACGACCTCATCGACGTCCCGGTACGGGAGATCCGGGATCGCCTGCTGCCCGCGTTGCGGGCGGTTCTGCCCGCCGCCGCGGACGCCGGAGTGCGCGACTTCTTCGTCACCCGCGAGCGGCACGCCACATTCCGCCCGGCGCCCGGATGCGCGGCGTTGCGCCCGCCGGCCGTCACAGCGGCCGACGGGGTTGTGCTCGCGGGCGCGTGGACGGCCACGGGGTGGCCCGCGACGATGGAAGGCGCCGTGCGCAGCGGTGACGCGGCCGCCGAAGTCCTGCTCGGTAGCGAAGGAGTATCCGGATGACCCCAAAGGCGACGACGCGCGTGCATCGCAGGGCCGCCAAGGCCCGAGCAGCGCAGTGGGGAGGAGTCGAGGCATGACCGCTGTTCTCGAGTCACTGCACCAGGGCCGCCAGACGGTGATGCCCGCCATGCGAGCGGCCCTCGAGCGGCTCGACCCCGCCAGCCGTGCGATCGCCTACTACCACCTGGGCTGGACGGACCTGGACGGCAACCCGACCTCGGGCGGTGGCAAGGCCGTGCGCCCCGCGCTCGCGCTGCTGTCGGCGGAGGCGGCTGGCGGCACGGCGGAAGCCGGCCTGCCCGGCGCGGTCGCCGTCGAACTGGTGCACAACTTCTCGTTGCTGCACGACGATCTGATGGACGGTGACACCGAACGCCGGCACCGGCCGACCGTGTGGGCCGTCAAGGGCGCGGCGAGCGCGATCCTCACCGGTGACGCGATGCTTTCCCTTGCCCAGGAAGTACTTCTGGACGGCGAGGGCCCGTGCGCGGTCGCCGCGGCGCGGCTGCTCGCCGAGGCCACCAACGAACTGATCCGCGGCCAGGTGCTCGACGTCGCGTTCGAGCAGCGCGACGACGTCACGCTCGACGAATGCCTCGACATGGCCGCGGGCAAGACCGGTGCGCTGCTGTCGGCGAGCAGCGCCATCGGCGCGGTGCTGGCGGGCGCTCCACAAGGGACGGTCGACGCGCTCGCCGGGTTCGGTGCCGACCTCGGCCTGGCGTTCCAGCTCGTGGACGACGTCCTCGGCATCTGGGGCGACCCGGCGACGACCGGCAAACCGGTGTACTCCGATCTGCGTGCCCGCAAGAAGAGCCTGCCGGTCACGTACTCGATCACGCATGGCGGCGGGCTCGGCCGGGAGCTCGCCGGATGGCTCGCGCAGCCGGACACGCCCGGCGAGGAGTCGGTGCGCCACGCCGCGGACCTCGTCGAGCAGGCGGGGGGCCGGAAGTGGGCACTGGACGAGGCCTACCGGCGCATGGCAGCGGGACGGCAGAAGCTCGAAGAGGCGCGGATTCCCGACCGGACAAGGGACGAACTGCTCTCGCTGGGGCAGTTCATCGTCACGAGGGAGGCTTGATGTCAGCCCCTACACAGCTCGCCGACTCCGTTTCGCGGACCCCGTCCGCCGCGCTGCAGAGCGCGGTGGCACACCTGAAGGGTCTGCAGGAACGCGGCGGCTGGTGGAAAGGCGAACTGGAGACCAACGTCACGATGGACGCCGAGGACTTGCTGCTGCGCGAGTTCCTCGGCATCCGCACGGCCACCGAGACGGAAGAGGCCGCGCGGTGGATCCGCTCGCAGCAGCGCGAGGACGGCACCTGGGCCACCTTCTACGGCGGCCCCGGCGACCTGTCCACCACGACCGAGGCCTGGGTCGCGCTGCGGCTCGCGGGCGACCGGCCCGATGAGCCGCACATGCGGGCGGCACAGGAGTTCGTGCTGGGCCACGGCGGGCTCGAGTGCAGCCGGGTGTTCACCCGGATGTGGCTCGCGCTGTTCGGGCTGTGGTCCTGGGACGAACTGCCGAACATGCCACCGGAGCTGATCTTCCTGCCGTCGTGGTTCCCGCTCAACGTCTACGACTGGGGTTGCTGGGCACGCCAGACGGTGGTGCCACTGACGATCGTGGCGACGCTGCGACCGGTGCGCCCGTTGTCTTTCGGGGTCGACGAGCTGCGCACGGGCAAGCGCCCGAAGCAGGTCGTGCGGCCGTGGACGTGGTCGGGCGCGTTCCACTATCTCGACAAGGCGCTGCACACCTACGCCCGGCTGCCCGTGAAACCGTTGCGGGGCCTGGCGATGCGGCAGGCGGCGGAGTGGATTCTCGCGCGGCAGGAGGCCGACGGCGGGTGGGGCGGCATCCAGCCGCCATGGGTGTACTCGCTGCTGGCCCTGCACCTGCTGGGCTACTCGTTCGAGCACCCGGCGATGAAGGCGGGGATCGCGGGCCTGGACGGTTTCCTGATCCGCGAGCAGACACCGGACGGCGTGGTGCGGCGGCTGGAGGCGTGCCAGTCCCCGGTCTGGGACACCGGACTGGCCGTCACGGCGCTGCTCGACGCGGGCGCGCCCGCCGACGATCCGGCCGTGCTCAAGGCCACGGACTGGCTGCTGGGTGAGGAAATCCGGCGGACCGGTGACTGGTCGGTGAAGCGGCCGGAGACGCCGCCGGGAGGCTGGGCGTTCGAGTTCGCCAACGACATCTACCCCGACACCGACGACACCGCGGAGGTCGTGCTGGCGCTGCGCCGCACCGCCTACCCCGACCAGCCGCGGCTCAAGGAGGCCATCGACCGCGCCATCACCTGGTTGCAGGGCATGCAGTCCGGCGACGGCGGGTGGGGTGCCTTCGACGCCGACAACACGAGGACCCTGGCGCTGCAGTTGCCATTCTGCGACTTCGGCGCGGTGATCGACCCGCCATCGGCCGACGTCACCGCGCACGTGGTGGAAATGCTGGCCGCGGAAGGGCTCGCGAACGACGCCGAATGCCGCCGCGGCGTGCGGTGGCTGCTGGACGCGCAGGAGGCCGACGGGTCGTGGTTCGGCCGGTGGGGCGCCAACCACGTCTACGGCACGGGAGCGGCGGTACCCGCGCTGGTCGCCGCGGGCGTCGAGCCGGCATCGCCGTCGATCCGCCGCGCGGTGACGTGGCTGGCCGAGCACCAGAACGCCGACGGCGGCTGGGGCGAGGACCTGCGTTCCTACGACGATCCCTCGTGGATCGGGGTCGGCGAGTCGACGGCGTCGCAGACGGCGTGGGCGCTGCTCGCGCTGCTGGCCGCGGGGGAGCGTGGCTCGTCCACTGTGGAGCACGGGGTGCGCTGGCTGGTGGAGACCCAGCGTGAGGACGGCACGTGGGACGAGCCGCAGTACACCGGCACCGGTTTCCCCGGTGACTTCTACATCAACTACCACCTGTACCGGCTGGTGTTCCCGATCTCGGCACTGGGACGTTACCTGGAGGCCTCATGACCGGTGTCGTCTGTGCGCCGATGTACGTCGAGGCGACCGCGTTGCGGGCGCCCGGCGTGCGGGTGCTGCACACGGGAATGGGCCCGCGGCGTGCCGCGGAGTCGGCGAGTCGCTTCAAAAGCGACACGCCGGTGCTGGTCGCGGGGGTCGCCGGTGCGGTGACCGATCGGGTGCGGCCGGGGGACCTCGTCGTGGCGACGGAGATCGACGGTCCGGGCGGCCCGGTCACGCTGCCCTCCGCGCCGCTGCTCGCCGCCGCGTTGCGGCGGACCGGGCTTACCGTCCACATGGGACCGATCGCGTCCTCGGAGACGATCGTCGAGGGCGCTGAGCGGACCCGGATCGCCGAACGTGGCGCGCTCGCCGTCGACATGGAGTCGGCGCAGTTCGCCGTCGTGCCGGGGCCGCTCGCCGTTGTGCGGGCCATTGTGGACACTCCGGACCACCCGTTGCTGCGGCCGAGTGCGGTGTGGCGCGGGATCGTGGGCCTGCGGTCGCTGCGGGCGGCGGCACCGGCGCTGCGCGAATGGTGTGCCGCCGCGGGCCGCGGCGAGATCCGGCTCGCCAGCCCTCGCTCGTTCTGCGCGGGGGTGGACCGGGCGATCGAGATCGTGGAGCGCGCGCTGGAACGCTACGGGTCGCCGGTGTACGTGCGCCGGCAGATCGTGCACAACGCGCATGTCGTGCGGCGCCTGGAAGGCATGGGCGCGGTGTTCGTGCAGGAGGTGGAGGAGGTGCCGCACGGCGCCACCACGGTGCTCGCCGCGCACGGCGTCGCGCCCACGGTGCGCCAGGCAGCCGCGGAGCGGGACCTGCGGGTGATCGACGCGACGTGCCCGCTGGTCACCAAGGTGCACAACGAGGTCCGGCGTTACTCCTCGCGCGGTGACACGGTGTTCCTCATCGGGCATGCCGACCACGAGGAGGTCGAGGGCACGCTCGGGGAGGCGCCGGAGCGGGTGATCGTGGTGGAGGATGCCTCGGCGGCCGCGCACGTGCGGGTGCCCGACCCGCAGAAGGTCGCGTACGCGATGCAGACGACGCTCGCCGTGGACGAGGCCGAGGAGATCGCTTCCGTGCTGCGCGAGCGTTTTCCCGCGATGGCCGCGCCGCGCCGGGACGACATCTGTTACGCCACCACGAACCGCCAGCGCGCGGTGCGGGCGGTCGCGGACGAGGCGGACCTGGTGCTGGTGGTGGGCTCCACGAACTCGTCCAACTCGAAGCGACTGGTCGAGGTCGCGCAGCGGCAAGGGGCCCGTGCCCACCTTGTCGACGATGTGTCCGAAGTGGATTTGCGGTGGCTGGCCGGTGCCCGCACGATCGGGATCACCGCGGGCGCCTCGGCGCCGCCGCATCTCGTGGAAGAACTGGCTACGTGCCTTGGCGGGCTCGGCCGTAACACGGTGCGGGACAGCCAGGTAGCAGATGAAGACGTCCGATTCACATTACCTCGAGAGGTGGGGTAGACATGGGGATGCCGTTACGGCAGTCCGTCCGGCTGGGCATGTTTCTGGCCAAGCAGAAGCTGCTCCGTAAGGAGAAGTACGCGATACTGGTGGAGCTGGAGCCGCTGTTCGCGTGCAACCTGAAATGTGGCGGCTGCGGCAAGATCCAGCAGCCGGCGCACCTGCTCAAGCAGCGGATGCCGGTGCAGCAGGCGATCGGCGCGGTCGAGGAGAGCGGCGCGCCGATGGTGTCCATCGCCGGCGGTGAGCCGCTGATGCACCCGCAGATCGACGAGATCACCCGGATCCTGCTGGAGCGCAACAAGATCGTGTTCCTGTGCACGAACGCGCTGCTGCTGCCCAAGCACATTCACAAGTTCAAGCCGCACCCGAACTTCGCGTGGATGGTGCACATCGACGGGCTGGAGGACAAGCACGACGCCTCGGTCCGCAAGGAGGGCGGTTTCCAGGCCGCCGTCGAGGCGATCCGGCTGGCGAAGTCCAAGGGCTTCCGGGTCATGACGAACACGACGTTCTTCAACACCGACAGCCCGCAGGACGTCATCGACGTGCTCGACTACCTCAACGACGAGGTCGGCGTGGACAACATGCAGCTCTCGCCGGGCTACGCGTATGAGAAGGCGCCGGACCAGGAGAGCTTCCTCGGGGTGCAGCAGAGCCGCGAGCTGTTCTCGAAGGCGTTCGCCGACGGGCGCCGGAAGAAGTGGCGGCTCAACCACTCGCCGGTGTTCCTCGACTTCATCGAGGGCAAGCGGGATCTCGAGTGCACGCCGTGGGGCATCCCGTCGTACTCGCTGCTGGGCTGGCAGCGCCCGTGTTACCTGCTCGACGACGGCTACGCGAAGACGTGGCGTGAGCTGATCGAGGAGACCGACTGGGACAAGTTCGGCCGCGGCAAGGACCCGCGCTGCGCCAACTGCATGGCGCACTGCGGCTACGAGCCCACCGCCGTCATCGCGACGACCACGTCGCTGAAGGAGACCATCCGCGCCGCGGTGAACGTCTGATTTCCGTGCCGTGCGGGGCCCCATGGCGTCACTGCGCCATGGGGCCCGCCGCGGCGTTTCACGGGAGCAGCAGGAGCTTGCCCGTCGTGCGGCGCCCTTGCAGGTCCTCGTGCGCCCGCGACGCGTCGGCGAGCGCGTACCGGCCGCCGATGCGGACCTTGAGCGAGCCCCGCGTGACGGCGTCGAACAGTTCCCGGAAGCGCCAGTCCAGCTCGTCGCGGTCGCGCAGGTAGTGGGCGCTGGTCGGCCGGGTCAGGTACACCGAGCCGGCCCGGTTGAGCCGCTGCGGGTCCACCGGCGGGACGGGTCCGCTCGCCGCACCGAACAGCGCCAGGACGCCACGCACGCGAAGGCTGGCGAGGCTGCCGTCGAACGTGGTCTTGCCCACGCCGTCGTACACGGCGGCGACGCCCTCGCCACCGGTCAGCTCGCGGGTGGCCTCGGCGAAGTCGGTCCGGTCGTAGCGGATCACCTCGTCCGCCCCCGCCTCGCGGGCGAGTTTCTCCTTCTCCTCGGTCGACACGGTGCCGATCACCCGCGCCCCGCTTGCCTTGGCGAGCTGGACCAGCAACAGCCCGACCCCGCCGGCCGCGGCGTGCACGAGGATCGTGTCGCCTGCCTGGACCTCGTAGGTCGAGCGGACCAGGTAGTGCGCGGTCACGCCCTGCACCATGGTCGCCGCGGCGGTCTCGTCGGAGACGCCTTCGGGCACGCGCACGGCGATCCGGGCCGGGACACGTGCCTGCTGGGCGTAACCGCCGAGCTGACCCTGCCATGCCACCCGGTCGCCGGGCTTGAAGTCCCGCACGTCCGCACCCACGGCGGCGACCGTGCCGGCGCCCTCCGTGCCGAGCGTCGCCGGGAGCTCCAGTTCGTACAGACCGCTCCGGTGGTAGGTGTCGATGTAGTTCACGCCCGCGGCGGCGACGTCGACCAGGAGCTCACCGGGCCCGGGATCGCCCAGATCGACTTCGGCGACCTCGAGCACCTCGGGGCCGCCGGTCCTCGTGATCCGCACTGCCGTGGGCATGAATCCTCCTTCGCGGGAACGAGCTTTTCCGTCCGTACCAAGTCTCACACCCCGCGGATTGTTCCGCGTACTTAGACTGTGGAACGTGGCTGAAGACAACGAGACCCCCTCGACCGACGACACGCCGACGCCGAAGCAGGTCGCGGCAGCGCGCCGTTTCGTCGCGGAACACGGCACACCGTCGAAGGCGGTGGTGGAGAACATCGGCCGCAAGGGCGCCCGCGTGGTCCTGGTGGGCAAGGACGGCGCATTGGGCGATGTGATCGTGCGGACCCCGGCCGCCGGCGACGCTCTGGTCGAGTCCGTGGCGGACCTGGAGCCGGCGGAATGGGACGCGGCGACGGTCGGTGCCACCCAGATCGGTCCGGAGCACCGTCGCCGCATGGCCGGTCCACGAGCAGCACGGCGCTAGTGTTCGTGGACGATCGTGTTCCGGAAACCGACCGACGGCTCAATGCGCATACGGCGAACTGGCACCGGAGCCGCCGGCACCGACGAAACCGCTGACATGCCGTCCAGCGTTCGGCCGCCCGTCAGAACAAGCCGAGGACGAGCCGCAGCGCCCGGTCGATCTCGGTCTGCTCTTCGATACCGACTCGCCCGACCTTTCGGCCGAACCGCTGCGCGGGATCCACAGCGGTCATCTGTTCGATCAGCACCCGGCTGCGCTGGCCGTTGAAAGGACGTGTCCCACGAGCCGGTGGTCGTGGGAGCGGCGAGAACGGTGGACAGCGGAAGGGCGTCGGACTGCAGTACGACCGCATAGCGGCGGTGCCCCTTCGCGCGCGGGTGCGCTTTCAGCTCGTAGATGTCACCACGCACTGTCCGCGCCCATGTCTTCTCGAGCCGCGCGAACTTCAGCCTGGTAGGCGGCGTCATGCTGGAGAGCTTCGGCCTCGCGGCGCATTCCCTCGTACACGGCCTCGCGATAGGCGCGATGGATGGCCGACGTGATGACCGCGTTGGGAGAGGCGCCGGCCTTGGTTGCAAGCGCTCAAGCCGCCTTCACGCGCTTGGCCGCCAGCCGCTCCGCACGGGGCCAGCGGACATCCCGCGCCCAGCGCACCTTCTCGAACAGCCAGATCACCCGCGCCGACACGTCGATCTGCCCGCGGAGCACCCCGTGCCGGGCGCACGTGGGGTCGGCGTGGTGCGAGTTGTGCCACGACTCGCCCATCGACAGCAGCGCCAGCGGCCAGAAGTTCGCGGCCTTGTCGCGGCTGGCGAACGGGCGGTTGCCGACCATGTGGCAGATCGAGTTCACCGACCACGTCACATGGTGCAGGAACGCGATGCGCACGAGTCCCGCCCAGAAGAACGCCGTGATCGCGCCCCACCACGACCAGCTCAGCAACCCGCCCAGCATCGCGGGCAGGGCGAGGCTCAGTGTGATCCACAGCCAGAAGTAGCGGTTGACCACCCGCAGGTCCCGGTCCGACACGAGGTCCGGCGCGAACCGGTCGTAGTTGGTGACCTCGCTCCGGAACATCCAGCCCATGTGCGCGTGCCAGAAACCGCGGAACAGGGCGCCCGCGGAGGTACCGAACAGCCACGGCGAATGCGGATCGCCGTCGCGGTCGGCGAACGCGTGGTGCCTGCGGTGGCTGGCGACCCAGAAGATCACCGAGCCCTGCACGGCCATGCTGCCCGCGATCGCCAGCGCGATCCGGAGCGGGCGCGCCGCCTTGAAGGCGCCGTGGGTGAAGTAGCGGTGGTAGCCGACGGTCACGCCGAGCGTGGCCAGCACGTAGAACACGACCGCCAGGCCGAGGTCGAGCCAGTTCAGCCCCCAGCCCCACGCGAGCGGCAGCGCGGCGATCAGTGCGGCGAAGGGGATCAGCAGGAAAGCCTTCAGCACGATCATCTGACCGGTCGAGCGGCGATGCGAGACCAGCGGTTTCGTGCCGCTCCGCACTTCGGTGGTACTCATTCGGGGCTACCTCACTCCGTCGGGACTTGAAGCGGGCATTCCGCCCTTCCACGCCAGAGCGTAGTGCCCGGGTCTGGCGCTGAGCCCGCCGTGGCGTTACGGCCGCATGACCGTCGGCCGACCTCAGCCTGTCGCGGTCAGCTCTCCCGCCTCGCTGGGCGAGGCATCACGCGCGACGGGTACCCCGCGGCTGCGCGAAGCACACCACAACGCGGCGGTGGCGATGATCACCAGCGCGGAACCGAGGACGTGCAGCGACACCAGGCCCTCCGGCACGCCGAGCGCGTACTGCACGATGCCGAGCGCACCCTGCGCGAGCGCGACGACCCATACCGCGGCGTAGCGCCGCCACACCTGTTTGGGGACGCCGCCGCGCAGCAGCGCGAGCCCGAACATGGCCAGCACGAGCAGGTAGACGACGAGCAACCCGCCGTGCATCTGCGCGAGTGTCTCGATCGGTGCGTCGAGCCGGTGCGTATCGGGATCGCCGCCGTGCGGGCCGGCCCCGGTCACGGTGGTGCCCGCGACGAGGACCGCCCACATCGCCACGACCAGCGCGACCAGCAGCCCGTGCGCGACCGGCGGGACGAGCCGGCGCGGCCGCTCGTCGCCCTCGGTGAACGCGTGCAGCAGCAGCACCGCGAGCCAGATCAGTGGCGTGGAGGCGAGGAAGTGGATCGCGACGGTCCACCATTCGAGCTTCGCGAGCACGGTCATGCCGCCGACGACCGCCTGCAGCACGACGCCGCCGGGCATCGTCCAGGCCAGGGCGACCAGGCGCCGCCTGTTCGGCTGGTCGATCTTCACGCGCCACGCGGTGAGCACGGCCAGCACGGCCACCACGACGACCAGTCCGGTGAGCAGCCGGTTGCTGAACTCGATCCACTGGTGGACGCCCGCGTACTCGGCATGCTCGACGGGGAACATGCTGCCCGGCTGGCACTGCGGCCAGGTGCGGCAGCCGAGCCCGGAGCCGGTGACGCGGACGACGGATCCGGTCACCCCGATGCCGGCCTGCGCCACGATCGCCGCGATCCCGACGGCCTTCCGCGCCGTGCGCGACGGGAGTGGCAGCCGGGCGACGAGCGAGGTCAAGAACACCCGTCGAGGATAAGCTCGGGACTTTGGTCCCGCCGACCTGGGGGACCGGTTCAGGTCAGCCGCGTGGTGCGCGTCGCGGCGACGCCGGCCACCGCGCTCCAGCCGAGCAGGACCACCACCGGTTCCCACGCGAGGGTGCCGTTCACCAGCGCCTGCCGCAGCCCCTCGGCCAGCGCGCCCGAGGGCAGCAGCTCCACGACGGTGGCCGCGCCCGAGGGCATCGTGGACGGCGCGAGCAGGATGCCGCCCGCGAGCAGCAGCACGAACCACACGATGTTGGCCAGCGCCAGCACCGCCTCCGCGCGCATCGACCCGCCGAGCAGCACGCCGAGCGCGCCGAAGGCCAGCGTGCCGAGCACCAGCAGCAGCACCGCCTCGGCGAGGCCGGCACCCGAGGGCGACCAGCCGAGGATCGCCGCCACGATGCCGAGCACGACGACCTGCAGCAGCACCACGACCAGCGCCGCGACCATCCTGCCCGCGACGAGCAGCCAGCGCGGCAGCGCCGTGGCCGACAGCCGCTTGAGCACCCCGTAGCGCCGGTCGAAGCCCAGCGCGATCGCCTGCCCGGTGAAGGCCGAGGACATCACGGCGAGCGCGAAGATCCGCGGTGTCACCCAATCCACTTTGGACACCGAGCCGAGGTCGCCGGTGGGTAGGATGTTCAGCAGGGTCAGCCCGATCAGCAGCATCAGCGGGATGATCAGGGTGAGCAGGATCTGCTCGCCGTGGCGCAGCGTCAGCGACGTCTCGACCCTGGCGTGCGTCAGCAGCATCCGGCCGCGCTTGCCGACGCCCGGTTTCGGGGTGAACGTACCCGGTGCGAACGTGGTCATGCGGCCCTCCCGGCTGGTCCGGACCCGCGGGCGGCCCTCATGAGCGCAGCTCCCGCCCGGTCAGTTCGAGGAAGACCTCTTCCAGGTCGCGCTTGCCGACGTGCAGTTCCTCGGCCAGCACGCCCTGCTGCGCGCACCACGACGTCACCGTGGACACGACCTGCGGGTCGACGTGGCCTAGCACCCGGTAGCTGCCAGGGCTCGCCTCCTGCACGTCGTATCCCTCCGGCAGCGCGGCCGAGAGCAGGTCGGTGTTGAGCCCTGGACGGGCCTTGAAACGCAGCTGGGCGGCGTCGCCGTCCTCCGCGGTGAGCGCGGACGGCGAGCCCTCGGCGATGACCGTGCCGTTGTCGATGATCACCACGTCGTCGGCCAGCGCCTCGGCCTCCTCCATCAGGTGCGTGGTGAGCAGGACGCTGACCCCGTCCGCGCGCAGTGCGCCGAGCAGGTCCCACACCAGGCGCCGCGCCTGCGGGTCCATGCCGGCGGTCGGCTCGTCCAGGAACACCAGTTCGGGCCGCCCGACCAGCGCACAGGCCAGCGAGAGCCGTTGCTGCTGGCCGCCGGACAGCCGTTTGAACGGGGTGCGGCGCGCCGAGTCGAGGCCGAGGATCCGCAGCAGCCAGGCCGGATCCAGCGGCTCCGCGGCGCACGAGGCGACCAGGCCGAGCATCTCCGCGGCATGCACGCCCGGGTACGCGCCGCCACCCTGCGGCATCACGCCGATCCGTGGGCGCAGCGCGGCCCCGTCGCGCGCCGGGTCCAGGCCCAGCACGCGGACGCTGCCCGAGTCCGGGCGCAGGAAACCCTCACAGATCTCGACCGTCGTGGTCTTGCCGGCGCCGTTGGGCCCGAGCAGGGCGAGCAGCCGCCCGCGGGCCATCTTGAGGTCGAGGCCGTCGACGGCGGCCTTGGCGCCGTATCGCTTCACCAGCCCGGTGATCTCGACGGCAGGTGTGCTCACGACCATCAAGCGTACGACCCCTCCTCAGGCCTTCTCGCGGCGGAGCAGCATAGGTGCGGTGCGCCTCACTACCAGCATCGCGATGGCCACCACGACGAGCGCCGCGAGGTAGGCCTGCGGGACCACGTACGCGCGCCCGCCGAAGGTGCTGCCGGTGGGCGGGTAGAGCAACGCGATCACGACGCTGACGATGGTGGCCGCGTTCCGGAACCGTGACGTGCCCGCGGACGCGGCCAGCGGGATCACGGCCCACAGCAGGTACCACGGCTGTAGCGAGATCATGAGCAGCGCCGTCACGCCGAGGGACACCCCGAGCCCGATCATCGGCCGGTAGCGCCAGCGGAAGCAGTCCCACAGGAACTTGATGGTGATCAGGCCGCTGATCACGTAGCCGAGCGTGCCGAGGATCGCGACGAGCGCGCCGGTGTGGTTGCCGAGGCCGAGCACGATGCCCAGCAGGCCGCCGGCCTGCGCGAGCTCGGTGACCGGCGAGGTCCAGCTCCACACCGAGCCCGCGGTGCCGAAGAACGCGCCGAGCCAGCCGAAGCCGAGCCCGGTGGCGACACACACCACGACCGTCGTGGCGGCGCCGACGGCGATCATCAGCAGGGCCGCGCGCACCAGGTCGGCGATCCGGCCGTGCCAGCGCCGCGCGATCATCACCCCGAAGAAGCCCAGTGCCCACAGCGCGTTGAACTTCACCATCGCGCCGAGCGTGATCACCACCGCGCCGAGCACGATGAACATCAGCTCGCCGCGCGCCAGTGGTGGGGGGCTGTCGCCCTTGACGCGCATGGGCAGCCGCCGCACGCCCAGTTCGAGCCCGGCCATCATCAGGCCGATACCGAGCGCGTCGTTGTGCGCCCCCGCGACGAGGTGGAACAGCAGGAGCGGGTTCATCGCGCCCAGCCACAGCGCGGTCGCGGGCTCGACGCCGAACCGCTTGGCGAGCCGCGGCAGTGCCCAGATGATCAGCACGACGCCGACCAGCGCGAGCGCCCGCTGCAGCAGTACCCCCGCCACCACGTTCTCGCCGACGAGACCGGCGATCCAGCTGCCGAGCCGGAGGAACAGCGGGCCGTACGGTGCCGGGGTGTCCCGCCAGATGTTGGGCACCCCGCTGGTCAGCGGGTCGCCGATGCCGAGCGCCTGCGCCGGCCCCAGCGCGTACGGGTCCATGCCGCGGTGCACGATCTCGCTCTGCGCCAGATAGCTGTAGACATCGCGGGAGAACATCGGCGGGACGAACATCAGCGGCGTCAGCCACATGATCAGCGTGCGGGTGACCTGGGCGCGCGTGGCCATCCGCGCCCGGCCCGGCCGCGCGAACCGGCCGATCATCAGCCAGCCGGCGATCAGCATGACCATCCCGGTGAAGGCGATGGCCAGCGAGACCGTGGGAATCCGCACGAACAGCCGCAGCACGGGGATGTTCTGTACCGGGTTGAGCACGGGCGCGGCACCGGCGCCGAGCGAGCCGACGGCCAGGAACAGCGCGCCCACCGTGCCGAACCGCCGCGTCACGTCCAGCGCGCGTAGCTCGTCCTTCGCCAGGGGGTCGGCGTCGGGTGGCCGCACGGGCGACACGACGGGCCGCTCCTCGGTGCCCGGCTCGCCAACTGTCACCCATAGAGGGTATCGGCGCCGCGGAGCGGCTCGTTTGAGGGCGGTGGTGGGTGAGGGGCAGGCCGTATCGGCGCCGCGGAGCGGCTCGTTTGAGGGCGGTGGTGGGGAAGTGGCAGGCCGTATCGACATCGCCCCGCCGTGACTCCGGTCACTGGCCAATGATCTGTCTTTGCTCTCTCGCCGGAAATACGACACACTTGTGTTGTGAAAAACGACGGTGCACTCCCCACGCCGGGGATCACCGTGCCCACGCAGCTGAGCACGGAGGGCCGCACCCGGCACGAAGTCGCCCGGCTGCTCCTGGAAGACGGGCCGATGACCGCGGTCGTGGTCGCGGACCGGCTGGGCATCAGCCCCACGGCGGTGCGGCGTCACCTCGACGCCCTGCTCGCCGACGGGGAGGCCACCACACGGGACGCGCCCCGGCGCGGCCCGCGGGGCCGGGGCCGTCCGGCCAAGCTCTTCCTGCTCACCGAGGCGGGACGGGCGAGGTTCGGGCACGCCTACGACGACCTGGCGGCCTCCGCCATCCGGTTCCTCGCCGAGCACGCGGGCGAGGACGCGGTGCGCGCGTTCGCGGAGAGCCGGGTCGCGTCGCTGGTCGAGCCGCACCGGGCCGCGATCAGCGGTCCGGGCGACCCCGCCCGGCGCGCCGAGGCCCTCGCGGCCGCCCTGACCAGGGAGGGTTACGCTGCGTCGACGCGCCATGTCGGCAGCGGTGAGCAGCTGTGCCAGCATCACTGCCCGGTCGCGCATGTCGCAGCTGAGTTCCCGCAGCTGTGCGAGGCCGAGACCGAGGCATTCGCCAGGCTGCTCGGCACGCACGTGCAGCGACTGGCGACCATCGCGCGCGGCGATGCCGCGTGCACCACTCACGTCCCCGCGGACATGCCGCCCGGACAAGCACGGACTCCGAAGGATGGAGGGACAGGCGAATGACTGCCGCTGCCGAGCAGCGCAATCCCACCACTGCGCCGATGACCCAGGGCGAGACCATTGACTCCCTGGGTAACTACGCATTCGGCTGGGCCGACTCCGACGCCGCGGGCGCCAGCGCCCGGCGCGGGCTCAACGAGGATGTCGTCGACGACATCTCCGCCAAGAAGTCCGAACCGGAGTGGATGCGCGAAGCCCGACTGAAGGCTCTGAAGCTCTTCGAGCGCAAGCCGATGCCGAGCTGGGGCGCGGACCTGTCGGGGATCGACTTCGACAACATCAAGTACTTCGTCCGGTCCACCGAGAAGCAGGCGGAGAGCTGGGACGAGCTGCCCGAGGACATCAAGAACACCTACGACAAGCTGGGCATCCCGGAGGCGGAGAAGCAGCGCCTGATCGCCGGTGTCGCCGCTCAGTACGAGTCGGAGGTCGTCTACCACCAGATCCGCGAGGACCTGGAAGCACAGGGCGTGCTGTTCCTGGACACCGACACCGCGCTCAGGGAGCACCCCGAGATCTTCCGTGAGCACTTCGGCTCCGTCATCCCGGCCGGCGACAACAAGTTCTCCGCGCTGAACACGGCGGTGTGGTCGGGTGGGTCGTTCATCTACGTGCCGCCGGGCGTGCACGTCGACATCCCGCTGCAGGCCTACTTCCGGATCAACACCGAGAACATGGGCCAGTTCGAGCGGACGCTGATCATCGTCGACGAAGGGGCGTACGTCCATTACGTCGAGGGCTGCACCGCGCCGATCTACAAGTCGGACTCGCTGCACTCGGCCGTGGTCGAGATCATCGTGAAGAAAGGCGGCCGCTGCCGCTACACGACGATCCAGAACTGGTCGAACAACGTCTACAACCTGGTCACCAAGCGCGCCAAGTGCGAAGAGGGCGCGACCATGGAGTGGATCGACGGCAACATCGGCTCCAAGGTGACCATGAAGTACCCGTCGGTCTTCCTGATGGGCGAGCACGCCAAGGGCGAGGTGCTCTCGGTCGCGTTCGCGGGCGAGGGCCAGCACCAGGACGCCGGCGCCAAGATGGAGCACCTGGCGCCGCACACGTCCTCGACGATCGTGTCGAAGTCGGTGGCGCGTGGCGGTGGCCGCACCTCCTACCGTGGCCTGGTCAAGGTCGCCAAGCGGGCGCACCACTCGCGCTCCACGGTGAAGTGCGACGCGCTGCTGGTGGACAACATCTCGCGGTCGGACACCTACCCCTATGTCGACATCCGCAATGACGACGTGTCGATGGGGCACGAGGCCACGGTCTCGAAGGTGAGCGAGGACCAGCTGTTCTACCTGATGTCGCGCGGCCTCACCGAGGACGAGGCGATGGCCATGGTGGTGCGCGGGTTCGTCGAGCCCATCGCGCGGGAACTGCCGATGGAGTACGCGCTCGAGCTCAACCGCCTGATCGAACTGCAGATGGAAGGAGCCGTCGGCTGACATGACGGTGGCTGAAAACACCGCCCCGAACGTCGCCGCCGCCGCGGAGCCGACCGTGCCCGCGGCCTCCCGCGCGGAGCGCTTCACCGGGTACGACGTCGAAGCCTTCGAGGTCCCCCGTGGCCGCGAGGAGAACTGGCGCTTCACCCCGATGAAGCGGCTGCGCGGGCTGCACGACGGGTCCGCGATCGCCGACGGCGAGGTCAAGGTCGACGCCGAGGCCGCGCCCGAGGTGCGGGTCGAGACCGTCGGCCGGGACGACGCGCGCCTTGGCCAGGCCGGCGAGCCCGGCGACCGGATCGCGGCGCAGGCGTACTCGTCGTTCACCTCGGCCACGATCGTGACCGTGCCGAAGGAGACGCGCGCGTCGAAGCCGTCGGTGATCCGGCTGACCGGGCCGGGCCAGGACAACGTCGCGTACGGGCACGTGCAGGTGCGCGCCGAGGCCTACGCCCAGGCGGCGATCGTGCTCGACCACGTCGGGTCCGGCACCTACGCCGACAACGTCGAGTTCGTCATCGGCGAGGGCGCGAAGCTGACCGTGGTCAGCGTGCAGGACTGGGCCGACGACGCGGTGCACGTGTCCGAGCAGCACCTCAAGCTCGGCAGGGACGCGACGCTCAAGCACATCGTGGTCACCCTCGGCGGCGACCTGGTGCGGATCTCGCCCACCGCGACGTTCGCGGACCGGGGCGGCGACGTGGAGATGCTCGGCCTGTACTTCGCCGACGCGGGCCAGCACCAGGAGCACCGGCTATTCGTCGACCACGCCGTGCCCAACTGCAAGTCCAACGTGATGTACAAGGGCGCGCTGCAGGGCGACGGGGCGCACGCGATCTGGATCGGCGACGTGCTGATCCGCGCGGACGCCGAGGGCACCGACACCTATGAGCTCAACCGCAACCTCGTGCTGACGCCGGGCGCGCGCGCCGACTCGGTGCCGAACCTGGAGATCGAGACCGGCGAGATCCTCGGCGCCGGGCATGCCAGCGCCACGGGAAGATTCGACGACGAGCAGTTGTTCTACCTACAGTCGCGCGGGATCGAGGAGGAGTCGGCGAGGCGGCTGGTCGTGCGCGGGTTCTTCCACGAGATCCTGATGAAGATCGACATTCCCGAGGTGCGCGAGCGTCTCGCGGCAGCGATCGAAACCGAGCTCGAAGCCGTCGGCGGCTGACCCCTCCACCACGAAAGACGAAAGAAACCTCATGGCCACACTGGAAATCAAGGATCTGCGTGCCGGTGTCACCACCGACGAAGGCCGCAAGGAGATCCTCAAGGGCGTCAACCTGACGATCCGCGCCGGCGAGACCCACGCGATCATGGGCCCCAACGGTTCCGGCAAGTCGACGCTGTCCTACGCGATCGCCGGTCACCCCAAGTACGAGGTGACCTCCGGCGAGGTGCGCCTCGACGGCGAGAACGTCCTGGACATGACCGTCGACGAGCGCGCGCGGGCCGGGTTGTTCCTCGCCATGCAGTACCCCGTCGAGGTGCCGGGCGTGTCGATGTCGAACTTCCTGCGCACCGCGGTCACGTCCGTGCGCGGCGAGGCGCCGAAGGTGCGGCACTGGGTCAAGGAAGTCAAGGAAGAGATGGGCAAGCTCGAGATCTCCCAGGAGTTCGCCGAGCGCAGTGTCAACGAGGGCTTCTCCGGTGGCGAGAAGAAGCGCCACGAGATCCTGCAGCTGGCGCTGCTCAAGCCGAAGATCGCGATCCTCGACGAGACCGACTCGGGTCTGGACGTCGACGCGCTGCGCGTCGTGTCCGAGGGTGTCAACACCTACAAGGCGGGCAACGAGGTCGGCGTCATGCTGATCACGCACTACACCCGCATCCTGCGCCACATCACCCCGGACTTCGTGCACGTCTTCGCCGACGGCCGCATCGTGGCCTCCGGCGGCAAGGAACTCGCCGACGAGCTGGAAGAGAACGGTTACGTCAAATACGTGGGCAAGGCCGAACCAGCCTCGGTCTGACGTCCCGCCCGAACTGACACCGGAGAGGAGTTGGCGCGGATGACCACCACCACGGCCAACACGCCTTTGGACGTCGCTGCTCTGCGCGCCGACTTCCCGATTCTGTCGCGCACGGTCCGCGACGGGAAACCGTTGGTGTACCTGGACTCCGGGGCGACCTCGCAACGGCCGAGGCAGGTCCTCGACGCCGAGCGGCACTTCCTGGAGACCTCGAACGCCTCCATTCACCGCGGCGCGCATCAGCTCGCCGAGGAGGCGACCGACGCCTATGAGCACGCGCGGGCGCGTGTCGCGGAGTTCGTCGGCGCCGATGCCGGTGAGCTGGTGTTCACCAAGAACGCCACCGAGGGCCTCAACCTGGTCGCGTACGCGATGAGCAACGCGGCCACCTCCGGCCCCGAGGCCGCCCGGTTCGTCGTCGGGCCCGGCGACGAGATCGTCATCACGGCCATGGAGCACCACGCGAACCTGGTGCCGTGGCAGCAGCTGTGCCAGCGCACCGGCGCCACGCTGCGGTGGTTCGACCTCACCGGCGATTTCCGGCTCGATCTGTCCACTCTGGACGAGCTGGTGAACGAGCGGACGAAGCTGGTCGCGCTGGTGCACCAGTCCAACGTGCTTGGCACGATCAACCCGATCGAGCCGATCGTGCGCCGGGCGCGCGAGGTGGGCGCGCTGACGGTGCTCGACGCCTGTCAGTCGGTGCCACACTTTCCGGTCAGCTTCCATGCGCTGGGTGTGGATTTCGCGGTGTTCTCCGGGCACAAGATGCTGGCGCCCTCGGGCATCGGCGTCCTGTATGGACGCCAGGAGCTGCTGGAGGCGATGCCGCCGTTCCTGACCGGTGGTTCGATGATCGAGCTGGTCACCCTGGAGCGCACGACGTTCGCGCCGCCGCCGCAGAAGTTCGAGGCCGGCTCGCCCATGACCTCGCAGGCGGTCGGGCTCGGTGCGGCCGTGGACTACCTGTCCGCGATCGGGATGGACCGGGTCGCCGCGCACGAGCACACGCTTGCCGAGGCCGCGCTCGCGGGGCTTTCGCAGATCGACGGGGTGCGGCTGATCGGCCCGTCGGAGGCGAAGGACCGCGGCGCGACGATCGCGTTCGTCGTCGACGGGATCCACCCGCACGACGCCGGGCAGGTGCTGGACAGCCTGGGGATCGCGGTGCGGGTCGGCCACCACTGCGCGTGGCCGCTGCACCGGGTGTGCCAGGTTCCCGCCACCGTGCGGGCCACGTTCTACCTGTACAACGATCTGTCCGAAGTGGACGCGCTGGTGCGCGGGGTGCGTGAGGCGCAGAAGTTTTTCGGAGTGGCGTGATGAATCTGGAGTCCATGTACCAGGACATCATCCTGGACCACTACAAGAACCCGCACGGCCGCGGCCTGCGGGACCCGTTCGACGCCGAGTCGTTCCAGGTCAACCCGACCTGCGGGGACGAGGTCACGCTACGGCTCAGGCTCGACGGCGAGACGGTCGCGGACGTGTCGTACGAGGGGCAGGGCTGCTCGATCAGCCAGGCGTCCGCTTCCGTGCTGACCGACCTGGTGGTGGGGCACACTGTGGGGGAAGCGCTCAAGACGATGGACGCGTTCGTCGAGCTGATGCAGGGCCGGGGCCAGGTCGAGCCGGATGAGGACGTGCTCGAGGACGGCATCGCCTTCGCCGGCGTGGCCAAGTACCCGGCGCGCGTGAAGTGCGCACTGCTCGGCTGGATGGCGTTCAAGGACGCGCTGGTCAAGAGCGAGGGAGTGAAGGCATGACTGACGATACGCAGACCCGTGCGGGCCGCACCGCGGCCGACCTGCCCGAACAGGTTCCGGGGGCGGCGGTCGCCAAGATCGAGGACATCGAAGAGGCCATGCGCGACGTGGTCGACCCGGAGCTCGGCATCAACGTGGTGGACCTGGGCCTGGTCTACGACATCCGCGTCGAGGACGACAACACCGCGACGCTGGACATGACACTGACGTCGGCGGCCTGCCCGCTGACCGACGTGATCGAGGACCAGACGGCGTCGGTGCTGGTCGGCAGCGCGGGCGTGGTGAACGACTTCCGCATCAACTGGGTGTGGATGCCGCCGTGGGGCCCGGAGAAGATCACCGATGACGGCCGCGAGCAGTTGCGGGCCCTGGGGTTCACGGTTTAGCCGGCTCGAGTGGGTACGGTGCGGGACCTCGCTTCGGCGGGGTCCCGCATTCTTGTGCCGCCCATCCACCCCGGCTGACGGTCAGGCCGGCTGGCTCACCGGCTGCTGCTGGTGGTGCCGCTCCCGCTCGGTCGGTGCGTGCCGCGCACGCCCCCGCAGCACTTCGACCCGTTCCGTGTCCGGGCGGCCCAGCACCCAGCTCGACCCCGGCACGGACTTCGCGCGCTGCTTCAACGGCGCGAGCCGCCGGGATGCTTCGCGGTAGGAACTGA
>DASZUO010000278.1:0-8733 GCA_035547575.1 Amycolatopsis sp. | reverse complement strand
GTCAGGCCGAGAACGTGAACTTCAGCGGGGCCACGTCGGGAGGGTGATCGATGGTCGGCGTCTGGGTCGTCGTCGGCGTACTGGTGGCCGGTCTCGCGGCCGGAGCGGTGCTGCGCGCACGTGAGGGGCGGATCCGCAGGTCCGGACCCCAGCACAGGCTGCCAGGCCCGGTGGCCGGGGTGCTGGACCCGGCCGCGGACGTGACGCTCGTCCAGATCTCCACCACGTTTTGTGCACCATGCCGGCACGCCAGGGCGATACTGCAGCCGCTGGCCGAGCGCACCGACGGGCTCGCGCACGTCGAGTTGGACGTGACCGACCAGCCGGAGGTGGCGCAGGCGCTGGGCGTGCTGCGCACCCCGACCACGCTGGCGTTCTCACCCAATGGGACGGAACTGCTCCGGGTCAGCGGCGTGCCGAAGGGTGCGGCCCTGCTCGAGGCCCTTGACGAGCACCTTTCGTCGGTCCAGGTGATGAACGAGGTTCCCACGGACAGGGAGCGCTAGGTACGCTGGTCGTCGTGTACAGGCTGCCCACCACTCTGCTGACGCAACGTCGCGCGGTCGATCTTTGCCGCGTGCGTAGCAGCCTGTGTCTGGCTTGACGAGCTAGCCACGCTCGTTTCCGGCCGGTTCCTTCCTACGCCGCGCGTACCGGCGCGTGCCAGCCCAGGAGGTTTCATGTCAGCAGGACCAGCAGTCGACCCACGGGGTCCCCGGTTCACCGCGGCCGTGACAACGGTCGTGCTCGCGGTGGTGCTGGTCACCGCATGGTGGCCACTGCTCGCAGTGCAGACGGTGGTGTTCGCCATCGGAGCCTTCATCGGGCTCAAGCAAGCGCCCTACACGGTGGTGTATCGCTACCTGGTGGCGCCGCGGCTGCAGCCGACCACCGAGCGCGAGGACGCCGCGCCACTGCGTTTCGCGCAGACCGTCGGCTTCGTGTTCGCCCTGGTCGGCACCATCGGCTATGCCAGCGGGCTCACCGCGCTCGGCATCGTCGCCACCGCGTTCGCGTTGCTCGCAGCGTTCCTCAACGCGGCGTTCAACTTCTGTCTCGGCTGCGAGATGTACCTGTTGCTCCGGCGCTTCGCACCGAGTGCCGGCCAAGCGTCCTGAAGTCCACCCAGTGAGAAGAGAAAGAGAGTGCAGCTCAAATGAGCCGTGAAGACGTCCTGGTCACGACGCAGTGGGCCGAGGAGAACCTGGACACCCCTGGCGTGGTCTTCGCCGAGGTGGACGAGGACACCAGCGCCTACGTGGGCGGCCACATCCGTGGGGCCGTGCGGATCGACTGGAAGACCGAACTGCAGGACCAGGTCCGCCGTGACTTCGTCGACAAGGCGGGCTTCGAGGCCCTGCTGTCCGAAAAGGGCATCGGCAACGACGACCTCGTGGTCCTCTACGGCGGCAACAACAACTGGTTCGCCGCATACGCGTACTGGTACTTCAAGCTGTACGGCCACGACAAGGTCAAGCTCCTCGACGGCGGCCGCAAGAAGTGGGAGCTCGACGGCCGCGAGCTGAGCACCGACGAGGTCAAGCGCGAGCGCACCAGCTACTCCGCGAAGGAGCAGGACACCTCGATCCGCGCCTTCCGCGACGAGGTCGTCGCCGCGATCGGCACCAAGAACCTGGTCGACGTGCGCTCGCCGGACGAGTTCTCCGGCAAGCTGCTCGCCCCGGCGCACCTCCCGCAGGAGTCCGCGCAGCGCGCCGGCCACATCCCATCGGCGCTGAACGTGCCGTGGGCCAAGACCGCGAACGAGGACGGCACGTTCAAGACCTCCGACGAGCTCAAGGAGCTCTACAACGAGGTCGGCCTGGACACCAGCAAGGCGACCATCGCCTACTGCCGCATCGGCGAGCGTTCCAGCCACACCTGGTTCGCCCTGCACGAGCTGATCGGGCTCGAGGACGTGAAGAACTACGACGGTTCGTGGACGGAATACGGCTCGCTGGTCGGCGTGCCGATCGAGACAGGAGCGAAGTGAACATGAGTGCTGACGGTTGCGGCGCGCCGGTGCAGACGGCGACTCTGGCTGACATCGACACGAACGGCCAGGTCGTGGTGGCCGGCAAGGTGACCGGATCGGGCGGCCCGCTGGGCGGCGCCTACGTCCGGCTGCTCAACGGCGACGGCGACTTCGCCGGCGAGGTCCAGGCCTCTCCCGAGGGCGACTTCCGGTTCTACGCTGCCCCCGGTGCGTGGACGGTCCGCGCCCTGCACCGCACGGGCAACGGCGAGGCCTCGGTGACCGCGCAGGGCCCCGGCCTGCACGAGCTCACCATCTCCGTCGCCTGACGACGTTTCCCGTGAGGGCCGCCATCGTCCGCGATGGCGGCCCTCACGCTTCGCGTCACCGTGGCGCTTGCCACCACGATGCGAGCGCGCCGACCACGGGGAGCTATCCTCACAGGCGTGGAGATCCTGTTTACGACGCTGCTGGTGATCGCCGGTATCGCCATCCTGTGGTTCGCGGTCTACGTCATCTACCGTCTGTACGCCGACCAGCGATAACGGATACCCATGGACAGCGGCGGCATCGACCCTTCCGCCCTACAGGCCGCGGAATCGCGCGCCCGGACCACGCGCGACCGAAACCTTCCCCCGTACGGCATCCTCCCCGAGCTGCCCATCCCGGCGGACACCGCGAACCTCCGCGAGGGGCCGAACCTCAACGACGCCTGCCTGGCGCTGCTGCCGCTCGTCGGGGTCTGGCGGGGTGAGGGCGAGGTCAACTACCCGACCATCGACGGCCCGGTGAAGTTCGCCCAGCAGGTCACCATCGCCCACGACGGGCGTCCGTTCCTTTACCACGAGGCGCGGTCCTGGCTGCTCGACGACAACGGCGACGTGATCCGTCCGGCCGCCCGCGAGGTCGGCTGGTGGCGGCCGCAGCCCGACGACACGATCGAACTGCTGCTCACGCACTCCACCGGGATCCTCGAGATCTTCTACGGCAAGCCGCGCACCCAGACGTCCTGGGAACTGGGCACCGACGCGGTCATCCGCACCGCGACGGCCAAGGAGGTCACCGGCGCGCAGCGGCTCTACGGTCTGGTCAACAACGGTGACCTCGGCTACGTCGAGGAGCGCGCCATGGTCGGCCAGCCCATGCAGCCCCATGTTTCGGCCTATCTCCGTCGCGTCGTGGGCTAGTGCGCTGGCTGGCTTACGGGCCTGATGCCGCGCTCATCGAGTGCGGTTCGCTTCATGAGATGAGCGCGGTCCGCGCTGCCGTGATCGGGCTGCCCGATCTCGTCGAGGTCGTGCCCGGCGCCCGTAGCGTGCTTGTGGTCGCGCGGCCGGGCGGCAAGGCGCTCCGTGATGCACGCCGTGTCGTCGAAGCCGCCGATCTGGCCAACCCGCCCGAGGCCGATCCGCGCGAGATCGTGCTCGATGTGCGCTACGACGGCGAGGACCTCGCGCTGATCGCCGAGACCGCGGGCATCACCACTGGCGAGGTGATCGACCTGCACACCGGCGCCGATTACGCTGTCGCGTTCACCGGCTTCGCGCCCGGGTTCGCCTACCTCACCGGGCTGCCCGAGCCGCTTCGCCAGTCGCGTTTGGACAGTCCACGGACGAGGGTCCCCGCCGGCTCGGTCGGCGTCGCCGGCGAGTTCACCGGCGTCTACCCCCGGTCCTCGCCCGGTGGCTGGCGGCTGCTCGGCCACACCGACACCGTCCTGTTCGACCCGCGCGCGGAACGGCCCGCGCTGCTCGCGCCCGGCGACCGGGTGCGATTCCGGAGCGTCCTATGAGGGCGCTCGAAATCCTCGCGACCGGGCCCTCGGCACTCGTCCAGGACCTCGGCAGGCCCGGGTACGCGCACCTTGGCGTGCCGCCCTCCGGCGCGCTCGACCTACCCGCGTTGCGCCTGGCCAACCGCCTCACCGGAAACCCCGAGGACGCGGCCGGTCTCGAGGTGCTGCTCGGCGGGCTGGTCGTGCGGGCAACCCACTCGTGCACGGTGGCGGTGACCGGACCGTCCGTCGACGTCACGGTCGACGGCCACGCACTCGGCTCCCACACCCCCCTGCACCTGGCGGCTGGGCAGACGCTGAGCATCGGCACCCCGGCTACCGGCCTGCGCTGCTACCTCGGCGTCTCCGGTGGCGTTGACGCCGAACCCGAACTGGGCAGCCGGTCGCGTGATGTGCTGTCCGGAATCGGGCCACCCGCGCTGGCGCCGGGCGACGTGCTGCCGGTCGGCGAGCGGCGCGGCATCCCGGCCGGTGAGGACGAACTGAGCCCGCCGCGCGTGCCCGCCGACCTCGTGGTGCCGGTCTGGCTCGGGCCGCGCGACGACTGGTTCGCCGACCCCGCCACCCAGCTTGCCCACGCGTGGACGGTCACCCCCGAGTCGAACCGTGTCGGCCTGCGACTCGACGGGAAACCGTTGCGGCGCGCGAAAAACGACGAGCTCCCCAGCGAGGGACTGCTCACCGGCGCGATCCAGGTGCCACCGAACGGCCTGCCGCTGGTGTTCCTCGCCGACCACCCGACCACCGGCGGCTACCCGGTGATCGGTGTGGTGGCGCCGGGCGCGCTCCCCGCGCTCGCGCAGGCGCGCCCCGGCACCACGGTCCGGTTCCGGCTCTACTCGTAAACGCTTTCGTACGCCGCCGCGAGTTCGGCGTGGATCGGGCTCGAATCAGGCAGCGCCTTGCCGTCGAGGGTGTGCACGCGGGTCAGCTTGCGCACCGACGAGGCCAGGAAAAGCGCGTCGGCATCGGCCAGTTCGTCCGCACGCAACGGCTCGATCTTGGTGCTCCAGCCCACGCGCTCGGCGCCGCGGAACACCGCCGCCTGCGTGGTGCCCGGCAGGATGCCGATGGCCGCGGGCGGTGTGTGGAGGGTGCGCCCGCGCGCGAGCACCACGTTGGAGGTCGGCCCCTCCAGCACTGAACCGTCGGTCGCGATGAAGATCACATCGCTCGCGCCCCGCCGCTCCGCCTCGCGGCCGGCGGCCATGTTGACGCCGTAGGACAACGATTTCGCGCCCAGCAGCAGCCACGGCGCCCGCTCGGCGAGGTCCGGCGCGATCCCCCGGTCCAGCGTCACGACCGCGATGCCTTCCGCCCTGGCGCGGATCACCTTCTCGCCGATCGGCGAGCCGATCGCGTACGCCGTGGGCCGCGCGTCCGGGTCGCCGTCGACGCCGCGGGTGTAGACCAGCTTGAGCGCGAACTCGTCGCCGCCGCTCCAGGTGTCGATCACCAGCTGGACGACTCGCTGCCACGCCTCGTCGTCCGGCTCGGGCAGGTCCAGCATCGACGCCGAGCGCGCCAGCCGGTCCAGGTGCGGCCGCAGTTCGCGGGGTTTGCCATTCGCGACCAGCACGGTTTCGAAGATGCCGTCGCCGCGCATCAGGCCGAGGTCGTCGACCCGGATGTGTGCGGCGTCCGGGTCGGCCAGTGTGCCGTCGAGGAAAGCGAGTACGCGCATGGCCTCACGGTACTCACCTAGGATTGGGGGTATGGCCTACCAGTCACCGCTCCTGGACGCGCCCCGCTCGGTCGCCCCGCCGGAGGGCAACGCGGAACAAGGCGTGCCCTGGCACTGGGGCGACCCGTTCGCCGAGCAGCGCACGGCCACCCGCGGTGTCGCGGTCGTCGACCGGTCGCACCGCGAGGTGCTGCAGGTGACCGGTCCGGACCGGCTGTCGTGGCTGCACCTGGTGATCTCCCAGCACGTGACCGAACTGCCCGACGGGCGCGGCACCGAGGCGCTCGTCCTCGACAGCCAGGGCCACATCGACACGCACATGGTCCTCGCGCACATCGGCGAGGCGGTGTACCTCGACTCCGACCCTGGTGCGCATGCCACGAGCGCGCTGCCCAAGGGCGGGCCGCAGACGCTGCGCGAGTACCTCGAAGCGATGAAGTTCTGGTCGCAGGTCGAGATCGCCGACGTCACCGGCGACCTGGCGGTGCTGACCCTGCTCGGCCCCGACACCGGCCGTGTCCTGTCTACTTTGGACATATCGCTCGCGGGCGACGCGTATGCCGTCAGTGCCTTCGAGGGTGGCTTCGCGCGGCGGATGCCGTGGCCCGGCCGCTCCAGCGTGGATCTGTTCGTGCCGAGGGCCGCGCTCGCCGACTGGTGGCGGCGCATCACCGAGGCAGGCGCGCGTCCCGCGGGCACGTGGGCCTTCGACGCGCTGCGGGTCGAGTCGCTGCGGCCCCGGCTCGGCGTCGACACCGACACTCGGACGATCCCGCACGAGGTCGGCTGGATCGGCAGCGCCGCGCACGTCGCGAAGGGCTGCTACCGCGGGCAGGAGACGGTCGCGAAGGTGTTCAACGTCGGCCGCCCGCCGCGGCGCATGGTGCTGCTGCATCTCGACGGCTCGCCCGAGATCTACCCCGAGACCGGCGATCCGGTCCGGCTCGGGGACCGCGTCGTCGGGCGAGTGGGCAGCGTGGCGCAGCACCACGAGCTCGGCCCGGTCGCGCTGGCGTTGCTCAAGCGGTCCGCGCCGGTCGATCAGGAGCTGCTCGCGGGCGACGAGGACCGGGTCGTGCAGGCGGCCGTCGACCCCGACTCGGTACCGGGCGAAGGTGCCGCCCCAGGTCGCGAGGCTGCCGCGCGCCTGCGCGGTTGAGGCAGACGACCCGGCCTGGCGTCGGGGTCGTGGATGGAGCAGGATGTCCGCGTGATCGAAGTCAGGCCGGGCGGACGCCGCCGCATCGACCGGGTCCTGGCCCCTGGCTACGTGGAAGGCCTCGACGAGCTTTCGCTGAAGCAGCTCCGGGAGCGCCGCGACGATGCCGCGCAGGAAGAGACGGACCTGTCCTACCTGCGCCGGCTCCTGCATGTCCGGATCGACATCGTGCGTGCCGAGCAGCAGCGGCGCAGCACCGGCGGGAGCAGCATCGTCGACCAGCTGGCCACGATCCTGTCCGACAACGCGCTGCGCCCTGCGCGCGGTTCGGGTCGCTACCAGGAGCTGGAGCCGACGCGCGCCGGGGAGCACCGCCGCCAGGCGGAGGCGCTGGTCGGCAACACCGACCTCTCGGACGTCGGCTCACTGTCGGACGACAAGCTCGCCGACACGCTTCGGGTCTACGGCGAGGAAGAGTCGTCGGTCTCGCAGCGGCGGCGTGAGGTGCAGGCCGTGGTGGACTTGTTCAACGGCGAGATCGCGGCCCGTTACGCCGAGGGCACCGCCTCGGTCGACGAACTCCTCGCCGAGGAACGCGCCCGAGACCTCTAGTTCAAGTGCTCGCGGGCAGCCAGGTCGCTCCAGTACTCCCGCAGGTTGTTGAACAGCTCCGCGAGCCGCTCGACATCACCGCCGCGCAGTGCCTCCAGGATCTTGTGCACCTCGTCGGCCGAGCTGTCCGATTCCAGTTGCTCGTCGTCGATCAGCTGGACGAGCCCGCCGTAGTCCAGCTCGATGGCCGAGCCCGGGTCGAAGTTGGTCAGCCAGCGTTCGGTCTCCGTGATGATCTGCGTGGGGCCCGAGTCGCCGAGGGTGCTCTCGGCCAGCTCTCGGGCCTCGGCGGCGCGCCGCATCGCGTCCGGCATCGCGACCCGCCACGACAGCTCGCGGTCCGGGTCGGTGAGGCCCGAGCCCAGCCGCAGCCGGCGCCGGCCAGGCTCGACGAGCGCGAACCACGGCAGCGGCACCGTCCAGGTCGTCGACAGGACGTGCACCGCCGCCTTGTCGAGGGAGCCGAGCGCAGCGCTCGTCCGCGACCGCGCCTTCTCGGCCGTGAGCCCGCCCGCGTCGAGCACCGCGGCGCGCAATGCCGGGTGCGCGTCGCCGAGGAAGCTGACGAGGGCCGCGGCCGAGCGGGCGCGCAGTTCGAGCGGGCACACGAGCGGTCCGGGGCCGACCTTGCCGGGCACGTCGGCCGGATCGAGGACGAGCACGTCGGTGGTGGTGCTCGGCGCGGCTCGGCCGTTGGCGAGTTCCGCGGGCAGCAGTCGCGTCGGCACGGCAACTTGTGATTTGAGCCACATGCGCTGCTCGCGTTCGCCGACCGTGGCGCGGCTCAGCCGGGTGGTCTGGACGGCCTTCAACAGCTGGTCGGAGGGGGTTTCGCCGAAAGCGGACAAGGGTTCGTACACCCGCAGATAGGCAACGAACGGACGCAGCATCGTTGAATCGTGGCACGTCGCGGACGCGCCGCGCGCACCGGCTTCGGGAAGGCGGCGAGACTCTCGCCACGAGAGGACAAGCCACGTCGCAATCTCCCCCTGAGACAAGGTACGGTATGTACAGGAAATAGTTGTCGAGACATGCGGGGCCGCCGTTTCCCCCGGCCGCCCCGTCCCTGTGCGAGGGGGTCGAGCCATGGGGCGCGGCCGGGCCAAGGCCAAGCAGACGAAGGTGGCGCGAGAGCTCAAATACAGCACTCACGACACTGACTTCGAAGCTTTGCAGCGCGAGCTGTCAGGTAAATCCGCTCAGAACTCCCACGACGAGGACGACAAGTACGAGGACCCGTACGCGGACGAGTACGACGACGACTATCGTCGGTGAAGATTGACCAGACGCGAGGGTGGGCTCCGGGGAGCTTCCGGACCCGCCCTCGCTGCTCGTCATGCGCGGGTACCGCTTAAGGAGTGGTGGGATGGCGGACATTCAGCGGGTGGGCGTGATCGGCGCCGGGTTGATGGGGTCGGGTATCGCGGAGGTGCACGCGAAAGCGGGTGCCGACGTGATCGTCACCGAGGTCAGCAGGCCGGCGCTGGACGCGGGCAAGGCCCGGATCG
>DASZUO010000277.1:0-1844 GCA_035547575.1 Amycolatopsis sp. | reverse complement strand
CGCCGAGCTGCACCTCCCGCTCGTCACCGTCATCGACACGGCCGGAGCGGCGCTGTCGCAGGCGGCGGAGGAGGGCGGGCTCGCCGGTGAGATCGCGCGGTCGCTGGTCGAGTTGACGACGCTGCGCGCACCCACGATCTGCCTGCTGCTCGGCGAGGGCGCAGGCGGTGGCGCGCTGGCGCTGCTGCCGGCCGATCGGGTGCTCTGCGCGCAGCACGGCTGGCTCTCGCCGCTGCCGCCCGAAGGCGCCTCGGCGATCCGGCACGGCGACACCTCGCACGCGGCGGAGATGGCCGCGGCGCAGGGTGTGCGCAGCGCGGATCTGCTGCGGCACGGCATCGTCGACCGCATCGTCGGCGAGTTCCCGGACGCAGCCGACGAGCCCGCACCGTTCCTGCAACGGCTGGGTGCGGTCCTCGAGTCCGAACTGCTGCAGTTGCTGCGGCGCCCGGTGGACGATCTGCTCCGCCGCCGGCTGACCCGGTACCGCGATCTCGGCCTGGCAGAACTCTGAGGCGATTCGTCCTATTTGCTCTGGTATTTCACGGTCGATTCACACCTTCTGGGTAACCCACCAGGCATGACTCCCATTCGCCTGACCCGAACTGCTCGGATCGCCGGCGCGGCCGGAGGCATCGCCGCGCTCACGCTCGGCTTCGCCGTGCCCGCGCTCGCCTGCGATCACCCGACAACCCCGGCGCCCGGGACGTCCGCGGCGCAGGGCTGGCCGCAGCTGAGCCTGGCCCAGCAACAGCAGATCGCCGAGTCCGTCCTCGCGGCACGCTCCGCCGGTCTGGACCGCGTCGCCAGCAAGGTCGCGAACGACCCGCACCTGACCGACGCCCAGAAGACCGACTTCCAGAACAAGATCGACCAGGACAAGGCCGCCATCACCACGGCCGAGAACGCGGTCTCGGCGGCGCAGAGCCCGGACGACATCAAGGCCGCGTTCGTCGCCCTCTGGCAGAGCTCCGCAACGCCGTCCTTCCCGCAGGACCACCACTGGTGGGGACGGCACAAGGTCATCCCGTCCCGGCACCACGACGCCAACGCGGTGACGCTGGCCGACAAGTCCGCGTCGCACTCCGTGCACTGGACAGCCAGCAAGTCCAGCGACAACCACGACAACTGGGGCCACGACAACTGGGGCGGCAACGACTGGAACCATCACGACTGGAATCACCACAGCTGGAGCCATTACGGCTGGGGCGACCATCAGCAGGGTGGTGTCACCCCGTCCGTCGCCTACCAGCACGACGGCTACACCCACGACGGGTACGGCCACCACGAGTTCGGTAGCTACCAGCACGACAGCCACGGCGGCTGGGGCCACTGAGTCGGCCACTGAGTCGCTTCCCGCTCGTCATCCTGCAGCCAGGCTGTAGACCCTGACGCTCCGCCCGCCCGCCCCTCGCGGGCGGGCGGAGTCGTGCGCGGGATCAGGCGGCGATCAGTCGGCGCCGAGCATGGCGCGGCAGATCGTGTCGAGCTGCTGGACCTGCTCGGCCGTCAGCCGATCGAACAGCAGCCGGCGCACCTCGCCGACATGACCCGGCGCCGCATCCGCAAGCACCGCGAAGCCGGCGTCGGTCAGCCGCGCGACCTGGCCGCGCCGATCGGTCGGGCAGTCCTCGCGCACGATCCAGCCGCGCTCCTCGAGGCGGGCCACGGCGTGCGACAACCGACTGCGTGATGAGGACGTCCGGTCGGCGAGCTCGCTCATCCGCAACTGGCGCCCGTCCGCCTCGGACCGCCGCACCAGGATCTCGTAGTAGCCGTGCGGCATGTCGGCATCGCGCTGCAACTGCTGGTCCAGTGCGTCGTCGAGCTGGCTCTTCGCCTCG
>DASZUO010000276.1:0-6365 GCA_035547575.1 Amycolatopsis sp. | reverse complement strand
GGTCGCTGGAGGCCAGCAGGTGCCGGTTCGCGGCCAGCTCCGCGGCCGGTCCGGACAGCACTATCCGGCCGTCGGCCAGCACGTATCCCCGGTCTGCGACCTCGAGTGCCAGGTGCACGTGCTGCTCGACCAGCAGCACGCCACAGTGGAACTCCGTGGCGATCTGGCGCACCACGGGCAGCAGTCGCTCGACGATGACCGGGGCGAGTCCCAGGCTCATCTCGTCGATCACCAGGGCGCGCGGCTCGCAGATGAGGGCCCGCGCGAGGGCCAGCATCTGCTGTTCGCCACCCGAGAGCACGCCGGTCTTGCGGTCGAGCAACGGGACGAGCGCGGGAAAGTGGTCCAGCGCCGCGGCGATCGATCCCTTGCCGCCGCTCGTGCACAGGCGCAGGTTCTCCCCCACGGTGAGCCCGTAGAACAGGCCGCGGCCCTCCGGCACGTGCGCGAGCCCGCGCCGCGCCATCCGGGCCGGGCGTGCCCAGTCGGCCGGCTCACCGAGCACGCGCACGCTCCCCGCGCGCGGCTTGAGCAGGCCCGAGATCGTCAGCAGTGTCGTGGTCTTCCCGGCCCCGTTCGGCCCCAGCAGGGCGACGACCTCGCCGGGCGCGACGGACAGCGAGACGTCCCGCACGACGTTCGGCCCGTCGTAGCCGCAGGTCAGCGATTCGATGTCGATGCACTCACCGGTCATCGGCCCTCCACCTGCCGTCCTGCCGCGTCGTCGTCCAGTCCCGCGGCGCCGGCCGCGGTGCCGAGGTAGGCGGCGATGACATCCGGGTTGCCGCGGATCTCCTCCGGCGGACCGTGGGCGATCACGCAGCCGAAGTCGAGCACGTAGACGTAGTCGCACGTGTTGAGCACCAGGCCCATGTTGTGATCCACGAGCAGGATCGACAGGTCGTCGTCGATCAGCCCGCGCAACCGGGCGGCGAACTCACCGACCTCGGTGGTGTCGAGTCCCGCCGCGGGCTCGTCGAGAAGCAGGATCTTCGGGCTCGCGGCCAGGGCACGCGCGACACCGACGAGTTTCCGCTGGCCGTGTGAGAGCTCGTGCGGCGCCAGGTCGCGGGCCGACTCGATGCCGACCCGCCGGAGTGCGCGTTCCGCCGCTTCGATACCGGCTGCGGCCTTGCCCGGGCGGACCAGGTCGGCCAGCAGGCTCCACCAGCGCGGGCGTTCGGCGGCGACCAGCAGGTTCTCGATCACGGGCAGGTCGTCGAACAGCTCGACGGCCTGGAACGTACGCGACATTCCGTGCCGCGCCCGGCTGTGTGCCGACATCGCGGTGATGTCCGCACCGTCGAGCAGGATCGAGCCCTCGTCCGGGGCGACGAAGCCCGACACCGCGTCGATGAAGGTGGATTTTCCGGCGCCGTTGGGGCCGATGAGCCCGACGAACTGACCACAATGGACGCGCAGGTCGACCGCGCCGTTGGCCACCAGGCCGCCGTAGGAGACGGTCATGCCGCGCGCCTCGAGCCTGACCGATGTCATGCCCGCTCCTTCACGGACTCACCGGCACCCACCAGCTGGGCGGGCTCCGCGGGGCCGGGCCTGCGCCGGCCGAGCGCGCGGCGGATCTGACGTGGCACTCCGGCGATGCCGTCGGGATGCAGCACCGCCGTCGCCACCAGGCCGATGCCGCCGATCAGCGTGATCAGGTGCTCGGGCACGCCGAGCCGCAGGAAGAAGTGGACGATCAGGCCGCCCTGGATGATGAGCCCGCCGACGACGGCGCCGCCGATTCTCGAGATGCCACCGAGCACCGCGAACGCCAGCAGGGTGATCGAGGCGAGGCCGCCGAAGTACTCGGGGGTGACGGAGCCGAACCGGTACCCCGACAGCACGCCGGCACAGCCCGCGACGAACGCGGCGACCGCGAAGGCCGCGAGCTTGGTCTTCGGCACGTCGATGCCCGCGGCCGACGCGGCCAGCTCGTTGGACCGCACCGCGAGCATCCGGCGCCCGGTCCCGGATCGGCGCAGGTTGGCCGCGGCCAGCGCCAGCAGGCCGACGATGGCGATGCAGAACACGCCGAACACCGGGTTGGGCAGCTTCCCGTCGCCGAACGACGCGGCGGTCGAGGGACCGAAGTCCAGCCCGAGGAACGTCGGGGACGGCACCGGCGCCCCCTGCACGCCACCGCCGAGTGTCGGGTTCTTGAACACGAAGTTCTCGATCGCCAGCGCCGCGGCCATGGTGACGATCGCGAGTGTCACCCCGCGAACCCGGAGCGCGGGTATCGCGGCCACGATGCCGAAGAGCGTGGCGACCAGCGCGCCCAGCAGCGGCGCCAGCGGGAAGCCGATACCGAGCCCGACGAGGAACTTGGACATCGCGAATCCGGCGACGCCGGCCAGCGCCATCTGCGCGAGCGATATCTGCCCCACGAACCCGGTGAGGATCACCAGCGACAGGCACAGCGCGACGCCGACCGTCGTGTTGATCAACGCCAGTCGCCAGTCCGGACCCAGCGTGAGCATCAGGACGACGGCGACCACGACACCGGCGCCGACAGCGCGGGCCGGCCGGGGCGGCCGGGGCGAGAACGGCATCCGGATCGAGGCGAGCGATCCCCGGCTCGGCAGCGACGCGCCCCGGACGAACAAGGCGAGCACGATGATCAGGAACGGCAGCGCCTCCTTGATCCCGGGAAGTGGCGAACCGTCGGAACCGCGGGGGAACCAGTCCAATGTGCTCAGATAGACCACGACGGACTGCAGGACACCGATGCCGAGACCGGCCAGCAGGGTCCACCAGAACGACGTCATCCCACCCAGCAACGCCGCGCCGAGCGCGGGAACGATCAGCAACAGGAACGTCATGTTGTCCATCGCGCCGCCAAGGGTGGCCGCGAAGATGCCGATCACGGCGATCACGACGCTCGACATCATCCAGTTCACGGCGGCGAGCCGGTTCGGCGAGTACCCCAGCAGGATGGCCGCCTTCTCGTTCTCGGCGGCGGCCCTGGTGCGCATTCCGAACTTGGTGTAGGTGAACAGCACCGAAAGCAACACCGTGACCAGCACGGTCATCAGCACCAGCAACGACGGGGCGACGGGGATCTGGATCCCGCCCAGCCGCCAGGACGTCAGCGGCAGCACCGGCGCGACCGGCACCGACTGCGCGCCGACGCTCAGGACGATGATCGCCTGGAACACGATGAGGACGCCGACGGAGGCCACCGTGCTGACGAGCGGCGACGCGCCGCGCAGCCTTCGGAACACCAGCCAGTGCAGTGCCAGTCCGATGACGGCGGCCAGCAGGATGGTGACCAGCATGGCGAGCGGGGGCGACAGCGGCGCGCCCAGCGACACCCAGCCGCCGAGCAGCAGCAGGTTGCCCTCCCGTTCGAGCAGCGTGTAGACGTAGCCGAAATACATGGCCAGCGCGCCGCCCGCCATGTTGATGACACCGGACCCGCGGAACGTCACGACGACGCCGAGTCCGATGGCCGCGATCAGGGCGCCGGTGCCAAGGCCGAGCACGGTCGCCTGCAGTACCCCCTGGTCGGTGACCGCCGCGACGAGGGCGGCGACGACGACCGCCGCCGCGATGCCCCATGACAGCGTCTTCTTCAGCGGTGGTGCGGGAACTCTTGTCATGGCCGGCTCGCACATCGTCGACGCCGACCCCAGGCCAATTTCAGGATCATCTTTGATCCCCTCTCGGGAGGCCAAGGAGGCTCGGGCTAAGATAACCAGCGTTAGCCTCGATAGCAAGAGGACCCTCTTTTTTCGAATATCACGGTTCAGATAACCGCAGTACATGGCCTTCGCCGAGATATGAGAGGCCTCTTCCTCCCGATGCTCGGCGCGGTTCTGAACGGCCCGATACAGGATTCTCAATCTTCGAGGAAGGTCACCGGCGGCACCACGGCCGACCTAGTTTTTCGGGGAAAAATGCGTAAAGTGACGCTCGCGCCGCCTTCACTTGTAGGGTACTCTTTTTCTCGGCGGGGTACTGCTGGAGGTGCTGCACATGGATGACGCCGACGCCAGGCTGGCGCGGATCGAAGCCCGGCTTCGCGACCTCGAGGACCGCGAAGAGATCCGGGAAGTGGTCGCACGCTACGGCTTCACCGCCGATCTCGGCATCGACGAGGCGTACGTCGCCCAGTACACAGAGGACGGTGAGTACGACACCGGCACCGCCGTGTTCCGAGGGCACGAGCAGCTGCGAGAGTTCATCTCCGCGCCGGAGGGCACCCACAAGTCACAGGTGGAAAGCAGGGGCTCGCAGCACACGAGCCACAACCTCTACATCCGCGTGCAGGGCGCCACCGCGTGGGCGGAGTGCTACTCCGTGGTCTTCGTCCGGGTCGACGCCGGATCGTTCGGCATCCGCACCGCGGCCTACAACCACTGGGACTTCCGCCGTGTCGAGGGACGGTGGCGGATCGTCAGGCGGCGCCGGACCCCGATCGGCGAGGCGGTCCACCGCACCGACGGCGTGCCCGGCATCGACGTGATGACGGACTTCGTCGAGGCGCCGCGGCCACTGCGGTACGGTGCCGCCGGCTGCCAAGCCGACCGTGGTCACGGCGAGCCGGCTTGAGCAGCAAGGGTTTCCGGCTACGCGGGGTCTGCCTCCCGGCCGGATCGGTCGCGGATCCCCTCCGAGAATCCCGGGAGACAATGAGCACTGATTCCGCGCACCGGCGTACCGCCGTGCCGCTGCCCGCCGTCCGCGAGCGAGTGCCGTGGACCAACTGGTCGCAGAGCCAGACCTGCACGCCGCTCTACACCTTCGCGCCCAGCACCGCCGAAGAGGTGGCCCGGGTCGTCCGCTTCGCGATCGCGCAGGACATCCCGGTCCGCACCAAAGGCGGGGGCTACTCGTTCTCGCCACTGGTCCACACCGGCGGCATCCTGCTGGACATGGTCAACTACTCGGGCCTCGGGGACATCGACTCGGCCAACCACCGGGCGTGGGTCAAGGCAGGCACCGGGGTGAACGAACTCGGCGACCTGCTCTGGGCCAAGGGCCTGGCGATCACCGTCCAGGGCGCATTCGACCTGCAGACGTTCGTCGGTGCCGCGGCGACCGGCACACACGGCAGTGGCAGCGACTTCGGCTGCCTGTCGAGCTGTGCCCGCGGGGTACACCTGGTGGACGGCCACGGCGACATCGTCGAGATCGGCGAGCAGCACCTGGCGGAACCGGCCGCCGCGCAGGTATCGCTCGGCATGCTCGGGTCGATCCTGGAAGTCCTGCTGCAGGCCGAGCCGAGGTACTTCCTGTCCAAGGAGGTCAGCTTCCCCGACTGGCCGGACGCGAGCGCGACGCTGGAACAGGATGTCGCGGCCAACCGGCACTACGCCAACATGTGCTTCCCGCACCACGGCTCGCCAGGGCTGTACCGGATGCCCGTCCCGCAGGCACGCGACATGGCCGGCACCTGCTGGATCGAGGCCTGCAACCGGGCGCCGGCACCCGAGGTGGACACCGGGGTCCGCTCCTGGGAGTCCGACGTGGGCCGGAGGTCACTAATCCGACCAAGAGTAGGCGGACCCCGAACAGTGCGTAACCGTTGCTACGAAAGCCGGCGAGCCCGGCACGGACTACTGGGGGTATTTCCGCCGGTACCACGCGGCCCTGGCCCCGTTCGACGCCCGCGCGCACTGGGGCGAGATCCACTTCCTCACGCGGGAGGACGTCGAGCGCCTCTACCCGCGGCACGCCGAGTTCCGGGCGGTGCGCGAGACCTTCGACCCCAAGGGGCTGTTCCTCAACGACGACACCCGGCGCCTGTTCGGATGACCAGCCAATCATGATCCTCAGATCTCCACGAAATCGGCGCTGTCCTAGCCTCATTGCGTGGCATCAGAAAATTAAGTATCCTTTTTGTCGATAGCCCAGTCGAAACGGAGAGCCGTGATGCCGCGCCCAACCAACGATGCCATTCTCGTCGAGAGCGACGGGCCGGTGCGCATCGTGACGCTGAACCGTCCCGAAGCCCGGAACGCGATCGTGCAGGACGTCAAGGATGCGTTGCTGGCCATCTGGGACGACCTCGCCGACGACCTCGACGTCCGCGCGGTCGTGCTGACCGGGGCGGGGTCGGCGTTCTCCGCCGGCGGCGACATCGCCAACTTCCCGAACGTCACCGCCGACGGAGACTATCGCCGCCGGGTGCGGCTGCGGAACGGTCGCAAGATCATCGACGCGCTGACCGGCTTTCCCCTGCCGCTGGTCGTCGCCGTCAACGGCCCGGCCGCGGGCCTCGGCTGCAGCATCGCCTCCCTCGGCGACATCATCTACGCCTCGACCAACGCCTTCTTCGCCGACCCGCACGTGTCGATCGGGCTGGTCGCCGGTGACGGCGGCGCCGCGACCTGGCCGTTGATGATGAGCCTGGT
>DASZUO010000275.1:0-40612 GCA_035547575.1 Amycolatopsis sp. | reverse complement strand
CCCCCCCCCCCACGACCGTCTCGGGGGACCTGCGGAACGTGTCGGGCACACGGGATACCGTCGAAACGTGGTGTCGGTTCACGTGGACGAAATCGGGGGAGGGCTGCCGCGCTCCAGGGCGATCGCGGTGGCCGGGCGCGCGCTCGGCGCCATCCCGCCGCCGCTGCAGGTACTCGTCGGCATCGTGAGCGTGCAGGTGGGCGCCTCGCTCGCCAAGCAACTCTTCGCCGTCGCCGGCGCCGCGGGCACCGTCACGTTGCGCCTGTTCTTCGCCGCGCTCGTGCTGCTGCTCGTGTGGCGCCCGGCGTTGCGGCTCGGCCGCCGGGCATGGCCGGTCGTGATCGCGTACGGCGTCGTGCTCGGGCTGATGAACCTGACCTTCTACCAGGCACTCGCCCGCATCCCCCAAGGGCTCGTCGTCACCATCGAGTTCCTCGGCCCGCTCACGGTCGCGCTCGCCGGCTCACGCAAGCTCCTGGACGGGGTGTGGGCGCTGCTCGCCGCGGGCGGGGTCGTGCTGCTCGCCGAGACCCGTGGCGACATGTCGATCATCGGCCTGCTGTTCGCGCTCGCCGCCGCCGTCTGCTGGGGTTCCTACATCCTGCTCAGCGCCGCGCTGGGCGACCGCACCTCCGAAGGCAACGGGCTCGCGCTGGGCATGGCGGTCGCCGCGATGATCGCGATGCCCGCCGGGATCGTGGAGACCGGCGCCGGCCTGCTGTCCCCGTGGATCCTGCTCGTCGGGCTCGCCGTGGCGCTGCTGTCGTCGGTCATCCCGTACTCGCTCGAACTGGAGGCGCTACGCAGGATCCCGCCGCGCGTGTTCGGGATCCTGATGAGCCTCGAACCGGCGGTCGCGGCGCTGGCCGGTCTCGTCGTGCTCGGCGAGCGGCTGCACATGCTGCAGTGGGTGGCGTTGTGTTGCGTGGTCGCGGCGTCGATCGGCGCGACCCGGTCGGCTCCGCGGGACGTCTGAGCAGATCAGTAACCTGTGCTGGTGACAGTTCTCGACGAAGTCGATCAGCCGCAGGTGGCCGCGCTGCTGCGCGAACTGCGGCCGCAGCTCATGGTCTACAAGTTCGCGGTCGAGGAACTCATGACCAAGCTGCGGATCCTGTCCGAGGAGTTCGACTTCGCCCACCAGCACGACCCGATCGAGCACATCGCCAGCCGCGTCAAGCAGCCCGCGGCGATCGTGCGGAAACTGCGCCGCAAGGGCCTCGAGCCGACGATCGACGCCGTGCGCGAGCAGATCGAGGACGTGGCAGGCATCCGCGTGGTGTGCCCGTTCGTACCCGACGTGTACATGGTCGCCGGCATGCTCGGCCGCCAGGACGATGTCGAGATCGTCAAGACCAAGGATTACATCGCCGAGCCGAAGCCCAACGGCTACCGCAGCCTGCACCTGATCGTGCGCATCCCGGTGTTCCTGTCCGATCGGGTCGAGAAGGTCAAGGTCGAGATCCAGATGCGCACGATCGCGATGGACTTCTGGGCGGCCGTCGAGCACAAGCTGTTCTACAAGTACGACGGCGAGGCCCCGGCCGACTTCGGCACGGAACTGCGCGCGGCGGCGGTCACCGCGGCCGATCTCGACACCCGGATGACCGCCCTGCACCAGCGGATTCGCCCTTAGACGTCCTCGTCGGCGCCGTAACCGGGCATCTTGCCGGTGGACACGAAGACCATCCGCTTGGCGACTGACACCGCGTGGTCCGCGTAGCGCTCGTAGAACCGGCCGAGCAGCGTGACGTCCACGGCGGCGGGCACGCCGAACTCCCAGTCCTTGGCCATGATCACGCTGAACAGGTGCCGGTGGATCTCGTCGATCCGGTCGTCGTCGGACTCGAGCGACCGCGCCGCCTCGACGTCCTTGGACTTGATGACCTCTTCGGTGCGCAGCGCCAGCTTGACGACGGCCTCGCCCATCTCGGCGAAGTACGGTCGCACGAGGTCCGGCACGGCGCTCTCCGGGTGCCGCCGGCGGGCCGCCTTCGCCACGTGCAGTGCCAGGTCACCCATCCGCTCCAGGCTCTCCGCCGCGTGGATCACCGCGAGCACGGTGCGCAGGTCGGTGGCCACCGGCGCCTGCAGCGCCAGCAGGGCGTACGCCTGTTCCTCGCATTCGGCGCGCATGTCGTCGATCTTCGAGTCATTGCCGATCACCTGCTCCGCCAGCGACAGATCGGCGTTCAACAGAGCCTGGGTGGCCCGCTCCATGGCGGTCGCGACCTCGACGGACATGTTCGCCAGGTTGCCGGCCAGTTCTTCGAGTTCGACGTGGTAAGCCTCGCGCATGGCCATACTTTACGGGCTCGGACAGGCGATCTCCGCATCGCAGGATGAATCGCAAGTGAACCCCGCCTAACGAATCCTCACTGGTCGGCCTTGGCCGGGGTACCACTCGTGCCGACGCCGGCCTGCGCGTTCGAGGTGGGCGACGCAGGGCTGGTGCCCGGTAGCGCGGTGTTATCGATGAGAGCCTGGAACAGCGCCTTGGCCTTGGTGTCCTGGAGCACCTCGTTGCCGCGCGAGTTGGCCTCGCCGGTGGTCGGGACGGTCATGAAGTTGACCTTGCTCGCGTCGAGTCCCTTCATCGACTGGGCGAGCGTGAGCAGCTGGTCGACGCCGATGTTGTCGCCGAACGTCGCCTTCGCGAAGGCATTCACGAATTCTGTGAGCTGGCCAGGGTTGGTGAGCACGCCGTGGGACATCACCTTGGTCAGCAGTGCCCCGATGAAGTCCTGCTGCCGCTTGATCCGGCCGTAGTCGGACGTCGGGTCGCCGATGACGTGCCGGGCGCGGACGAAGCTGAGCGCCTGGTCGCCGGAGATCGTCACGTCACCGGTTTGGGCGACCACCATGCCCAGCACAGTGTCCTTGATCGGTGAGTCGAGGTGCACGTTCACGCCGCCGACCGCGTCGACCATGTCCTTGAAGCCGCTGAAGTCGATGCCGACGAAGTGGTTGATCTTCAGGCCGGTGAGCTGCTGGACCCATTTGGTGAGGCAGCGCGGCCCGCCGATCGCGTAGGCGGTGTTCAGCTTGACCTTCGTCGCCGCGGGCACGACCTGGTCGGTGTAGGTGTTGTTCGTCGAGTCGAAGCGGTTGCACGACGGGCGCGAGATCTCCAGGTCACGCGGGAAGGAGATGACCACGGCGCGCTTCCGGTCGGCGGGCACGTGGGCGAGCATGACAGTGTCGGAGCGGGCGCCCTCGACGTCGTCGGAACTGCCGACGTTCTCTTCGGCCGTCGCCCCGGCGCGCGTATCGGAACCGGCGATGAGAAAGTTCTCGTCCCCGGTCTGTGCGAGCGCGTTCTGGATGTCCGCTGAGTTCTCGTCCAGGGCGGCGATCTCGGTGAACTTGCTGTTGAACCAGGTCTTCGTACCCCACGCGGCACCGATGGCCAGGAAGATCAGGACGGCGAGCGTGATCAACGAGATGCGCCCGATCAGGACGGATCGTTCGTTCTTGCGCTGCTTCTTCTCCTGAAGCCGGGTTTGCGGCTTGGCTTGTTCCGATTCGGCTTCGGCTGCGCTGTCCGTGGATGGGGTTATCACGCGCGTGGCCTCGGCGCCTGATGCGCCGGCGAGGGGCGCGACGACGCGCTGCAGCCGTGTGCGTGTCTGCTCGAGCAACCGCGCAGGCCGCGCGGCGAGGCGTTCCATACGCTCCTTGCGCTTGGCCTCCTCGGCGGCGAGCTCGTCGTGCGCCGCGGAAAAGCGGGCGAGCGTGTGATCGATCTTGCGACGCACCTTGGTGCTGTCGTCGATCGGCTCCAGCTCGTCGGTCATCGTCAGCCGCTCTTCGGGCGTGACGGCGCGAGGCCGGGGCGGGCGTGGGGGTCGCGGCGGCCCCCCGGGTCTGGGCGACCGGACGGGCTGCGCCGGAACCGCCTGCGGCTCCAGCTCGCCGTCCAGCCTCCGCGACAGATTCTCGGCCACGGGCGGTTCCGGGGTGGGGCGTCGGGGCGGCGCGCCCGGGGGTTCGGGGGCTGAACCGGGCTCTGCGCCGGGGCGGGGCAGCGGCATGGAGGGGTCGGAACGATGCAGTGCCAGCGGTGGATTTGGAGCCGGGTGCGATCCCGTCGCAGGAGGCTCGGCCTGCTGGCGGCGCTGGGGTGGTTCGGATCCGCGCCGGGTGACCGGGGACTCCGCGGAACGGTGCAAGCCCAGCTCACGCTCGGGCCGCGAGCCCGGCGGTGCGGGCGGGCGCGGCGGCGGGGTTGACGGCTCCGCGGATGAGCGAGGCCAGGACGGCTCGGAGTCATGCATCCGCGACGGCAACTGGGCGGCAGATGGCTCAGACCTCTGATAGCCGGACGATGGCACCCCCGGGCGCAGGTGCCGGGGTTGCGAAGGCTCAGACCTGCCCAGTGCGGCCGGGGGCTGGGCCGGCGCACCCGAGTCCGCGTGGTGACGAGCCGCCTCCACGGGCGGACGAGGCGATGCCGCAGGTGGACGGACCGGTTCCGCCGCTGGGCGACGCGACGCCGCTGTCGAGCCAGGCGGCTCCGCGGGTGGACGGAGCAGCTCCGCGGGTGGCCGCACCGGCTCCCCGGTCGAGCGACGCGGCTCCGCGGCAGGGCGAGGCAGCTCCGCAGGTGGGCGCACCGGCCCCGCGGGTGGCCGACGTGCCTCCACGGCAGGACGGGGGAACTCGGTGGCAGAAACGCCCTCCGGCGCGGGCGGCGGGTGGTGCGGACCGGAAGAAGGCGCCACGCGGCGGGCGGGCCGCGTTGGGGCCGCCGGGGAAGGGCGGCGTTGCACCGGGGGTTCCGGGCGGGTGTCCGCGGGAGGCGCGGTCGGTAGCGGGCGTCGCGCCGCCGGTGGGGAGCTCTGGTCTTTCGCGCGGCGTTCGTGCGTGCTGGGTCTGGGTTCGCCGGTGAAGGTCGGGCGGATGCCGGTGTGCTGAGCCAGTACGTCGGAGACGCTGATGCCGCCATGCGTGTCTATCGACCGGCGGCGGCGACTATGCGGGGAACCGCCGTCGCTGCGGGGACCGGGGCCTGCGGCGTGGTCGTCTGGCACCCGGTCTCCTCTCGGCTTCTCGTGGGCGGCTTGCACCGCTACAGGAATGATCGCCAAGGAGGCGAGCATCGTTATCGTACGGATACTTGCCGGACCTGACGACACCCTCCGGCGAAAAATTTTACGTAGAGTACGAGAACTTGTGCCGGGAGCGACAAAGCGGGTGAACCGTATGGCGACAAATAGAGAAAAGGACAGCCAATCGCTACGGACAGTATTCAATAAGCCCGCGGTCGCGATAGGCAACTCGATTGCGTCCGGCGTGCTTCGCGGCGTATAGGAGGTGATCCGCCTCCAGGACCTGCCGGCCGGTCCCCGCATTCTTTCCCGGCTCGTACGCCATGCCCACGCTGATCGTCACCGACAACCCCCGGCACAGCACCGACCAGGGATATTCCGCGATCCGCGTGCGAGCCCGCTCGGCCACCCGGACGGCGCTGTCCGGATTAACCGCCGGCAAAACCAGCATGAACTCCTCGCCACCGTAGCGTGCGCAGAATCCGTCGTGCGGGAGGCCCTCGCGTAGCAATGTGGCGACGCACCGGAGCACTTGATCGCCGATCAGGTGACCGAACGTGTCGTTGACATTCTTGAACAGATCAATATCAACCAAGGCGACCGCCAGTGGAGTGCACGTTTCCGCGAGCCGCCGGTCGAGGTAACGCCGGTTGTAGACCGCGGTAAGCGCGTCGCGCAGGCTTTCCTCGCGTGCCTGGGCCCGTTCCCGGCGCAGCCGGTCCACTTCGCGGCGGAACTGCTCGGGCACCGGCAGGTCCTGCGCGCGGGCGAGGTCCAGCGCGGTGCGCAGGTGTTCGTATGCCCGTTGCCAGTCGCCGCGCGCCGCGAGCGCGTCGGCCATCGACTCGTGCAGGCTCGCCTGGTCTGGCGCTGCCTGCTCTGCGGGCACCGTGTTCACCTCCGTCACGCAGTTCTTGTCGTCTACTTAGACGTGTGGCTTGAGCGATCGGTACAAGCAAACGCGAATATCGCTCAACCGGACGACGAGTTGTCGCTCTGCGTATTCAAACGGAAATGATCGACTCACCCTGGTCACCTGTGACCAGAGCCCGACTCGATGTCACAAACCCTTGTGACACAACGGAGTTCACTGCCTCAGCAGGACTTCGGCGCAGAAACTAGAGAATGGGAAATCAATAACTCTCCGCATCGAATGCGGTGCGTAACTTGGCGGGCGCCTTGATGCGCCACGATTCCTCGATCAGCTCCGCCAGCTGGGTGTCGCCGACCCGCTCCAGGTCGACCAGAATCGCGCCATACCCGTCGTAATGCGGCGTCGTGAAGAACGCCGGATCACCCGATCCGAGCAAGGCCGCCTTCTCGTCGAGACCACACATCAGGACCAGGCCACCCTCGGCCTCGGTGCGCAGCCGCGCGAATCCCTTGCCCGCCACCTTGAGTCCGGGCGTGCGGTACCACGTCGCCTCCTCGACCCCTGGCAGCTTCGAGGCGAGCGTGACCACTTCTTCCCAAGTCGGCATGCGGCCCATTCTCGTGGACCGCACGCGAGCCTCGCTTGGAGAAAGGGGAACTTCGGCCGGTCGGCGGCGCGGCCCGGCCATTCGACCGATCCGCCGGATCACGGTCCGGCCATAGCGTCGAGACATGACAACAGCGCAGGTCACAGCCCTCACGACGGGCTTCATCGCGTTCCTCGCCCTATGGGCCACGCTGCTCGTGCCTCAGCTGATCCTGCACGTGGCGCGGTTCGGCCGGATCGTCGCGCCGCGAGTGGCCACGACCGCCGCGCTGCTGTGCTACGCCTGCCTGGCACTGGCCGTCGTGCTGTTGCCGCTGCCCGGCCCGCACACCCGGCACCTGTCGCAGGGCGTGCAACTGGTGCCGTTCCAGTGGATCGACGACGTGCGACGCGAGCTGGACGGCAGCTCACTCGTGGACGCGTTCAGCACGCCGGCGTTCGAGCAGATGGCGCTGAACGTGGTGCTGTTCGTGCCGCTGGGCATCTTCGCGCGGCTGTTGTGGCGGCGCGGGTTCGGCGGCGCGATCGCACTGGGCTTCGCGTGCTCGCTGCTCGTCGAGGTGACGCAGCTGACCGCGAACTGGGGGACGGCGCCGTCCCAGTACCGGATCTTCGACGTGGACGACCTGATGACGAACACGTCCGGCGCGGCGCTCGGTTGGATCGCCGGTGCGCTGGTGGTGGCGTTGCGAACGTCAGCGCGGCGGGCGGAACCGGTGCGCGAGCGGGTCGACCTCACCGAGGCGCGCTAGCCGCGCGGCCCGGCCGGCGGCGGCCCGCCGGGCGGCCCGGCGGTCTTCCCAGGCCACGGTCATTGCGGCCGCAGCGAAGATCAACACTACGAGCCCGAGGACGATCGCGATTTCCACGCCGCCTCCCTTGGCATCGTGCTTGTGTGGCAGGTCACACAGAGTACGCCCGTTATGCGATCTACGCCACTACGTCACCGAGCAGGCAGAACGCAGAACTCGTTGCCTTTCGCAACTCACGCCGCCGCGCGGACCGGCGTGGTGCTGGTGACGTGAACGACGATGTCGAACCATTCGGCCAACGCGCCGCCGCTGAGGAAGAGCTGAGGGTCGTATCGAGGGCCGATGAGCCGCGCCTTGGTCGGAGTGTCGAGCCACGCGCGCACAGGTGCGGGAGCATCTGCCCGCAAATCGAGAAAGTAGGTGTCGATACCCGCATCGCCGAGGACCGCTTCCGCGAAATCAGTAGGGGGCGCGGGAACGCCACCGTCCTCCGAACCGTGGTGGAAGGTCAGGCCGACCGACACGTAACGATGCCCGAGCCGCTCCCGCATCAAGGTTCCGCCGGTGGGATGGGCCGTGGCGACAGAGCCACGAACGCTGGTATGGGCCACCCCGCCCCAGTAGACGATCTTGTGGCCCGTCTCGTCATACCAGCGCAGCGTGTTCACGGCTATGGCGCCTTCGATGTCCGCCGGGTTGGCCGGCGTCGTGATCTGGCCGGTTTCCGGCGCCGCTCCCGAAGGATGCGCGACGCGCACGGGATCCTCCGGGTGACGCTGGTTGTACGCACGCATCCAGGTGACCAGGTCGAGAATCTCCTTCGTGCGCCAGAACGAGCGGGCGCTCGCGAGCAGAGCCACCGGATCGCCGTCGCCGGTGCGGACGTACGCGTCGAGCTCGGCACTCGCCCGCTCGTCGCCTTCCAGCGCGAGCGAGCGAAAACCGTGATCTTCGACGAGCAGGCGCACGAGTCGGTGCGCCACGGCGGACAGTTCATGCGTCAGTCGCGATGAGGCGCCGAGCGCGACCACCGACGCATCACCCACGATGTCGGCGAAGGGCTGTAGGTCGGTCAGCGGCGCCTCGATGTCGGTCGTGGTGATCCTGTGTGCGTGCTCCCTGATCCACTGCGTCGTCGGATCAGTCATAACAGCCTCCTCGCGTCGGTGGAGGCACCGTAAGACTTCGAGCTTGGTAGAGATCAAGTCATCTGACCCGCGATCTCCACGCGTCACCGAGCAGGCAGCACACAGAACTCGTTGCCTTCTGGGTCGGTGAGCACGACCCACGGGAACCGGGGCTCATCCGACAGCACTGTCGCGCCGAGGGTCTGCAGGCGGCGCACCTCACCGGGCTGGTCGCCCTCGGCCGGGACCAGGTCGAGGTGCAGCCGGTTCTTCACCTGCTTGTGCTCGGGGACCGGCTGGAAGATCAGCATCGGTTCGCCCGGGGCGCCCTCGGCGTTGAGGTACTCGAGGCCATCGGCATCGGTCCAGCGTTGGTGATGCGGTACCCGAGGGCATCGCACCAGAAGGTGGCCAGCGCATCGGCGTCGTGGCAGTCGATGGCCATGGCTAGGATTCGGCTGCTCATGTCTTCCTTCCGCCCTACCAGGGACCAGCTCGCGGCCGCGCACGGCACGACCATTCCGGACGTCATCGCGCCCGGGCTGCGGGTGCTGTTCTGCGGCATCAACCCCGGTCTCTACTCCGGCGCCACCGGGTACCACTTCGCCCGGCCCGGCAACCGCTTCTGGCCCGCGCTGCACGCAGCCGGGTTTACGCCGCGCCGGTTCGCGCCCGCCGAGCAGGGCGACCTGCTCGGTTGCGGGCTCGGCATCACCAACCTGGTCGCGCGCGCGACCGCTCGCGCCGACGAGCTGACCGACGACGAGCTCCGGGCCGGTGCCGCGGCCCTGACCCGCAAGATCAAGCGGTACCGGCCGCGCTTCCTGGCGGTCGTCGGCATCACCGCGTACCGCACCGCGTTCAGACACCCAAAGGCACGGATCGGGCGGCAGGACCAGGCGATCGGCGACACGGACGTCTGGGTGCTGCCCAACCCCAGCGGGCTCAACGCGCACTGGACACCGGAGACACTCGCGCAGCAGTTCACGCAACTCCGGTCACAGGCCTACGCAAAGTAGCCCTGTATCGATATTGGACTCGGCTGGGTGAAGCCGCGTCACGCCAAGCGGTCTAACGCCTCCCACAATGGACGAGTGTCGACGTCTGGCCGGTTCCAGCAGGGGGAACCGGATCGTCGCGCCGCACACACTCAGCGGGTCACTGAGGGAGAGACCCGTCGCGTGGGCGCACCCCCAGGCCTCGACCATGCCGAGACGGAGTCGTAATGACGCGCAGCAACGAGCCCAGCAGGGCACCGCAGGGCTCGCCCCCCGTCCGTAGCCTCGGCGTCGCCGCGGTCGATCCGGTTCCGTTCTGCCGGGAGGGCCTGTCCTCCATCGTGCAGCGCACCGCGGGACTGCACTGGGCCGGTCACGCAGGCAATCCGCACGCCGCGTTGCAGCTCGCCGAGCAGATACATCCCGACGTGGTGCTGCTCGACTCCGGTCTCGATCCGCACGGGCACCTGACGAAACTGCTCGTCGGCGGCGATCCGGCGCTGCTGGTGATCCTCCTGGTGCGCGAGGGGCACAAGAACGCGGCCTTCCTGCAGGCGGCGCTGCTCGCGGGCGCGCACGGGGCACTGCCGCGCAACGCGGAGGCACGCCGACTCGTCGAGACGATCCGCCGCACACACGTGGACCGGCGCTACCTCGATCCCGCGCTGGCTCAGCTGGCCGCACCGCAACGGCAGGGCGCGCGGACCGGCGACGCGGGCGTGTCGCCGCGCCGGCCGCGGATGCCACTGTCCCGCCGCGAATACCAGGTCCTGCAACTGGTCGCCGAGGGGCTCGAGAACGCGGGCATCGCGAAGCTGCTGTACCTGTCCGTGGAGACGGTGCGCACGCACGTCAAAAGCATCCTGCGGAAGCTGTCCGCACGAGATCGCACGCACGCCGTCACCATCGCGTTCCGCAACGGCATCCTGATCGCACAGGCCGAGGACACCCCGGAGCGGGCGACCCCAGGTCAGGCGGCGGCGCCGCCATCGGGGATGGCCGAGTACCGCGCCCGCTGAGGCACACTGTCGAGCGATCGTTCGATCACATCAGGCTGGTTTTCCTTGCCGCGGTTACCGACAGGTAATATCCTGAAGTTACCGGCCAGTAAGCGACTGCGCCCAGCCGGAAACCCGATCGACAACGGAGCGACGACATGGGCCACTACAAGTCCAACGTGCGAGACCTCGAGTTCAACCTGTTCGAGGTGCTCAACGTCCAGGATCGCCTCGGCAAGGGAGTCCTCGCGGACTCCGACGAGGAGACCGCGCGCGGAGCCCTGCAGGAACTCAACCACCTGGCAGTCGGCCCGCTGGCCGAGTCCTTCGCCGACGCCGACCGCAACCCGCCGGTGTACGACCCCAAGACCTTCTCCGCGAAGCTGCCCGAGTCCTTCAAGAAGAGCTACCAGCAGCTCTGGGACGGCGAGTGGTGGCGGCTGGGCCTTACCAACGACCTCGGCGGCCTCGGCCTGCCCCCGACCGTGCAGTGGGCCGCGTCCGAGCTGATCCTCGGCGCCAACCCCGCGCTGTTCATGTACATGGCGGGTCCCAGCTTCGCGATGATCGTCGACCGCAACGGCACCGAGGAGCAGCGGCGCTGGGCGCACATCATGATCGAGCGCGCGTGGGGCGCGACGATGGTGCTCACCGAGCCGGACGCCGGTTCCGACGTGGGCGCCGGCCGCACGAAGGCCGTCAAGCAGGAGGACGGCTCCTGGCACCTGGACGGCGTGAAGCGGTTCATCACGTCCGCCGACCAGGACATGACCGAGAACATCATGCATCTGGTGCTGGCCCGTCCCGAGGGGCCCGGCGTGGAGACCAAGCCGGGCACCAAGGGCCTGTCGCTGTTCCTCGTGCCGAAGTTCCACTTCGACCCGGACAGCGGTGAGCTGGGCGAGCGTAATGGCGTGTTCGTCACCAACGTCGAGCACAAGATGGGCCTGAAGGTCTCCACCACGTGCGAGGTGACCTTCGGCCAGCACGGCACGCCTGCCAAGGGCTGGCTGCTCGGCGAGGTACACGACGGCATCGCGCAGATGTTCCAGGTCATCGAGTACGCCCGGATGATGGTCGGCACCAAGGCCATCGCGACGCTGTCCACCGGCTACCTCAACGCCCTCGACTACGCCAAGGAGCGTGTACAGGGGGCAGACCTGACCCAGATGACGGACAAGACCGCACCGCGGGTCACCATCACGCACCACCCCGACGTACGCCGGTCGCTGATGCTGCAGAAGGCCTACGCCGAGGGCCTGCGCGCGGTGTACCTGTACACGGCGTCGTTCCAGGACCAGGTGTGGGTCGGAGAGGCCGGCGGTGTCGATGCCGCGTCGCTGAAGCTGGCCGAGCGGGTCAACGACCTGCTGCTGCCGGTCGTCAAGGGCGTCGGCTCCGAGCGCGCCACCGAGCAACTCGTGCAGTCGCTGCAGACCCTGGGCGGCTCCGGCTTCCTGCAGGACTACCCGATCGAGCAGTACATCCGCGACTCGAAGATCGACTCACTGTACGAGGGCACCACGGCCATCCAGTCCCAGGACTTCTTCTTCCGGAAGATCGTCCGCGACAAGGGTCAGGCGCTGGGCTTCCTCGCGAACGAGATCACCGGGTTCCTGGAGTCCGAGGCGGGCAACGGGCGCCTGAAGAACGAGCGTGAGCTGCTCAAGCGCGCGCTCGAGGACCTGCAGGGCATGCTCGGCGCGATGATCGGCTACCTGACCTCGTCGCAGGACGACGTGACCAACCTGTACAAGGTAGGCCAGCACACCGTGCGGCTCCTGCTCTCCGCGGGCGACCTGCTCGTCGGCTGGCAGCTGCTGCGCCAGGCCGAGATCGCGCTGACCAAGATCGACGGTGCGTCCGCCCGCGACCAGGCGTTCTACCAGGGCAAGGTCGCGGTCGCGTCGTTCTTCGCCAAGACCGTGCTGCCCGAACTGACCGCGCGCCGCGCGATCGTGGAAGCGGCCGACAACGACCTCATGGAGCTTCCGGAGGCCGCCTTCTGAGCCCCGCCGTTCAGGACCAGGACGGGTAACCCGGCGCGAGTTCGTCGTAGCGCTCCTGCCAGGCGGGCAGCGGTTCACCGGCGAGGTGTGCCGCCATCCGGTCCAGGTACGCGTGCGTGCCCGGGATGAAGCCCTTGGCGTTGCGCTCGGAGAGCCCGCGGTGGATGAAGGTCAGCAGCGTGCCGTCGCCGTCCTCGGCGAGTTCGTAGCGGACCACGCTTTCGTCCACGATCCGCTGGTGCCACTCGTGCTCGAACACCGCAGTCAGGGGAGCGCGCAGCTCCGTTGAGGGTGGCGGTGGGCGACGGGCGGGAGGCTCCCACACCAGGATGCGACCGGTCATGCGTTTGGCGTCCGCGGGGGCTGGCGGATCGTCGGGCGCCATCTCGATCGTGCCGCCCTCGCGTGGGTCCAGCGTGGTCAGGCCGAACCACGCCTTGCGCTGGTCCGGATCGGTGATCGCGGCCCACACCGTGCCGATCGGGAAAGGCAGCCGCCGCCGGAACGTCATGGTGGCGTAGCCGCCGTCAACCGTCAGTTCGCCCAGGTCGCTCATCCCTCAGTCCCTCCAAGTGCGCTTCGAGCGCGTCCAGATGACGCGGCCAGTACCGGCGGTACCGGCTGATCCAGGTGTCGATTTCGACGAGGCCGTCGGCGCGCAGCGCGTAGATGCGGCGCTGCCCATCGGGGCGCACCTCGACCAGGCCGACCTCGCGGAGGATGCGCAGATGCCGGGACACCGCGGGCTGGGTGAGCCCGGGCAGGCTCGCCACGAGTTCGCCCGCGGGCCGCTCGCCATCGGCGAGCAGGTCCAGCAAGACCCGGCGATTCGGCTCGGCCACAGCTTCGAACACGTCCACAAGCGAAGTATTGCAGTAAGCGTATATACGCGCAACTAGATATTTTGACTCCAGGTTTTGGTTCCCAACGGGAGCGGTATCCCTACAGCGCCAGCGACATAAGGAGTTTCGATGACCATCTCCGGAATCATCTCGGCGATCATCGTTGGTTTGATCATTGGTGCACTCGGGCGACTCATCGCCCCCGGCAAGCAACCGATCCCGATTTGGCTGACGCTCGTCGTCGGTATCGTGGCGGCCTTCATCGGTACGGCGATCGCGCGCGGCGCGGGCTATGCGGACACGGATGGGTTCGACTGGCTCGAACTCATCACGCAGGTGGTCATCGCAGCCATCGGCGTTTCGCTGGTCAGCGGGATGTACGGACGGAACAAGATCAGGAGATAGGCCTTCCGGCAGGGCGCCGGGCGGGGGAAGGGTTCGCCCTTCCCCCGCCCGGTTTTTACTGACGGAAGGCGGCGCAGGCCACGGCGACGTACGACTTCTGCGGCGCACGCCAGGCGACCTCGGCCCACCGGTCGTCGGTCACCTGCTTACCGTCCGAGCCGGCGCAGGTGTACACGCCGCCGGTCACGTAGGGCCCGCACGGGGTGTCGGCCGCGTTGACGCAGGTCGTGTAGTTGACGCAGGTGAGCGTGGTCAGCAGGGTGGAGCCGACGTCGGTGCCCGCGCGCACGTTCAGCTTGCAGTCGTTCGCCGGCGTCGCGTGCACCAGCGCGGGTTCGGCTTCGGCCGCGCTCGCCGTCGCGGGCAGGGTAACCAGCGCGCCGGCCGCGGTGGCACAGGCGAGAACCACCTTGGCGGGCAACCACATTCTCACTACGACAACCTCCACACCGAGAGTTACAAATGGCGACTCAGGGTATCCGGAGGCGGGTAGTCAGCAGAACACCACCGGCTGCGGGGCGTAGTGCGCGGTCCGGGAGTCGCGCCGGACCTCGGCGCCCGAGACGAGGTCGTAGACCACCCGGGTATCCGTGGCAGTGAACCCGAAGCGACCCGGCGACGGCGTGCAGCCCGGCGGGGCCGGCTGCAGCGACGGCGGCGTGACGTCCTGACGGTGACCGCTGTCGCTCTCTACGCGGTACTGCTTGGTGCCCCACAACCGGACGGTGACGGTGGACCCGGACGAGAACGCCTGGATCACCACGCCGCCGGCCAGATTGTCGGTGAAGCGCAGGTCCGCCATGGAGCCGTCGTCGCGCATGGAGATCGCGTCGCGTGCGGCTGGGTAGCGGTCCAGGTAGTACGCGTGCTCGGTGTGGCCCGCGTCGGCGAGTCCGGCGAGGTACGCGGCGTTGTAGAGCGTGGTCGCCAACTGCGACGAGCCGCCGCCCGTGACGACCGGTCCGGTGCCGTCCTCGTTGACCGGCGCCGCGACGAAACCGCCGCCCAGCGAGCCGACGCGCGAGATGAGGCTGAACGTCTCGCCCGGCTTCACGAGCGCACCGTTGACCTTCGCCGCCATCGCCTGGACGTTCTGCGCCGCGGGCCCGGAAAGGCCACCGGTCGTGAACTCGCCGACGACCTCCTTCACGCCGAGCCCGTTCGCGTCCTCGGTGGTCCGCTTTGGCCTGCTGGTCTGGTACCGCGCGGTGATCTCGCGGCCGTCGGGCTTGGCCAGGACGTCCATCAGCGGTTTGAAGGTGCCGCCCCAGTCGACCGTGCTCGCGTCCTGCGACGGCACCACCGTCGGCGCGCCCGTATCGAGCACGATCTGCGCGTCCTTGCCCGGTTTCTCGGTCGTCACCAGTTGCGGCTGCAGCACCTGCCGGAGTTTCTCGGGCACCAGCCTGACCTCGAGCGATCCGCCGTCCTGCGCGGTGAACTGCATCGCGCCGGCGATCGCCGCCGGCTGCAGTGTGGCGTCCGCGCCGTTTCCGTGCACCACAACGGGTTTCGCGATCGCCGGGGTGACGATCCGGTCCAGCGCGGCGTGCACACCCGCCGACGTCGCCTTGACCGGCGCGAACTCCATCGGTAGCTGCACGCCAGTCTTGTCCAGCCAGCGCGCCTTCACCAGGCCGGCGGCGCCGCGCACGTCGGTCAGCGTCTGGCCAGCGCGCGGCTCGACGGCGTACGCGGTCACGACACCGCCCGCCGTTCGGAAGCCGATGCTGCCCTCGGTCGGCGGGTGGTTGAGCCGGTCCGCGCCGAGCTTGCCGATCGACTGGTTCAGCAGGTCGGCGTCGGTCGTGGTGACCACGTCGACCTGGCGTTTGCTGAAGAACGACTTGATCCGGTCCACCGGGTCCAGCGGCTGGTGCCCGGCCTGCGCGATCGTGGAAGCCCAATCCAGGCCGAGCCCGGACGACACCGGGTCCAGGGTCGTCCGCACGTCGCCGGCGATGACCGGCACCGGTGCGGTGAGCCGTGGCTCCAGTTCGCGCCGCAGTTTGGCCTCCGCGTCGGCACGGCTCATCCCGCCGACGTCGACGCCCGCCACGACCACTCCGCGCGGCACGTCACCGACACTGAGCATGAGGTCGACCGCGTAGAGGATGACGCCCAGCACGAGCACGCCGCCGGTGACCATGAGGATCTTGCCCAGAACACGCTTTCCGGGTGGTGCCGGACGGCGGGCGACCTCGCCGGTATCGAGCAGTTCGCCTGCCAGGGTGTGCTCGGCGGCGTTGAGCGGCTCGCCCGCGAGGAAGTCGGTTGACGGCCGCGCGCCGGCGATCCGCTCGGTCGGCTGGTCGACATCGCCGTCCCAGTTCGGCCAGTAGTGGTCGTCGCGCACCACGCCCTCCCGCGAAGCTACAAATACAACCCCGTGCCGTGCTCCGTGCGTTCCGTGGCGACGGCGTGGATGTCCCGCTCGCGCATGACCAGGTACGCCTCGCCCTGGACCTCGACCTCGAGCTGGTCGTCGGGGTTGAACAGCACGCGATCGGAGACCTTCACGTTCCGCACATTACTGCCTACGCCCAGTACGTCGCCCCACGCGAGACGGCGCGCCACCTGCGCCGTCGCGGGAATCACGATGCCGCCGGTGCTGCGCCGCTCACCTTCCTCCGGGGCGAGCCGCACCAGCACCCGGTCGTGCAGCATCTGGATCTCGAGTTTCGCGCCTGCGCCAGGCAGGGGGTTGGCATCCGACACCTGAGTAATGCTACGCACCCGAGGCGGCGCCCACTGCGTGACGCCTGTCGGCCAACTCGAAGTCCTCGCGCCGCGTCGACCCCTCCCGCACCAGCATCCGGCGAACCGCGGAATGCCGGCCGGGCGCGGAAACCACGAGGTCGACGAACTGCTCGGGAAGTCCTGTCACGGCATAGCAACCGTCGTCACCGGCGACGGCGCGGAGCATCTGCTGGCCGCGGCCGTCGGTGATGGTGACCGCCGCACCGGGCACGGCATCCCCCTCGCGGGTGCGCACGGTGCCGACGACCATCGGCTCCGGGGCGCCGAAGTGCCTGGCGTGCGCGGGAAGCGCCGTGGGCCGCGGCATCTCGATCGCCGGGTCCTCCACCGGGGGCTCGGCGACAGCCTCCTCCTTCGCGATCTTCTTCCGCAGCCACAGGCCGTGCCCCGCGATGAGCAGGACGCCGAGCAGAATCCAGGCGCACAGCACGAGAATCGGTCGCGTGATGCCGACCCCGCCGAAGTAGAAGATGCCACGCAGCGCCTCGATGAGGTTGCCCATCGGCATGTACGGGTGGAGCGCGCGGAAGAAGCCGGGCACCAGCTGGATCGGGACCGCGCCGCCGCTGGAGGGCATGCTCAGCAGGACGAACAGACCCATGGCCACGCCGGGGAAGAACTGTTTCGCGAGCGGCACGAGACCGAACGACGTGAGCGAAATCCCTTGCGTGAGCAGGAAGGCGAGCAGCATCGCGACCGGCTTGTCCGGGATGACGTGCATGGCGAGGCCGCCGTAGTAGCCGATGACGCTGATCAGCGCGCCGAAGCCGACGAAGGTGAACAGCTTCGCGCGGCGGCTGAGAGTGACCGCGCGCAGCATCATCATGACCACGATGTAGCTGGGGATGTTCCAGACCAGCACCAGATAGAACATGCCGGTACCCATCGGGTCTCCGCTCGCGGTCGGCGCGAGGTCGGTGACGGTGAGGGTGCCGCCGGACTGGGCGGCGAGCGGCGTGAACGTCTGGGTCAGCACGTTTTCGAGCAACGAGCCGTCCGCCTTGGCGACGTAGAGCGCGGGGTGCCCTGGCGTCGCATCGAACGCGGCGGAGACGTCGCGATCGAGCACCGCCTGCCTGGCGGCATCACCGTTGGGGGCCGACTCGATGTCGAACGCCCCCGGCATCGCCTTGTCCAGCGCAGCCTCGATCCTGCTCGCGGCCGCCGGATCGGACACCGCGACCTCGATGTGGTGCGGCGTCGGGTTGTGGAAGGCGAGCAGGTAGCAGACCAGGAACCCACCCAGGAAGAACAGCGGAAACCACAGGCTCTCGGCCAGTGTCCGCATGATTGGTTGCTTTGCCTCTGTCACGCCCTCGTCCGCCATATGTCCACGGTACGCGGTTTTTGCAGTCACTGCAAATATGCAGTACTGTAAGAAACATGACATCGAGCGGACTGCGCGAACGGAAGAAGGAAGCGACGCGGGAAGCGCTGCGGCATGCCGCGGTCACGCTGTACCGCGAACACGGGCCGCAGGCCGTCACCGTCGAGGACATCTGCGCCAAGGCGGGCGTCTCGCCGCGCACCTTCTTCAACTACTTCGAGACCAAGGACGAGGCGGTGCTGTCGATCGACGTCAGCCCGTCAACGGTGCTGCGGCAGATCCTCGAGCGCCCGGCGAGCGAGAGCCCGCTGCAGGCGGTCCGCGCCGTGTTCGCGGCACGGTTCGCCGAGGTCGCGAACACCGAGACGTTCCGCGAGCGCACCCTGCTGCTCCGCGAGCATCCCGACCTGACGCCGCGGTTGACCTTCGCGAACCGGGCATTCCAGCAAGCGGTGATCGACGGCATCGCGCAACGCACCGGCCTGGGGCCGGGCCACATCTACGTCGCCACAACGGCCGCGGCCACGTTCGCCGGGAACCGGGCCGCGCTCATGTGCTGGCAGCCCGGCTCGGGCCCCGACCTGGTGACGTTGCTGCATCAGGCGATGGACCTGCTGGAGGCGGGGCTCACGCCACCCCCGCCAGAATGAGCCGCAGGGCCGCAGGCCCACCCGCGGCGAGCGTCACCGGCACGCCCCAGTCCTGACGCGTCACCCGGCACACCGGGTTCTCGGCGCCTTCATCGCAGGTCGCGGCCTGGGCGACGATCTGCAGCACACCGTCCTCGACCCCTTCGGCGAGCGTGATGCGGCGGGACAGGCCGGTGCTCGTGCCGCCGCCCTCGACCAGCAACTCGGGCGGGGACGCGCCGACCTCCAGTCGCGCCGAGTCCAGCTTCTCGCCGGGCGGCGGGGTGAACACGACCGCAAGCTCGACCTCGCCCGGGGCGAGGACGCTCGGTGGCCGGCGCACCTCGTGCGCGCCGCCGGCGACGTGCCGGTCGCCGGACAGCGGCAGCACGCGCACCCGGTTCGCGGCCGACTCGACCACGAGCAGCGAATCGTCGGTGACCACGAGCCCGGACGGTTCGGCGAAGCCGTCGGCGAGCGTGCTGACCCGGCGGGTTCGCGGGTCGTAGCGGCGGATCGCGCCGTTGTAGGTGTCGGCGATCGCGATCGTGCCGTCGGGCAGCACGCCGACACCGAGCGGGTGCTGCAGTAGGGCTTCGCCGGCGTCGCCGTCGCGGTACCCGAAGGAGAACAGGTCCGTGCCGACGGCGGTGTGCACCTCGCCGTTTTCGATCCACCGCAGTGCGGAGGTCTCGGCGTCGACGAGCCAGAGCCGCTCGCCCTGCACGGCGAGTCCGGAGGTCTGGGCGAAGAACGCCTCGTCGAGCGCCCCGTCGCGCAGGCCCTCCACGGTCGTACCCGCGAACCGGCAAACGGTGCCCGCCACCGGATCGAACGTGCTCAGCGTGTGGTTGCCCGCCATCGCGACGACCGCCCGGTCATCCCACCACACGACATCCCATGGGCTGGTGAAGTCGATCTCACGCGCCTTGCCCTCGGTTCCGCCGTCTCGCCATTGGTTGCCGGTACCGGCCACAGTGGACACTTCACCGCTGGCGAGATCGATGCCACGCAACAGATGTCCGGCGGTGTCGGCGACGAGGAGGTGGTACCCGGCGCGCTCGGCGACGTCGGCAGGCAGCAGCGCGAGACCGCACGGCTCGGCGAAGCTCGCGGCGTCGAAGGCGCCGTCCGCGCTGCCACGCTCGCCGCTGCCGAATCGCCGGATCACCGTCTCGCCATCGGAGGCGAACTCGACGATCGCGTGATGCGCGGTGTCCGCGACGAGAATCCGTCCCCCAGCGGTCACGACGGCCTTGGCGGGGAAGCTCAGCTCCGCGGGCCGCTCCTCGGCAGGCACGTACGGGCTCCCGCCGCGGCGCAGGATGCCGTCATGGGTGCCGATCAGTTCCGTGATGACCCGGCGCAGCGACGCCGCATGCCCCTCACCTGCGGCGACGTGCACCACATAGCCCTTCGGGTCGACGAGCACCAGCGTCGGCCACGCCTTGACGGCGTACTGCTGCCACGTGGTCAGGTCGGGGTCGTTGAGCACGGGGTGGTGCACGCCATAGCGGCGCACGGCGGCCTCGATCGCCGCGGGCTCGCCCTCGTGCAGGAACTTCGGCGAATGCACGCCGATCGTGACCAGGACGTCGGCGAACTCCTCCTCCAGCGGGCGCAGTTCGTCGAGGACGTGCAGGCAGTTGATGCAGCCCGAGGTCCAGAAGTCGAGCAGGACGATCTTGCCACGCAGTTCGGCCAGCCGGATCTGCTTGCCGCCGGTGTTGAGCCAGCCGGCGCCGGACAGTTCTGGAGCGCGCACGAAAGCCACGATGACTCAACAGGGTGCGGACGGCGTGTTGTTCCCCGCTCCCGGCATCTGGACTGCCCCGCGCTGGTTCACGCACCGCTCCGGTAGTTCGGTCGCCACCAGTTCGACGTCGCGCACGTTGAGCCAGCGCTTCCCCGTGTCGTCAGGATGCCCGGTCTTGAACTCGACCTGCTCCAGCCGGCATCCGTCGAGCCACCACAGCCACGACGGCTGGCCCGACCACCGCAGGTCGATCAGGCACTGGGTCAACCGGCAGTCCTCGAGAGTCACCCGGGGGAACCCGGTCAGATTCCACAGGCTGTCGTTGAGGAACGAGAAGTCCAATGTCGCACGGGTGAGCTCGCAGTGCTGCAAGCGGAGCACGCCGGAGCTGATCGTCGCGAGCGAGAAGTCGAGCAGCGGCAACGCGAAGTCGCACCGGTAGAAGTCCACCGAGATCCGGTCCACGGTCACGTTCTCGAAGCTGAGCAGGTCGCCGGCGAACCTGGCGCCGACGAACTCCGCCTTCGCCGCATGGAACTCCGCCCCGGCGAAGGATGTTTCCGTCGACTCGAAGACGGTGCCGTGGCAGCTGAGCCTGCCCGCGAACGTGGTGCCGCGGAACGATGTGAGACTGCCGGCGAACTTCGCGCCGTCGAACACGACAGTGCCGGAAAAGTCGCCACCCGAGAAGTCGGCGTCCTCGAACTCGACACCGGTGAAATCGAAGTCGAGCGAGCTCCACCGGTCGCGGGCCCGCTCGCGAATCAGGCGCAGGATGGTGTTCCTGACCTGGGTTTCCTCGTCGCCATCCGCGGGCGGCGGCAGCCGCAGGTACCCGCACAGCACGTCCACGCACACCTGGGCCTGCGACCATTCGTCGGCCAGTCCCGCCATCGCGTAGGCGCCGGCCAGCCGCACGGCCGCGTTCCCGTGCGCGAGTTGCTCGGCGGCGGTCCCGAACCGCTCGTTGAACCCCTGCTCGCGCTCCCGTTCGGCACGCGCGACGGCGAGATCGTGCTCGGCTTCGGTCACCCGTTGTTTGCGCATGTTGACTGCCAGCAGGACCACCCCGCCGATTCCGGCCACGACCGTCAGCACGATCCGCACCAGGTCCAGCGTCTGCGCCGGGTCGAACGCCGGCATCGAGGGCAGCCTCGGCCAGCCGAACGCCCACAGCAGCGCCGCGCCGGACGCCGCCGCGACGACCAGCGCGACCAGCAACCAGGACAGCACGGCGACCGTCAGCGACCGCTGGTCGGCCGACGTACGACGGCGCAGTGCGGGCAGCCCGAGGCCTCGCCGTCGCCTGCCGGCCACGAACACCGCGACGGCGACGGCGACCAGCACGCCGATCAGCACATACCTGCCCACGGTCGGTGACACTAGCCGTCCGTTTTGCACGGCGGGGAGCAAACCGGCAACGTCGTTCGTTCTCCAGATATGGCTGTCGTGTTCCTGCTCTATGTGGTAGCCGAGGTGGCCGCCGTCTGGGCGGTGAGCTCGGCGGTCGGCGTCCTCGGCACGCTCGGGCTGCTCCTCGCCGGCGCGTTCCTCGGCTCCTGGCTGGCCCGGCGCGAGGGCGCCCGCGCGGCCCGCGCGTTCATGACTACCGCCCGGTCCGGCCGGTCGCCGGTCAACGAGGTAACCGACGGCATGCTGATCGGGTTCGGCGGCCTGCTGATCATGATCCCCGGATTCCTCAGCGACATCGCGGGCCTGCTGATGCTGCTGCCGCCGTCGCGGGGCGTCCTGCGCCGCGCGTGGGTGCGCCGCGCCGAGCGGCGGATGCCCCCGGCGTACGCGCGCAGCGGCGTGATCGTGGTCGACAGCGAGGTCGTGCCCGACGACCCCGACCACCCGGTGATCGAGGGCCGCTAAGCCGGCTTCGGGATGTCGAAGTAGCCGGGCAGCCTGATCGCGGGGGCGTACTCGCCGCTGACCTTGATCTTCCCGGTCACGAACATCGCCGCCACGGCCGCGTTCCCGGTCGCTATCCGGAAAAAGTCCTCCGCCGCGACGGTGATGGTGGTATCCGGTTCACGCCCGAGATCGGCGCCGGATACGCACAAACCGTCTTCGATCACCGTCTGGAAACGGTCGAAACCGCCGTCGCCATCGCCGTTGGTGAACCGCCACGTCACCACGCAGGCGGCATACCGGGCCTTTTCGGCGAGGAAATGGTCCGTCATCCGCGCGAATATCTCCTCGAGAAACACCCGGCGTAGCTCCGGATGCGCCGCGACCGCCCTGAGCTGGTCTTTCGACGCCCTGCCCACCACGTCCGCCAGCGTTTCCGTGGACAGCCCGCGCAATTCCACACCGGCCTGCGCCAGGCCCAGCATGTGCACGGTTTCGAGCACCCGGATGAACTGCTCCGGACTGAGTTTGCCGAAGTCCAGTCGGCGCGCCAGTGCGTCGATCACATCCGAAGACACAAAACGGATTCTACCGGTGAGGTAGCGTTTCCGTGTGACCGACGAAGTGCAGCCCTCCCCACCGAGAACGCGGCGTCTGCCCAGAGCCGTGCGCGAACGTCAGATCCTCGACGCGGCGGTGGAGGTGTTCTCCCGGCACGGTTACCACTCGGCGTCGATGGACGAGATCTCGGACGTCGCGGGCGTCTCGAAGCCCATGATCTACTCCTACCTGGGCGCCAAGGAGGACCTGTTCGCCAAGTGCATCCGCCGGGAGGCCAACCGGCTGCTCGAAGCCGTGCGGCTCGGTATCCGGTCCGAACTGCCGCCGGACATGCAACTGTGGCACGGGCTGCGCGCGTTCTACCGCTTCGTCGCCGAGTACCGCGACTCGTGGACGGTGCTGCACCGGCAGGCGCTGACCGTCGGCGGCCAGTTCGCGAGCGAGATCACCCTGTTGCGCACCAAGGCGATCGACATGGTCGCCGCTCTCGTTGTCACCGCGGGCACGAAGAAGGGGCTCGGCGAGATCGCGGCGTTCTCCGGGCCCGCGCTGGCCGTCGCGCTGGTCGGCGCCGCCGAGTCGCTCGCCGACTGGTGGCTGGACCATTCCGACGTGTCCGACGGCGTGCTCGCGTCGTGGCTGATGAACCTGGTTTGGCTGGGGTTCAACGACCTCCTCGAAGGTCAGGTGTGGCAACCGAGCTGATCGTGCCCTCCAGGTGCGGCTTCGGTTTGCGCGCGTTCCACAACTCGAAAGCCCAGCCCTCGTCGCTGTGCCACGATGTGAACGCGACCTTCGCGGGCAGCAGCACGGGCAGCTTGAACCGCACGTCCACCGTGTAGGCGCCGGACAGCCTGCCCTCGAACGCGGCGAGCGTCCTGGCCTTGGTCCACATGCCGTGCGCGATCGCCGACGGGAAGCCGAACAGCTTCGCGGTCAGCGGATGCAGATGGATGGGGTTGCGGTCGCCGGACACCTCCGCGTAGCGGCGGCCGATGTCGCCGGGGACACGCCAGATCGCGGTCGGCGACGGCGCGGCCAGCTGCTTGCCCGGCTTGGCGTCCGGGCTCCCGCCGCCGCGGCGCAGGTAGGTGCTGACCTCCGACCACACCACACCGTCCGAAGTGGACAACTCGCTGAGCACGTCGAACTGGCGGCCCTTCTCGTGCGCGCGCAGGTTCTCGGCGCGCACCCGCATCGTGGCCGTCTCGCCGAGCCGCGCCGGGCGCCGCTGCGTGATCCGGTTCGCCACGTGCACCATGCCCAGCAACGGGAACGGAAAGTCGGCCTGCGTCATCAGCGCCATCTGCAACGGGAACGCGAGCACGTGCGGATACGTCGCGGGCAACTCGTCGGACAGCCGGAAACCGCAGACCTGGTTGTACGCGGCCAGATGCCCGGCGTCGAACTCGATGCCCGAGCGCACGTACTCGGTGTCCGGCAACGTCGTGCCCGCGTGCTGCGGCAGCAACGCCTTGGCATACAAGGGTGCCAGCTTCGGCGGCGCGTGCAGTTCTCTCGTCGTCATCACGCCCCCAGCAGAGCCTGTCCGCACACGCGGACCACGTTTCCGTTGACCGCCGCGGACGCAGGATTCGCATACCACGCGATGGCTTCCGCGACGTCCACCGGAAGCCCGCCCTGACCGAGGCTGGACAGCCGCCGGCCCGCCTCACGGATGAACAGCGGCACCGCGGCGGTCATCTTCGTCTCGATGAACCCGGGCGCGACGGCGTTGATCGTGGCGCCGTAGGCGGCGAGCTTCGGCGCCGCGTCGTCGACCATGCCGATCACTCCGGCCTTGCTGGTGGCGTAGTTCGTCTGGCCGACGTTGCCCGCGATACCCGCGATCGACGAAACCCCGATGATGCGGCCGTTCTGGCGCAACACCTTGCCCTTCAGCAGCTTCTCGTTGATCGCGAGCTGCGCGACGAGGTTGACGGTGAGCACCGCGTCCCAGCCCGCATCTGTGAGGTTGCCCAGCGTCTTGTCGCGGGTGATGCCGGCGTTGTGCACGACGATGTCGACGCCGTCGTGCCGATCCTGGAGATAGCCGGCGAGCTTCTCCGGCGCGTCGGCGCCGGTGATGTCGAGCTGCAGCGCCGAGCCGCCGATCCGGTTGGCGACCGCGGACAGGTCACCGCCCTGCGCCGGGATGTCGAGGGCGACGACGTGCGCGCCGTCGCGGGCGAAGACCTCGGCGATGGACGCGCCGATGCCCCGGGAAGCACCCGTCACCAGCGCGACCTTGCCCTCCAGCGGCTTCTCCCAGCTCCGCGGCTTCTCGATGTCGGGGACGCCTTGCGTGCCGACGCGGATCACCTGCGCGTCGACGAACGCCGACTTCGCCGACAGCACAAAGCGCAGGGTCGACTCGGCTGCCTCCTCCGCGCCCGCGGCGACGTACACGAGCTGGGCCGTGGCGCCCCGCTTGAGTTCCTTGCCCACCGAGCGGACGAAGCCTTCGAGCGCACGCTGGGCAATCCGTTCGTCGCCGTCGAGTCGCTCCGGCGGCGTGCCGAGGACGAGGATGCGACCGCAGGCGCCGACCTTGCGGATCACCGGGTGGAAGAACGCGTACATCTCGCGCAGGTGCGCGGGATCGGTGATGCCGGTGGCGTCGAAGACGAGAGCGCCGTAGCGCTGGTCGGGAACCGCGCTGGTCAGCACGTCGATGCCGGCGTCGGCCGCCTGCGTGCGCACCACCTTTTCCAGTCGCCCGCCAGGCGCCGCGCCGAGAAGTGCGGGACCATCGAGGGCGGGCTGACCGGGGCGGTAACGGCGCAGCGTGGCGGGGTTGGGCAGGCCGAGCTTCGGCACCAGCAACCTTCCGACGGGGCTCTTAGTGAACTCGTGGTAGCGGTCGGCCATCACGCCCTCCTTGTCTCGCTCACCCGGCTAACCTACTCATCAGTAGGTTACACTAGACATCGAGTTCCACGACCTCAGCGGGAGGGAAACCCATGGACGTCCGCAGGGTCGCCATCGTCGGCGGCAACCGCATCCCGTTCGCGCGCTCGAACGGCCCCTACGCCGCCGCCTCGAACCAGGACATGCTCACCGCCACGATCGACGGGCTGGTCAGCCGGTTCTCGTTGCAGGGCGAGCGGATCGGCGAGGTCGCCGCCGGGGCGGTGCTCAAGCACGCCCGCGACTTCAACCTGACGCGCGAATGCGTGCTGGGCAGCACGCTCGCGCCGGACACACCGGCGTCGGACGTGCAGATGGCGTGCGGCACCGGACTGCAGGCGATCATCAACGTGGCCAACAAGATCGCGCTCGGGCAGATCGACTCGGCCATCGCGGGCGGGGTCGACACCACGTCGGACGCGCCGCTCGCGGTGAACGACGATCTGCGCCGGATACTGGTACGGCTCAACGCGGCGAAGTCGCTCGGCGAGCGGCTGCGGTTGCTGACGAAGCTCCGGCCGGGGCAGATCGTTCCGGAGATACCGCGGAACGCGGAACCACGCACGGGCCTGTCGATGGGCGAGCATGCGGCGATCACCGCGAAGGAGTGGGACATCGCGCGCGAGGCGCAGGACGAACTCGCCGCGACCAGCCACCAGCGCCTGGCAGCCGCGTATGACCGCGGCTTCTTCGACGACCTCGTGACACCGTTCCTGAAGCTGTCGCGCGATCAGAACCTGCGACCGGACTCGTCGGCGGAGAAGCTGGCGAAACTCAAGCCGGTGTTCGGTGGCCCGTCCGGCACGATGACCGCGGGCAACTCGACGCCGCTGTCCGATGGCGCGTCCACCGTGTTGCTGGCGACGGAGGAGTGGGCGAAGGCGCGGCGACTGCCGGTGCTCGCGTACCTGACGTTCTCGCAGACGGCGGCCGTGGACTACGTGCACGGCCGGGAAGGCCTGCTGATGGCGCCGGCGTACGCGGTACCGCGGATGCTGGCCCGCGCGGGATTGTCGTTGCGGGACTTCGACTTCTACGAGATCCATGAGGCGTTCGCCTCGCAGGTGCTGGCGACGTTGAAGGCGTGGGAAGACGACGCCTTCGCGAAGGAGCGGCTGGGACTCGACGGGCCGCTGGGTTCGATCGACCGCGCGAAGCTGAACGTGAACGGCTCGTCGCTGGCCGCGGGCCACCCGTTCGCCGCGACGGGGGGCCGCATCGTGGCGACCCTGGCCAAGCTGCTGCACGAGAAGGGCTCGGGCCGCGGCCTGATCTCGATCTGCGCCGCGGGCGGCCAGGGCGTCACCGCGATCCTGGAGAAGTAGGCACGGGGCCGGGCTCACCCAAGTCACACGGGTAGCTTGTCCTTCGCCGCCTCGACCTGCTTGCCTGCCTTGCCTTTCGCGGCCTCGACCTGCTTACCGGCGAGCTTCGCGGCCTTGCGGGCGCGCCACCCGAGCGACGGCTTGCCCTCGGTGTCGGCGGCGGCGATGAGGAGTCCGCCCGCCAGGCCGGCGTTCTTCAGGAAGTGGATGATCTGCTGCTGCTTCTCGCCCTCGTCCTTGGCTTCCCAGAACGGGTGGCCGGCGGCCGTCGTCGGCACGAGGCTGCCGATCAGCGCCAGCGCCGACAGCCGTGGCATCTTGCCGAACGCGAACGCGGTGCCCGCGACGATCTTCACGGCCGCATCGACGCGCACCAGCGTCTCCGGGTCGGTCGGCACGGCTTCGGGCAGCTTCGCCTGCTGCTGGCCGACCGTCTTGTCGAGCAGCGGTTTCGCGGCCTGTGCGTGGTATTCGGTCTGCCGCAGGGCGTTGATGCCGCCGTAGATGAAGATCGACGCGAGCATCGGACGGGCCAGTCGACGCAAGATCACGGTCCTCGCCTTCCTAGGTAGTCGGCTTTTGCAGTGGCGTACCCACTTCCGCGGTTCTTCAAAGCTCTACCACTTTCTAGCGTCATGTCTAGAAAAGGCAATACAGACGTAGCGACACGCCCGGGTAGCGGATTCTCGGCAAATATCAGGCCGACGCTAGAAAGCCCGATACCGTCCTAGGGTGGATCCCATCCGCAACCCTTTCGCGCCGGGTGCCGGGCAACGGCCACCCGAACTGGCCGGCCGCGAGCGCGAACTACAGGCGTTCGAGGTGGTTCTGCAGCGTGTCGCCCGCGGACGGCCGGAACGCAGCCTGATCCTCACCGGCCTGCGGGGTGTCGGCAAAACGGTCCTGCTCGGTGAGCTGCGATCGATGGCCGTCCGGCACGGCTGGGGCGCGGGCAAGATCGAGGCGCGGCCGGACGCGGAACTCCGCCGTCCGCTGTCGGCGGCGCTGCACCGCGCGATCCGCGACCTCGCCGTCCGGCACCGCGCGCCGGAGCGCGTCGAGGAAGTGCTCGGGGTACTCAAGGCGTTCGCGCTGCGGGCCAACAAGTCTGACGCGAAGCTGCGCGACCGGTGGCAGCCCGGCATCGACGTGCCCGCCGCGCAGGGCCGGGCCGACTCCGGCGACATCGAGATCGACCTGGTCGAACTGTTCACCGACGTCGCCGAACTCGCGGCCGACGTGGGCACCGGTGCGGTGATCCTCATCGACGAGATGCAGGACCTCAAGGCGCCGGACGTTTCCGCACTGTGCGCCGCCTGCCACGAACTGTCACAGTCCGGCGCGCCGCTGGTCGTGGTCGGCGCCGGCCTGCCGCACGTGCCGGCCGTGCTGTCGGCGTCGAAGTCCTATTCCGAACGCCTTTTCCGCTACGCCCGCATCGACCGGCTCGACCGGCAGGACGCCGACCGCGCCGTGCTCGCGCCGATCGAACGCGAAGAGGCCGGCATCGAGGAGGAAGCGCTCGACGCGCTTTTCGACGCCTCCGGCGGCTACCCGTACTTCATCCAGGCGTACGCGAAGGCAGCCTGGGACGCCGCGCCCGCGGACCCGATCACCGTGAAGGACGTGCAGGTCGCCGCGCCGGAAGCCGAGCAGGAACTCGCGGTCGGGTTCTTCGGCTCGCGGTACGAGCGCGCGACCCCGGCCGAGCGCGAGTACCTGCTCGCCATGGCCGAACTGACGCAAGGCCGCGACGAAGGCGCCGGCACCTCGGATATCGCCGTCTATCTGGGCCGCAAGCCCTCGTCGTTGTCGCCGGCGCGGGACAGCCTGATGAAGAAGGGCCTGGTGTACTCCGCCGAACGCGGCCACATCGCCTTCACCGTGCCGCACTTCGGCCACTACCTGCTCGGCCGCACCGACGACTGATCGGGCTCTCTACGCGTTTCTAGGCTTCTGGCTAGATATCAAGATCATTTGCGATAGGCGCCCCTCGCCAACGATTTTACGGATCGTGTGCCATATCACCGAATGATCATGGGAACGCTTGTGAAAAAGGGCGCATACTGAAAGTAAGCCGAGCTAAGAAAGGGATGCAGTAACCGATGAGCAACATCGCCGCCAAACTCCGCGCCCGCCGCGCAGAGGCCCGCAACCGACGCGCCATGAACCGCGCGATCGACACCGCGGCCACCCCGGGCATGCGGCAGGAACTGATCGCAATCGCGCGCGCTCGCGAGGCGCAGCGGCACTGACGCCGCTAAGGTGACCTAAGCCACAGGCTGGCTACGGTGTAACGCCGAGACGAAATCCGGCGATACCCATCATGACCCCGTGATGCTGGCGGACCCCCGACCTGGCAGCATCACGGGGTTTCCACGTTTCCATCCCCAGGTTTTCGCCCCCTGGCCTTGACTTGCCCGCTATTCTTTGACTTAGTCAATAGAATAGTTGAGGTGGTCAAATATGGGCGAAGAGCAGCTCCTCGAACGGGTGATGCAGGTCCGGGCGTTCAACCGGCTCTACACGGGCATCATCGGCGCGCTCGACGAAGGGCTTGTCGGCACTTCCTATTCGCTGCCCGAGGCTCGGGTGCTGTACGAGCTGGAGCAGCAAAAGGTCACCGAGGTGACCGACCTGCGCGCCCGGCTCGGGCTCGATGCCGGATACGCCAGCCGTCTGCTCAGCAGGCTCGAATCGCGTGGCCTGCTCGTCCGGGAGAAGTCCGCGGCCGACGCGCGACGGCAGGTCATCCGACTCACCGAAAGCGGTCGCGACGCGCAGCAGTCCCTCGAAGAGAACACCGTCGAGCAGATCGGTGACCTGCTGCGGCAGCTCACCGAGGAGGACCAGCGCCGCCTGCTCGGTTCCATGCGCGCGATCACCGGCATGCTCGGCGAGCGGGCGACGGGGGATCGGACGATCGTGCTCCGCGCTCCGCAGCCCGGCGACCTCGGCTGGGTCGTGCAACGCAACGGCGCGCTCTACGCCCAGGAGTACGGGTGGGACGCGACCTACGAAGCGCTCGTCGCCCGCATCGTCGCCGACTACGTCGACCACCACGACCCGCAGCGCGAAGCGGCCTGGATCGCCGAACTCGACGGAGAACGGGTGGGCTGCGTGTTCTGCGTCCGCGGTTCCGACGAGCACACCGCGAAGCTCCGGCTGCTGCTCGTCGAACCGAGCGCGCGCGGGCGTGGCCTGGGCAAACGGCTCGTCGCAGAATGTCTCGCCTTCGCCAAGGCGCGCGGCTACGCCGCGATGGAACTGTGGACCAACAGCGTGCTCACCGCGGCCCGGTCGATCTATGACAAGACCGGGTTCGATCTGGTCGCGAGCGAACCGCACCACAGCTTCGGGCACGACCTCGTCGGCGAGACGTGGCGCCGGGACCTCTAACGACGGCCCATGTCGTAGAACTCCGGGTTCGGACGCAGCGCCGTCAGGTGAGCGAGCCGGTTCGACATCGCGAACAACGCCGTGATCGCGCCGACGTCCCAGATCTCGTCCTCCGTCAGGCCGGCTTCCCGGGCCGCCGCCAGGTCGCGGTCGCCGAAGGTGTGCGAGTCGCGGGCCAGCGCGAGTGCCAGGTCGACGATCGCTCGGCCCCGCTCGTCCAGCTCCACCTGCCACGGGTTGCTCGACACCCGGTCCGCCAGCTCCGGGTCCTTCGCCCGGATCCGCAGGATGGCCCCATGCGCGACCACGCAGTACGTGCAGTGGTTGGCACCGGACGTGGCGACGACGACCAGCTCACGTTCGGCCTTCGTCAGCCCGCCGGGGCGGTCCATCAGCGCGTCGTGATAGTCGAGGAACGCCCGCAGCTCGGCGGGCCGGTGCCCGAGCGCGCGGAAGATGTTCGGCACGAACCCGGACTTCTCCGCGATCACGCCGACCCGGTCGCGGAGATCGTCCGGCAGCTGTTCGAGCTCCACGACCGGGAAGCGGCTCACCTCATCGGTCATGCCTTCACGCTAGAGGCGTGTCCGATCGGGCGCAGATCCCTGTCGTGCTCGTCGGCGTGGTAGTCCGTCCCTTCGGTTTCGTCCGTGCCGTTGAACACCTTCAGCCCCCGCGCGATCAGCGTGACGATCACGGCGATCAGCAGGTTCGCGATCAGCGCCACGAATCCCGGGTAGATCTGCATCGCGGAGCCGGCGAACGGGTGCCAGCCGAAGATCGACAGGTCGTTCAGCGGCAGCGCGGACCCGCCGAAGTGGGCGCGTTTCGTCGCCGGGTTCGGGATGCTGTACAGCATCGCCACGCCCCACGCCATGCCGACGGCCCAGCCCGCGATCAGGGCCAGCCGATGGAACCACCGCGTGTACAGCGCGATTGCCACCGCCGGCAGCGTCTGCAGGATCAGCACACCGCCGATGAGCTGCAGGTCGATCGAGAACTGCGGGTCGATGAACAGGATGAACGCGACCGCCCCGAACTTCACCACCAGCGACGCGATCTTGGCCTGCGTCGCCTCCTGCCGAGGCGTCGCCCCCCGCCGCAGGTACTCCTTGTAGATGTTGCGGGTCCACAGGTTCGCCGCGGCGATCGACATGATCGCGGCGGGCACCAGCGCGCCGATGCCGATCGCGGCGAACGCGATGCCCGCGAACCACGCCGGGAACTGCAGGTCGAACAGCACCGGCACGATCGTGTTCGAATCCGCGTTACCGGTCGCGGCGTTGGTGATCGGCTTGACACCCGCCGCGATCGCGACGTAGCCGAGCAACGCCAGCAGACCCAGCAGGAACGAGTACGCGGGCAGCGCCATCATGTTGCGCTTGAGGACGTTGCGGCCACGCGAGGCGAGCACGCCGGTCACCGAGTGCGGATACAGGAACAGCGCGAGCGCCGAACCCAGGGCCAGCGTGACGTACTGCAACTGGTTGGTCCCCGTCAGCAGGATGGAGCCCTTCGGCTTACCGGTCGTGGGGCTCGGCTGGGCCAGGTTCTGCGCGCTGACGTCGAAGATGTGCGACCAGCCGCCGAGCTTCGACGGCAGGTAGAACACCGCGACGAGGATGACCACGTAGATCAGCCCGTCCTTGACGAACGCGATCAGCGCCGGCGCGCGCAGGCCCGACTGGTAGGTGTAAAGCGCCAGGATGACGAACGCGACCAGCAGCGGCAGGTGGCCGACGATGCCGCCACCGTTGAGGCCCATCGTGCGCAGGACGGCCTCGATGCCGACGAGCTGCAGCGCGATGTAGGGCATCGTGGCGACGATCCCGGTGAGCGCGATCAGCAGCGCCAGCGTCGGCGAGCCGTACCGGCCACGCACGAAATCCGCGGGCGTGACGTACCCGCGCGACCGCGAAACCGACCACATCCGTAGCACCGGAAGGAACACGATCGGGTACAGAATCACCGTGTACGGCAGCGCAAAGAAGCCCATCGCGCCCGCGCCGAACACCAGCGCGGGGACGGCCACGAACGTGTAGGCGGTGTAGAGGTCACCGCCTACCAGGAACCACGTGATCCACGAGCCGAACTTGCGCCCGCCCAGCCCCCATTCGTCCAGGTGGTCCAGCGCTGCCGCTGCCCGCCAGCGCGCGGCCATGAAGCCCAGCACGGTGATGAGCAGGAACAGCACGATGAAGATGGAGAGCTCGGTCCACTGCAGACCGCTTCCCGGGGCTTGCGCGAGTGTCATGGCCGCCCCTCCCCTTCGTCGAGGTCTTCAGCCGCGAGCATGTCCGGCTTGCCCTTGACCACCGGTTTGTCCTTCGTCGCGACGTACACGACAGCCACACAGGCCACTCCGACCAGCACGAAAACGAACTGGTACCAGTAGAAGAACGGCAGTCCCCATAGCCTTGGTTTGTCGAAGTTGAACCAGGGCGTGATCAGCATCAGCAGCGGGATGAGCAGGAACAGGTTCCACGGGCTCCACACGAGTCCCGTGACCCGCCCGGCGGCTTTGCCAGACATCGGAACCTCACTTGGTCGAACGAAGTGCCTGACGAACCTTATGTCCACTTCCGCCCTCTGTCACACATGACCGAGGTATCGATTCGATCAGTAAATGCCCGACTTACCTCAGTTGCCGTCATGCGCTACTCCGGTTACTAATGATCGACCGCGAGAAGTGACCGAACGGGTGCGAGACGTAACGAAGGGGCGGACATGAGGCGACTGCGCTATGCGGTGGTGATCCCGGCACTGGCCGGCACCCTGCTGGCGGCGAACACGGCGGCGTTCGCGAACCAGGCCGAGGAGCAGCTCAACTCGACGGGCATCCCCGATCGGTACGCGAACCAGGTGCTGACCTGGCACACCTGTACGCCAGACGAGCTGTCCGGGCAGACCCCGCCACAGGGCGCCGAGGGCATCGAGTGCGCGAGCTACGTGACACCGCGGGACTGGTCGCACCCGGACGACAAGATCGATCTCACCATCGCCGTCAGCCGGCTCAAGGCCACCAGCGACGCGACGGGCAGTGTGCTGGTGAACCCTGGCGGGCCGGGCGCGCCGGGCCTGCTGTTCCCGGCGCGGCTACGCAACCAGCCGAGGCTGCGCGAACATCAGGAGATCGTCGGCTTCGATCCGCGGGGCACCGGGAAGAGCACCAACATCACGTGCGGTGGCGCGATCGGTACCGGCAGCGCGCTGGACCCGCGCGACCGCAACCATGACAACCTCAACCTGATCCTCGACGCGACGAAGTACGCGGCCGAGTCGTGCCAGCTGAAGTCGGGCGACCTCGGCCCGTTCATCACCACCGACGAGACGGTGCACGACATGGATCTGCTGCGGGTGCTGCTCGGGCGGCAGAAGGTGAACTACGTCGGCTACTCGGCGGGCACGTGGCTGGGCGCGCACTACGCGCAAGCCTTCCCGGACCGCACCGACCACTTCGTGCTGGACTCCAACACGGAGTTCACCACGACGTGGCAGAAGTCGTTCGACGCGCAGCCGATGGGCTTCGAACGCCGGTGGCGCGAGGACTTTCTGCCATGGATGGCGCAGTACGACAACCGCTATCACTTCGGCACGACCGGCGACGCGGCGCGCCAGACCTACGAGGAGGTGCGGTACGCGCTGTCGAAGAACCCGGTGGACGTCGGGGACACGAAGCTGTCCGCGAACGAGCTCGACTCGCTGATCTCGTCGGAGCTCTACAGCAAGAAGTCGTTCCCCGAGCTGGCGGATCTGCTGGTCAACGTGCGGAAACTGACCCAGAACCCACCCGCCGACCAGCAGGCGAGCGCGAAGCAGAAGGTGAGCGCGGGCCGGGCCGCGGAGAAGGCGTTCGGACCGCAGCCGCTGGTCGTGCCGATCGACTACGACGACGCGTACAACGCCAGCTTCTGGACGATCCCCTGCAACGAGGGGCCGTGGACCGGTGGCCGGCAGAGCGCGATCCAGCAGTCGGACCAGCTGGGACCGCAGTACCCGTTGCTGGGCTGGGGCTGGCTGATCCAGCCGTGCATCTTCTGGAAGGACCAGCCCGCGCCGCTGCCGGTCCTGGACGGCGCGGGTGTACCGCCGGTGCTGATGGTGCAGGCGACGCACGACCCGGCGACGCCGATCGAGGGCGCGGAGCGCGCGCACAAGGCATTCCAGAACTCACGGATGATCACCGTGACCGGCGAGGGTGACCACGGCATCTACGCCGGGGGCAATGCCGCTGTGGACAAGGTTGTGGAGGACTACCTGGTCGACGGGGCCGTGCCCAACGACCAGAGCCTGCCCGGCATGCCGCTGCCGGTTCCGCCCGCCACGTAGTCGCGGACCCGCCGGGCCGTCGTCCACAACCTGTGCACAGAGTTGTCCACAGGTTGTGGACGGTGTTGCGCCTAGACTGGGCGCATGGTGCGTGTGCCGCTGACCGAAGCCGAACGTGAACGCGGCGAGCGGCTCGGCGCCGTCCTCCGCGAGGCGCGCGGGGCCCGGAGCATGGTCGACGTGGCCGCCGAGGCCGGCATCTCGGTGGAAACCCTGCGCAAGATCGAGACGGGCCGGATCCCGACGCCGGCGTTCTTCACCGTGGTCGCGGTCGCCGACGCGGTGGGCCTGCCCCTGGAAGCCCTCCGCGACACCGTCACCGGCGTGCCCACCGGCTAACCCCGCCCCCGTGACCGGCGGGGGCCACCATCGGTTTCGATGGTGGCCCCCTTCAGGTCGTCCGGCTGCTAGGCCAGGCGCGACTTCAGTGCGTCCAGCTCATCGTGCAGCGAGGTCGGGACCTTGTCGCCGATCTTGGTGAACCACTCCTCGATCAGCGGGATCTCCTGGCGCCACTCCTCGGGCTTGACGGCCAGCGACTCCTGCACGTCGGCCAGCGGCTCGGAGATGCCCTCGAGGTCGAGGTCCTCGGCGCGCGGCACGTACCCGATCGGGGTCTCGGCCGCGTTCGCCTTGCCCTCGATGCGCTCGATGACCCACTTCAGCACCCGCGAGTTCTCGCCGAAGCCCGGCCACAGGAACCGCTTGTCGTCGCCGCGGCGGAACCAGTTGACGTAGAAGATCTTCGGCAGCTTCGCGGCGTCGGCGTTCTTGCCGGTGTCCAGCCAGTGCTGGAAGTAGTCAGCGGCGTGGTAGCCGAGGAACGGCAGCATCGCCATCGGGTCGCGGCGCACCTCGCCGACCTTGCCGGCCGCAGCCGCGGTCTTCTCCGACGACATGGTCGTGCCCATGAACACGCCGTGCTGCCAGTCGCGGGCCTCGGTGACCAGCGGCACCGTGGTGGCGCGACGGCCACCGAACAGGATCGCCGAGATCGGCACGCCCTTCGGGTCGTCCCACTCCGCCGCCAGCGTCGGGACCTGCGAGATCGGGGTGCAGAACCGCGAGTTCGGGTGCGCGGCCGGCTCGTCCGAGCCGGGCGTCCAGTCGCGGCCCTTCCAGTCGGTCAGGTGGGCGGGCGGCTCCTTCGTCATGCCTTCCCACCAGATGTCGCCGTCGTCGGTGAGCGCCACGTTCGTGAAGACCGTGTTGCCCTTCTCGACGGTCTGCATCGCGACCGGGTTCGTGTTCATGCCGGTGCCGGGGGCGACGCCGAACAGACCGAACTCGGGGTTGATCGCGTACAGCCGGCCGTCCTCGCCGAACCGCATCCACGCGATGTCGTCGCCGACGGTCTCGGCACGCCAGCCGGGGATGGTCGGCTGCAGCATCGCGAGGTTGGTCTTGCCACACGCGCTCGGGAACGCGGCCGCCACGTAGTACGCCTTGTTCTCCGGCGAGATCAGCTTGAGGATCAGCATGTGCTCGGCGAGCCAGCCCTCGTCGCGCGCCATCACCGAGGCGATGCGCAGCGAGTAGCACTTCTTGCCGAGCAGCGAGTTACCGCCGTAGCCCGAGCCGTAGCTCCAGATGGTGCGGCTCTCCGGGAAGTGCGAGATGTACTTCGTGTCGTTGCACGGCCACGAGACGTCCTTCTCGCCCGGCTCCAGCGGCTTGCCGACCGAGTGCAGGGCGGGCACGAACTCGCGCTCGGTGCCGTCCTCCTTGACGAACTTCTCCAGCGCCTTCTTGCCCATGCGGGTCATCGTGCGCATCGAGGCGACGACGTAGGCGAAGTCCGTGACCTCGATGCCGAGCTTGGGGTTGTCGTCGCCGAGCGGGCCCATGCAGAACGGGATGACGTACATCGTGCGACCACGCATCGAGCCCCGGTACAGCTCGGTCATGGTGGCCTTCATCTCGTCCGGGTGCATCCAGTTGTTGGTCGGCCCGGCGTCCTCTTCCTTCTCGGAACAGATGAACGTCCGCTCCTCCACACGCGCGACGTCGCTCGGGTCCGAAGCCGCCCAGAACGAGTTGGGCTTCTTGTCGAGCTGGACGAAGGTGCCGGCTGCGACGAGTTCGGAATTGATCCGCGCGGCCTCTTCCTCGGAGCCGTCACACCAGACCACTCGGTCGGGCGTGGTCAGTTCGGCGACTTCCCGCACCCACGCAAGCACACCGCTGTGCGATGTCGGCGCCTGTTCCAGTCCCGGGATGGCTACTGCAGTCATTCCTTCTCCTGACTTCGACGGGAGGAGCCCGCGACCGGACGCGGCTGTCCGGGGCGGGCTCCATCGCCGGCGACCGAATGGCTTCGCGCGCCGGTTGGCGACCGGCGTGCTGGAAATTGGGATTCCTTGAGGTTAGCCGTATGACCGGCAGGTAACCGAGGGCTGAGCTGTCGGTTCTCTCACAAGAACGATCAGGGAATCGATTCAGATATCGCTCAACCGGCCTAGCGGAGGAAGGTTTCCCGCCTCGTCGTGATCTCGCCGATATCTACGCCGTCGCGCCGGGCGCGTACACCCGGTGTTCGGGCGATCCGATATGGGGCAAAACAACAGCGGGCAACGTGTCCCCGTGGGAACCGCTGCCCGCTGAGCCGATCGCGTCAGTTCTGCGAAATCCACTGCCCGGTAACGGAGTCGATCTTCGCCACGCCCTCGACGACGGTGTCGTGCCCGCTGCCCCAGAGGTGGTCGCTGTCGGCCGGGACGCCCGCTCCCGCGCTCTCGGTCCACTCGCCGGGGCCGGTGTGCTCGTAGGTGGTGGACTCGCCCTCCGGCGTGATGATCGTCTGCACGTCCGCGCTGCCGTCACCGTCGACGTCGGTGAACAGCCGGGTGTTGCCGTCCTGATCGGTCACGATCGCGGTGTCGGCGGTGCCGTCGGAGTCGCTGTCGATCGTGGCCTGGCCGATGTCCACCGTGCCGTCCTGCAGGTCCGCGGTGATCTCGCCCTGCCTGCCGGTGTCGGTGGTGCTGTCGTCGCCACCGGCCTGGTCGTGGTCGGCGACCCAGTCGCCGGTGGACGGGTCGAACGTCGCCATGTCGACGACGTTGCCCTCGCTGTCGGTGTGCAGGTACTCGTCGGCCCGTCCGTCACCGTCGCTGTCGACGTACGCGGTGATCGTGCCGTCGGAGTTGTCGAGACGGACGCTCTCGTTGTGCCCGTCGTGGTCGAGGTCCAGGTTCTCCTCGGCGGAGTACGTCTGGCCGTCGACCGAGATCTCCATCTCGCCGTCGTGACCGGTCTCGGTTGGCTCAGCACCGCCAGTGTCGTCGATCCACACGGCCCGGTTCTCCCACTTCTCGAGTTCAGGTGATCGGGAACTTGGACTCACGGTATTCCGGTTCGGTTCCCTCGCACAATCAGCGCTGGTCACGCAGGTCCCGCAGGCGCCGGAGCAGGTTCTCCGCCTTGTCCCGGCCGTCGCCGACCTCCTTGACCCGGCGGGCCAGGTCGGCGAGCTTGCGGTTGCGCTCCTGCGCGTCCATCTTGATCGCTTTGTCGACCTCTTTGAGCTCCGCCTCGATGGCGTCGATGCGGCGCCCGAGCGCCTCGTCCAGCGCGAGCGAGAGCTGCTGCTCGGCCTCGATGAGCTGCTCGGCGACCAGCTGGTCCAGGGTCGAGCGGGCGTCGGCGATCGACTCGACCAGCCACTGCTTCATGTGCTGCTTGTCCGCGGCGTGCCTGCGGGTACGGGCCATCCACCAGCCAGCGCCGAGCCCGATCACGATCGTCGCCGGCAGCACGACGGGGTTGAGCAGGGCGACCCCGGCCAGCGGGAGCGCCGCGATCTTGCCCGCGCCGACCCCGCCGGAGACACCCATGAACACCAGCAGCTTGTCCTCGGGAGTCGGCGGCCGCTTGTCCGGCGGGCGCAGCACGACCTGGGGGCCACCCGCACGCAGGAACTGTGCCCGGATCACGTCGAGTTCCTCGGGCGAGAACAGTTCGGCGAGCGCGATGTCGGTGACGCGGTTGAGCCGGAACGCCATGGTCGCCGACACCCGCTGCGAGACCATCTGCAGCGCGGCGTCGACCTGCTGCGGCAGCGCGTGCAACTGCTCGCGCTTGGCGGCGTCGATCTGCTGGCGGAAGTAGGACTGCGCGTCGCGCATCTGCCGGCTGGACTCGTGCCCGAGGTCGACCCGCGCGCGCTGGATCTCACCCCGCAGCTTGAGCTGCCAGCCCCGCGTCGAGGACCGGCGCTCGGTGGAGAGCTGGTCACGCCGGGCGCGCAGCGCGTCGGCCTCCTCCTGCCCGGAGGACAGGGCGCGCTGCTCGGCCTTGAGCACCGCGTGCCGTTCGCCCAGCGCGGACGACAGCGCGCGCAGCGTGTTGGCCTCGCCGAGCATCGCCGAGCGGCCGAGCAGCAGTTCCTGCATCGCGGCCTGCAGGTCGATGACACCGGAGCGCTCCCGCAGCATGCCGACGGCCTGCTCGTTGGGGGCGCGGCCCGCCATCTCGAACAGCCGTGCCGAGACCGGGTGGAACGTCGCGCCGGCGAACCGGGGAGCGTGCTCGGCGAGCAGCTGCCGGTCGGCTTCGAGGACCTCGCGCCAGCCACGGAACTGGTCGGTCTTCGACAGCGCGAACACGACCGTCTCGACGCGATCGCCCATCCTGCGCAGGAAGTCCAGCTCGCTCGCTGTGAACGGGGCGGACGCGTCGACCACGAACAGCAGCGCCGTCGCGTTCGCGGCGGCCTCCAGCGCCAGCTCGCCGTGCATCGAGTTCAGCCCACCGACGCCCGGAGTGTCCACAATGGAGACCCGCTCGAGGATCGGGACAGGGCCGGTCACCTCGACGTAGCGGGGCGGGAGCTGCCCGGCTGGGAAGTCGTGCGCCGCCGAGACCCACCGGGCCAGCTCCCCGAGCGGGATGCCGACCGGCGCGAGCTGGCCGGGGTAGCAGGCCTGCGCCGCCCATTCCGGCGCGTGGTCGAACACGAGATACGCGGACGTGGCGACATCGGCGTCGACCGGGGAGAGGCCCGGCGTAGCCAGCAGTGCGTTGACCAGGGAACTCTTACCGCGGTTGGTCTCGCCGACGACCACCACCGCGGGCTTCTTCGGGCGTGCCCGGCGTACGTCCTCGACCCACTTCGCGGCCTGCGCGTCGTTGTCGCGCAACAGCTCCAGCAGGCTGTCCCGGGCCTGTTTGACCTGGGTGGGCAGCGTGCTGAGGGAGGCCGCTCTAGTCATCGTTTCTGGTAAACCGTGACGACCGGCGGGCGGAGGAGCTTGTCGCGATCGGTGAACCCGGCCACCTCGGTCTCGGCGACCGTGCCGTCCATCGCGGGGTCGTCGGTGAACACCGCGCCACCCGCCTCGTGCACCGCGGGGTCGAACTTCTGGCCGTCCGGACGGACCGCGGTGACGCCGATGGCGGCGAGCCCCTGCTCGAGCCGCTCGACGACGCCGCCGCTGCGGGCCCGGTCGAGGGCGTAGAGGCACAGCTGGATCAGCGCGTCTCGGTCCGCGAGCGCGCGCTCCAACCGGGCGGGCACGTCGGCGGTACCGTCGATCTCCTTGATCAGCTGCGCGGAGATCTGCCCCGTCGGATCGTCGTCGGGCTGTTCCCGGCGGAACCATGACGGCACGTTCCTCACCCCCGGCTCTCGCGCGGCTTCACGGTATCTTGCGGGGATCCGCACCCGTCCGGTCCTCCTCCGCCAGCGCTCCTGCGTCGCGCTCGCTGCGTGCGGTCCTCGGTGACGACCGTATCGTGCGAACCCGGCGAGCCGGAGCGTTTCGCCCGATCCGCGACTGTGTCGCCCATCGCGCTCACGCCGACCGCAGCTGTTGCCAGATCAGGAAGTACGCGCGGTGCACGACGTGGGCCACGCGGCTCTGCGCCGGTGTCGCGCCGAAACTGGCGAACGAGCGCCACCAGCCGGCCCGTTCCAGGGCGTGCGCGGCGAGTTCCTCGCGGCTCGAACCCGGCAGGCCCAGCTGCTGGGCGATGTCGGCGTTGCTGCCGACCCGCAGGACTTCCTCCGCCAGGTCCTCGGGCATGTCGACCGCGCCTGCCACCACGAGGGTCAGCGCCTCGAGCACGCGCAACTGGTGTGCCTCCGGCTTCGCGA
>DASZUO010000274.1:0-4649 GCA_035547575.1 Amycolatopsis sp. | reverse complement strand
AGCCGGGCTGCAGGCCGGCTTCCACGTCATCGGCGACGCCGCCGTCGCGGAGGTCGTGCGCGGCTTCCAACTGGCCGAGAAGACCGTCGGCCGGCGCGCCCTGGCCGCCCGCGCACACCGGCTCGAGCACCTGGAGATGATCGACGCCGACCAGGCCGCGCTGCTCGCGGGCTGGGCCGTCGCCGGGTCGGTGCAACCCCAGTTCGACGCCCTGTGGGGCGGCACCGCGGGGATGTACGAGGCCCGGCTCGGCGGCCGCGCCGCGAGCTTGAACCCGTTCTCGATGCTGGCCGCGAAGGGTGTCGTGCTGGCGTTCGGGTCGGACAGCCCGGTCACGCCGCTCGAGCCGTGGGCGAGCGTGCGCGCCGCCGTCCACCACCGCACCACGGGTTCGGGCCTGTCGGCGCGTGCGGCGTTCACGGCGCACACCCGCGGCGGCCACCGCGCGGCGGGCGTGAACGACGGCGTCACCGGGAGCCTCGTCCCGGGCGCGCCGGCGCACTACGCGATCTGGGACGCCGCCGAACTCGTCGTCGCCGCGTCGGACTCGCGTGTGCAGCGCTGGTCCACCGATCCGCGCTCCGGCGTGCCCCCGCTGCCGCCGCTGGATCCGGACGCACCGCTGCCGACGTGCTTGCGCACCGTGCGAGCCGGCCGGGTTCTCTACGATGCGTTCACGTCGGCGGCCTAGGGTTGATCCCGTGGCAGTGACCGCGCCGGACACCACGGCGACCGAAACCCCGAAGCGTCGGCGCGCGTGGCGTCCGTGGCTGCTGCGCCTCGTGCTGGCCGGCGCGTCGGGGTTCGTGTTCTACCTCAGCTTCGCGCCGCGTCCACTGTGGTGGCTCGCGCCGCTCGCGTTCGCCGGACTGGGTTTCGCGTTGCGGGGCCGGCGGTTCTGGGGCGGGCTCGGATACGGCTTCGCCTCCGGGCTGGCGCTGTACCTGCCGCTGCTGACGTGGCTGGAGGACTTCCTCGGCGCGGACTTCGGCCCATGGCCGTGGGTGGCGCTCTCCGCCGCGCTGGCCGCGTATCTCGGTGTCGGCACCGCACTGTGCACTGTGGTCGCCCGGCTGCCCGGCGCACCGGTGTGGATGGCGATGGTGATCATCGCGACCGAGACGCCCCGCGCGTGGGTCCCCTTCGGCGGGTTCCCGTGGGGCCGCGTCGCGTTCAGCCAGCCCTCGGGGGCGTTCCTGCCGCTCGCGTCGGTCGGCGGGGCGCCGCTGGTCGGCTTCGCGGTCGTGCTCACCGGTTTCGGCCTCACCGCGCTGCTGGTTCGCGCGCGCCGCCGGGAATGGCGGCCGCTGCTCGCCCCGGCCACGGCGGTGCTGGTCCCCGTGATCGCCGGACTCGCGCTGTGGCCGACGATCGGCACCGGCGCGCAGACCGGCAGCCTCACCGTCGCCACCGTGCAGGGCAACGCCCCCAATGTCGGGCTCCAGTTGATGAACGAGTCCGCTGCCCTGCGCGCCAACCATCTCGCCCAGGCCGACCGGCTCGCCGAGGAGATCCGCGACGGGGCCGTCCCGCGCCCCGATCTGGTGGTCTGGCCCGAGAGCACGTTCCAGATCGCCGGCAACGACCCGCAGATCAGTGCCGCGGTCGCCCAGATCGGCGTGCCCGCCCTGATCGGTGCACTGACCTTCACCGGCACCGACACCCATCCGTACAACACGGAGATCGTGTGGGACCCGAAAACCGGCCCGGGGGAGCGGTACGCCAAGCAGCAACTCGTGCCGTTCGGCGAGTACATCCCGGCGCGGGCCCTCGCCCAGTGGTTCACCCCCTTCGTGACCGACACCTACGACATGCATCCCGGCACGCGACCGGCGGTGCTCGACGCGGCCGGCGTCCGCGTCACCACCCCGGTCTGCTACGAGATCGCCTACGACTACGTCTCCCGGCAGGGCGTCGACGACGGTGCGCAGTTGATCGTGCTGCCGACCAACAACGCGTGGTACGGCGAGAGCGAGATGAGCTACCAGCAGCTGGCGATGGCGCGCCTGCGGGCGGTCGAGCACAGCCGGGCCGTCGTCGTGTCGGCCAGCAGCGGGGTCAGCGCGCTCGTCGAGCCGGATGGCACGATCACGCAGTCGACCAGCGAATTCACCGCTGCATCCCTGGTCGGGCGAGTGCCGTTACGAGACACGACTACGCTGTCGGATCGACTCGGTGCGTGGACGGAGTACGTCCTGGTCGGCGCGGCGCTGGCGGCGGTGCTGGCCGGGTTCGTGCGGGTAAGGCGCACCCGGCGCGTGAGCGCCAAGGAGACGCGAGAGACCGTGGCGGGATGACCACCCCCGCCGAGGGAGGAAACGGATGGCGCAGGCGCCTCGGGCAGCACGACCGATCGAGCCGGTTCTGGTGGTGATCCCGACCTACAACGAGCGCGAAAACCTCGCGCCCATCCTGCGCAGACTGCACGACGCCCTGCCAAATGTGCACGCCCTCGTCGTGGACGACGGCAGCCCCGACGGCACGGGCGAGCTGGCCGACAAGCTCGCCGCCGACGACAAACGCGTCCAGGTCATGCACCGTACCGAGAAGGCGGGCCTGGGCGCGGCCTATGTGGCGGGCTTCCGCTGGGGGCTCGAACGGGACTACGCCACGATCGTCGAGATGGACGCCGACGGATCGCACGCGCCCGAGGACCTGCCGCGCATGCTCGAGGCGCTCACCGACTCCGACCTCGTGCTCGGCTCCCGCTACGTGCCCGGTGGGAGCGTGGTCAACTGGCCGCTGCGTCGCGAGATCCTCTCTCGCGCGGCGAACGTCTACTCGCGACTCGCGCTCGGCTGGAAGATCAACGAGTACACCGCGGGGTTCCGCGCGTACCGCCGCGAGGTGCTGGAGAAGCTGCCGCTCGGGGAGATCGCCTCCCGCGGCTACTGCTTCCAGATCGACCTCGCGTGGCGGACGCTGCAAGCGGGCTACGACGTGGTGCAGGTGCCGATCACCTTCACCGAGCGCGAGCTGGGCGAGTCCAAGATGAGCGGCTCGGTCATCCGCGAGGCGATGCTGCGCGTGGGCATCTGGGGCGCCAGGTACCGCTGGGACCAGCTACGCGGCCTGCTCGGTGGCCGCCGCAAGTAGCAGGCGTATCAGCCGGCCCGGCGCCACACGGCCAGCTCGCAGCCGCCCGGCTCGCGGAAGTGGAAGCGCCGGCCGCCGGGGAGACACCGCGTGCGCCCTCGATGGCTTTCCGGGCCCGTTCGAGGTCGTCGGTGCGGATCGTCACGAGTGGTGCGCCGGTCTTGTCGGCGTCGTTCGACTGGAACCCGAGTCCGACGGCGCCCGCGACATCGGCGTAATCGGGGGCGTAGGAGGTCGCGGTCCAGCCGAAGACCTGTTCGAAGAACCGGCTGGACGCGGTCGCTGAGCGGGACGGGAACTCGACGTAGTCAACTGTGTACATGGCCGCAGCATGGCAGGTCGTCACGCGGCCAGCTTGAACAAAACGGACCGGGACAGACGAAGACCCCCGCGGCGGGAGGACGCGGGGGCCTTCTGCTTCGTGGTGGAAGCTGCCTGTCTACGCGGACCGGGTCGTCCGCCGGCCTTTCAGCTCGGCGAGACGTTCGTTCAGCAGGTCCTCGAGCTCCGGGATGGAGCGCCGCTCGAGCAGCATGTCCCAGTGGGTGCGCGGCGGCTTGCTCTTCTTCTGCTCCGGCTGTCCACCGTCGACGATCTCGGACTCGCTGCCGTGCAGCCGGCACTCCCACACCGAGGGCACCTCGGCGTCGTCGGAGAACGGCACCTCGAACTCGTGGTTCTTCGGGCAGGCGTAGCGCACGGTGCGGCGCGGTGCGAGGTCGTGATTGCGGTCGGTCTCGTAGCTGACCGCTCCCAGCCGGCTTCCACGGAGTACACGGTCGGCCATGATGACGTCCTTTCAGTCGGCTCTGTGGTTGAGAGCCAGGGTGATGCTCACCCTGTGCAACGACCGTCCGTGCCCGGCAATTCCCGGACCAGCATGTCGTTGCTCACGGATGAGGCAGCTCACCCCGTCGGCAACAGCTTCCACCAGAGGGACAGCGAACGACGCGTCACGTGACGCGGTTTGGCCGTTCTTCTTGGGATTTCCCCCAGTCGGGCTATCGCGGGACGGTAATTCGCCGCGCTAACAATGTACAACCTGGACGCGGCCGGTCGCGGTGCACGGGGCCGGACCAAGATCGCCAGGACGGCAGCGGCGGCGGGACAGTAGTTGATGACGCAACGTAGCGGTTTCGGGATCGACTTGTGACGAAGTTGCGTCTTCAATCAAGCCGTCGCGGCCACGGTATCGCATTGCGGAATAGCTTGGCGGCAGAACGTGAGTGCGTGGTATCCGAGCGTAACTCTCCCTTGATCGGGTGAATTGAGCGGAGATCAACTCCCAAACCGCCGATAGGTGGGGAGTGCGCTGGGGGAGCGGGTCTGCCGTCGTCATCGGGCCTTTTTCACATACACGGCGTGTCGTTCGCGGGATCGAAGCCTGTGACATGTGATTCTGTTGGGTTCGATGTGACTCTTGTGATTGATGGTTCGCAATTCTACTGTGCTCGCATGATCCGCAACCGGCTCAGACCTGTGGTTTCCGCAGGCACGAGACTCGTCGTCGTCGCGCTGCTCGCGATGGGGGTCGCGCTGGTCACCAGCGCGAC
>DASZUO010000273.1:0-7977 GCA_035547575.1 Amycolatopsis sp. | reverse complement strand
CGCGGGTGCGCCGTGCGGGCGTGGTCCGCACGGCGCGGAAACTGTTCGACGGCAGCGTTTTCCCGCGCGCCGGTCAGGCGTACCGTGCCGCCGCCGCGGGCCGCTCGAGCCCGTAGTGACCGCGCAGCGTCGTCGTCTCGTACTCCTTGCGGAACAGGCCCCGCGACCGCAGGATCGGCACCACACTGTCCACAAAGGACGACAGCCCGGACGGGAGCACGGCCGGCATCACGTTGAACCCGTCCGCGGCGCCGTTGGTGAACCAGTGCTCGATGGTGTCCGCGACCTGCTCGGGCGTGCCGGTGAACGTCCGATGCCCGCGCCCGCCACCCAGCCGCCCGATCAGCTGCCGCACGGTCAGGTTCTCCCGCCGTGCCAGCGTCACGATCAGCGTGTACCGGCTTTTCGCGCCCTCGATCTCGTCTTCCGAGGGCAGTTCCGCGGGCAGCGGCTCGTCCAGCGCCAGCCGGTCGGCGGGCACCCGAAGCTGCTTGGCGAGCTGCTCGACGGCGTAGCGCGGCACGATCAGCCGGTCCAGTTCGGCGTCCAGCGCACGCGCCTCTTCTTCGGTGGTGCCGAGGACGGGCACGATGCCCGGCAGGATCTTGACCGAGCCGGGATCGCGGCCGAACGCCGCGGCCCTGGACTTCACGTCCGCGTAGAAGGCCTGCCCCTCCGCCAGCGTCGGCTGCGCGGTGAACACCGCATCGGCGTAGCGGGCGGCGAAGTCCTTGCCGTCCTCCGACGATCCGGCCTGCACCAGCAGCGGATGTCCCTGCGGGGAGCGCGGCACGTTGAGCGGACCCCGCACCGCGAAGTGCTTCCCGTCGTGCCCGATCGCGCGGACGCGGGACGCTTCGGCGTGCACGCCGCGCTCCTTGTCGGCGACGACCGCGTCGTCGGTCCAGCTGTCCCACAGCTTGCGCGACACGTCGACGAACTCCGCCGCACGCTCGTACCGGTCGGCGTGCGCGGGCTGCCCCGCGAGGCCGAAGTTGCGCGCGGCCTCGTCGCCCGCCGTCGTCACGATGTTCCAGCCCGCGCGCCCGCCGCTGATGTGGTCGAGCGAGGCGAACCGCCGCGCGAGGTTGTACGGCTCGTTGTAGCTGGTCGACGCCGTCGCGATGAGCCCGATCCGGCTGGTGGCGCGCGCCAGCGCGGCCAGCAGCAGCGTCGGCTCGAGCCGGCCGCTCGGCCGCCGGCCCGGATCTCCCCACAGCACGGGACTGTCCGCGAAGAACACCGAGTCGAAACCGGCGTCCTCGGCGGTGCGGGCCAGCCGCTCGTAGTACTCGACGTCCACATGCGACAGTGCGTCGGACTCGGGCAGCCGCCACGACGCCTCGTGGTGACCGGTGTCGTGGATGAACAGGTTGAAGTGCAGTGCTCCCAGTGTCATGCCGGCACCTCCGTGTCGACGCCGAGCGCGCCGCGTAGCAGGTCACGGAACTCGTGGAACGCCGGGTCGCGCAGCGAACGCGGGGCGGGCAGGTCCACCCGCCGGTCCACCACGATGCGGCCGTTGTCGAGGACCAGGACGCGATCGGCCAGCACGATGGCCTCGTCCACGTCGTGCGTCACCAGCAGCACGGCCGGGCGGTGCCGCTCGTGCAGGGCGCGCAGCAGGTCGTGCATCTTGATCCGGGTGAGCGCGTCGAGCGCGCCGAACGGTTCGTCGGCGAGCAGCAGCTCCGGCTCGCGCACCAGCGACCGCGCCAGCGCGACCCGCTGCTGCTCCCCGCCCGACAGTTCGCCGGGCCAGGCGCGTTCCCGCCCGTCGAGCCCCACCTCCGCCAGGGCCGCCCGGCCCAGCTCCCGCGCCTTCGGCAACCCGAGCACGACGTTGTCCAGCACGCGCAGCCACGGCAGCAGCCGCGAGTCCTGGAACGCGACCGAGACCCGTTCCGGGACAAGGATTTCCCCGGAGCCGGCGGTGTCGTAGTCCAGCCCGGCGAGCGCGCGCAGCAGCGTGCTCTTGCCGGATCCGCTCTTGCCGAGCAATGCCACGAACTCGCCCGGCGCCAGTTCCAGGTCGAGGCCGTCGAGCACCACGTGGTCCCCGAAGCGCCGGACCACTGTGGACACTCGCACCGCGGCGGTCAGCTCGCCAGCGTACGTCGCCATGACAGTACCTTTCGTTCGAGGACACGCAGGATCGCGTCCGAGGCGAAGCCGAAGATCCCGAACACCGCCAGTCCGACCAGTATCACGTCCGACTGCCCGTAGTCCTGCGCCTTGAAGATCATCTTGCCGAGGCCGTCGGTCGCGTTGACCTCCTCGACCACGACCAGCGTCAGCCACGCGATCGTCGCCGACAGCCGCAGTCCCAGGAAGAACCCCGGCAGCGCGCCGGGAATGACGACCTTGCGCACGAAGGCCGGGCGGGAGAGCCCCAGCACCTCGGCCAGTTCGACGTAGCGGTGGTCGATCGAGGTCAGCGCGGCGTGCGTCTGCACGTACATGTAGGTGACCACGCCCAGCGCGATCAGCACGATCTTGAACTGCTCGCCGATGCCGAGCCACAAGATCATCAGCGGCGCCAGGCCGAGCAGCGGGACGGCGCGCTTGACCTGGATGGGCCCGTCCACCAGCGCCTCACCGAACCTGGTCAGCCCGGCGAACACGGCGAGCGCGGTGCCGATCAGCACACCGGCCGCGAAGCCGATCGCGACCCGGTAGAGCGAGGGACCGAGGTTGGCCTGCAACGTGCCGTCACCGATGAGGTCGATGCCGGTCCGCACCACGGTCCACGGCGCGGACAGCTTCCGCGGGTCGAGCGCGCCTGCGGCCGACGCGATCGACCAGACGCCGAGCACGACCGCGACGCCGATGAGGCCGGCGAACGGGAACAGGCGCGGACGGCCCAGCCGGCGCCGCCGCGGCGACCCGGTACGCACCGCCTCCGGCCGGATCGTGCGAGGTTCCGCGAGGCTGGTCATGACTGTCCTCCCTGGTAGGCGGCGGGCACCGACGCCGAGGCGACCGATTCGAAGCGCCGGTCGAACAGGTCCGCCGCGGAGAAGGAAGCACCGAAGTAGCCCCACTTCGACACGAGGTCGATCGTTTCCTGCTCCCACTTGATGGCGGCGTCCCAGTTCGCGGGGAACAGCGGTTTCTCGCTCGCGTCGATGATCCGCTTGCCGTCGGCCGCGCTGACGTTCTGGTCCTTGACGTAGTAGGCGTCGATCCACGGACCGGGGTTCTCCCACGCCCACACCTGCGACCGCGCCCAGTACGGGATGAACGCCTTGATCGCGGCGGCCTTCGCCGGATCCGCCAGCACCTCGGTCGGCGCCCACAGGATGGTCAGCGCGTCGACCTCCGGCGTCACGATGGACTGCGCGCCGTCCTTGCCGTACTGGGCGAGGTACTTGGTCAGGCTCGGCTCGTAGAGCGGCGCCACGTCGACCTGTTTGGACTGCAACGCGGTGAGGAACTGGTTGCTGTTGATCTCGACCAGCTGCACGTCCTTCTTCGTCAGGCCCAGTCGCTCCAGCGTGCGCAGCACGACCGCGCCCTGCGCCTGGCCCGGCGAGAACGCGATCTTCTTGCCGCGCAGGTCGCCGAGCCCGTGCACGGACGAGCCCGGCGCGGTCGCGAACTGGTACGACGGCTTTTCCTTCCACTGCACGCCGACGATCTTCGCGTCGAGTCCGGTGCCGTGTGCCTGGATCGGCGGGATGCCCGCGTTGGTCGCGATGTCGACGGCGTGCGCGCGAAACGCCTGGATGACGTCGGGCCCGGCGCTCACGACCGGCCAGTCCGTGACGGTGAACGGCAGCTGGGCGATCCCGCCGGTGGTCTTGAGCTGGATCTCGGTGGTGTGCACGGCGACCGAGAGCGAGGTGCCCGGCGGCACGGTGTCGGCGATCTGCGCGGTCAGCTTCGTGGTGGCGTCCGACGCGCAGCCGGTGACGCCGAGCGCGAACGCCACCGCCAGCAGCGCGAGGCGCCGCGGCGGGGACAGGGTGGGTCGGGGCATGGGAATTCCTTGCGGTGACGGGAGAATCCTTTTCGGACCGTTCTACCGTGAATTCTCACGCGCTTTCGGGTGTCGGGTCAATTTTGCCGAGCGGTGAACTAATCCGGTTCCACGATCTGGGTTTCCTGAGCCAGGGCAACGGATTCTGGTAGAACCCGGTGAGCACGGCGGCACCGGCGGCCGTCGCGAGCGCGGTTCGGGGAAAGCTCGTGGCGTGCACGGTCTGCCGCGGATCCCGGCACACCGATACCCTGGCCGCGGCTTCGGCGCGCAATTCCTCGATGCAGCCCGGAATCCGGCTCACACCGGGCTCCACCACCGTGACCACGTCGGGGTTGAGCAGGTCCAGCACGGGCGCGACAGCGCGGCCGACCAGCCTCGCACGGCGCCGGAACAGGGCGACCGCGCCGGGCGAACCACGCTCGGCGAGCGCGAGCAGATCGGGAAACGAGGGCCGGTCGAGCAGGCCGGCGTCGACGGCGCGCCGCGCGAGCGTGCGCTCGGACACCGTCGCCTGCAGGCAGCCGCTGCGGCCACACGAGCACGGCACGTCGCTGTCGTCGACCGGAAGGTGCGCGATCGCGCCCGCGGCGGAACGCGGGCCGTGCTGCACGGCGCCGGTGGTGGCGAACGCCGCGTCCACGACGTTGCCGATGAACAACTGCAGCACACTCGCGGTGGCGGAGGCCTGGCCGAACAGGCGTTCCGCGTGGATCAGCGCCCTGGAGTGCGCGTCGACCTCGACCGGGAGGCCGGTGTGCGCGGTGAGCGGGCCGCGCACCTCGACGTCACGCCAGCCCAGCAGCGGGTGCTCGACGATGGTGCCCGCGTCCTGGTCCACCCAGCCGCCGGTGGCCACGCCGACGCCGATGGGACTGCGGCCGAAAGCGTGCTCCGGCAGCATCGCCAGCATCCGGTCCGCGGCCTCGCCGAGGATCGCCGCCGGGGGCCGGCCGTCGTGCGGGACGTGCACCGACGCGAGAATCCGCGCCCGCGGGTCCAGCAGCGCGGCGGTGACGAACGGGACGGCCACGTGAATCGCGCCAACGACGTGCTGGGTCGTGTCGATGTCGAGCGGCACGTGTGGCCGGCCCGCGCGCAGCGGGCCGGCCGTGCCGCCGGGGAGGGCGCGCACGAGGCCGAACGCGGACAACTCCGCGACATGGCCCGACACGGCGGCCGCGGACAGGCCGGTGCGCCGGGCGATGGTGCTGCGGGCGACGGGCCCGGCGGCCAGCACCTCCCGCAACACCAGCCCAGCCCCGGCGGATCCGGAACCGTTGCGCGGCATGGCCTTCCCTTCCCACTGGTGCTAGGGATCGTCGCAGGAAAGGCCGTCGCCATACAGCGGCGTTCACGATGTGGGAGCGGTCAGGAACCGACCACCACGCGATGGTCGGCGCCGAAGGGCCTGCCCGCGATCAGTTCCGAGGTCCTGCCGTCCGGCCCGACCGGGCGGTCGCCGATCAGCGTGACCCGGTGCAGGCGCCGCTCCACGTCCAGGTGCTCGATGTCGCGCGGCGCCAGGTGCGCGGTGGCGCGGTTGTCCCAGAACGCGACGCTGCCCGGCGCCCAGCGGAACCGGACCGTGTACTCGGGGCGGGTGATCTCGGCGTAGAGCAGGTCCAGCACGGCGCGGCTCTCCCGTGCCGTCAGGCCGACGATGTGGCTGGTGAAGCCGGGGTTGACGAACAGGCCCTTCTCCCCGGTCTCCGGATGCACGCGCACCACGGGATGCTCGGCGACCAGGAGATTGTCGTTGATCCGCTTGGCATACGTGCTGTCGCCCGTGATGCGGTCGCTGCCGCCGTAGCGGTGCTCGGCGCGCAGTGTGTCGACGAACTTCTGGACCTGCTCCGAGAGCCCTTCGTAGGCGGCGACGAGGTTGGTCCACTGTGTGTCGCCGCCGATGTCGGGCACGACCTCGGCGCGCAGGATCGAGCCGGCCGGCGGGTTCACGGCGGCCGTGACGTCGGTGTGCCAGCCGGTGAAGTAGCTGTACTGACGCCGCCGCTCGTGCTGGCGGTAGTCCGACCCGTAGCGTTGCTCGTAGCGACGCGGGTCGATGGTGAAGATCTCCGGGTGCTCCTCGGGCGGGGCGTCGTCGTGCGGGTGCGCGTAGGTCAGCTCACCGAAGTTGCGCGCGAACGCGATCTGCGCGGCGTGGTCGAGGTGCTGGTCACGGAAGAAGATGACGCGGTGGCGGCGCAGCGCGTCCTTCAGCTGCTCGACGACTGCCTCGTCGAGCGGGCGCGACAGGTCCACCCCATCGATATCGGCGCCGATGTGCCCGGCGACCGGGCGCACGGTCGCCGTGCGCGCCTCCTGGATGGCGGTCATGACTCGGGTTTCCTTTCCTGCCAAGGAGTTGTCGGTAACCCGATCCTGGGCGGCCGCACCGCGGCCGGTCAACTTTGCGGACCCGTGAACAAACCCCCTCCCAGGCTGTGGGACGGTGCTCCACAGTGGACGGCCGCGTCGAGGTGCGGCGCGAGTGCAAGTGTGCTGCACTACCGGTATGGGAGAGCGCGAACACCGTCAGCAGGCCGGGGGGACGGACCTCGTTGACGAACCGACACCGATCTACCAGGCGGTCGCCGAGGCGATCCGCAGACTGAGCGCGGACGGCGGCGAGGAGGCCATCACCCGATCGTAGGGCGGACGGCTGCCGCGGCGCGGGATCGCGGCCGAGGGCTAGGCTCCTGGTCATGCGATTCGCTTTCAAGACGTCGCCGCAGCGCACCGAGTGGCAGGACATGCTCGCCGTGTGGCAGGCCGCGGACGAGATCGAACTGTTCGAGTCCGGCTGGACGTTCGACCACTTCTACCCGATCAACCCCTCCGACCCGGCCGGGCCCTGCCTCGAAGGCTGGGTCACGCTCACCGCGCTCGCTCAGGCGACCCGGCGCGTGCGGCTGGGCACGCTGGTCTCCGGTATCCACTACCGCCACCCCGCGCTGCTCGCGAACATGGCCGCGACGCTGGACATCGTGTCCGGCGGGCGGCTCGAGATCGGCATCGGCGCCGGGTGGAACGAGGAGGAATCGGGCGCGTACGGCATGCGCCTCGGCCCGGTCAAGGAGCGCAGCGACCGGTTCGAGGAGGCCTGCGAGGTGATCGTCAGCCTGCTGACCCGTGAGACGACCGACTTCGCCGGCGAGTACTACCAGATCACGGACGCGCACTGCGAACCGAAGGGGGTGCAGAAGCCGCACCCGCCGATCTGCATCGGCGGCAGCGGTGAGAAGCGCACGCTGCGGACCACCGCGAAGTACGCCCAGCACTGGAACTTCGCGGGCGGCACACCCGAGCAGTTCGCGCACAAGCGGGAGGTACTGCACCAGCACTGCGCGGACGTCGGCCGCGACCCGAAGGAGATCACGCTGTCCAGCCACGTCTGGCTGCGGGACAACGACTACGCGAAGGCCGCCGCCACCGCCGCGGCGCTCGGCGAGATGGGCCTGGACCTCGCGATCATCTACCTGCCGCCGCCCCTGAGCCCCGCCGTGCTGGAACCCCTCGCGGAGGCGCTGGCTCCCCTGGCCTGAGCGGCGCCAGGCCCGGCCCGGGCACCGGCGTCGGTGCCCATCGGAAGGTGCCGCCGGGCGGAAACTACAGTTTCCGTGCTCGGATCACCACGTCGTCGGCATGCCCGTTCGCCGCGTGGACGCGCGGACGGATCTCGTCGACGAGGATCTGCCAGGTCGCGTTCAGGCGGGCGGCGATCTCGCCCGGGCTGGAGAACTCCGGGAAGCGATCTTCCATCCCAGCGTGGCCGACGACGAGCAGCGTGCCACCCGGCGCGACCGCGGCCAGCACGCGATCGAGCACCTGCTCGTGCGCGCGAGGGAACCCGAAGTAGTGCGCCGACACCAGGTCGTATGCGCCGGGTTCCGGCGCTTGCGCGATGAGGTCCAGGTGCCGCCAGGCGATGGTGCCGGGGCCCATGGCGGCGGCGCGGGCAAGCGCGACCTCGGAGATGTCGACAGCGGTCA
>DASZUO010000272.1:0-47757 GCA_035547575.1 Amycolatopsis sp. | reverse complement strand
CTTCGGCCTGCAGAACGCCACCGTCCGCCGGATCGCCGCGCCGGATCTGACGACCACGGTGCTCACGACGACCCTCATCGGCCTGGCCGCCGACAGCCACCTCGCCGGCGGCCCGGGCGCACGCCCGCACCGGCGGGGCGGTTCCATACCGGCCATGTTCGCCGGCGCCGCCACCGGCGCTGTCCTGCTGCGGGTCACCAGCCCCACGGTGGTCATCACGTTCGCCGCGGCCCTGCTCGTCGTCGTCACGATGCTGCTGACCACGCCTCGCACCGGTAGCCACTCGCCCCACCGCCTTGGCGATTTCGCGGCCCACGGTGTGGAGCGAATCCGGGGTTGACTTTGGAGTGGGGTCCAAGTTCTACCCTCGGTTCATGCGAGCTTCGACAACGGCCACCAGGCTGACGGTGGCGCAGGTCGCCGCCCAGGTCGGGGTGCGGCCGGACACCCTCCGCTACTACGAGCGCATCGGGTTGCTGCCCGCGCCGGCCCGTACCAGCGGGGACCACCGCCGCTACGAGCACTCGGTCGTCGAACGGTTGCGGTTCATCCGCGGCGCGCAGCGGCTCGGGTTGCGGCTGGAGGAGATCCGGGAATTGCTCGCCGTGCGGGACACCGGCGTGTGCGCATGCGAGCCGGCCGAGACCCTGCTGCGCCGCCACCTGACCGAGATCGACGCCGAGATGACGCGCCTGGCCGCGCTGCGCACCGATTTGGTCACGATGCTCGATCACATGCCGGGGCCGGACTGCCTGGACCCGGTTCCCGGCACGTGGTGCCCGCCCACTACCGAAGGGAGGTGACCCCGGATGTGCCCGTGCTGCGGTGAATACGGTTGCGGCTGCGAGTGCTGCGGCTGACCTTTGAGCGTGTTCCCGCCCCGAGGCGCCAGGGCGGGACCCCGCCAGGCCAGACCGCTCGCCATGCCCAGCCCCACCAGCCCGAGCCGACGACCGGCTGTTCGCCCTCGCCGGGCTCACCTGGGCATCGCGGCGTTATGCCACAGGTTCCCGAACCCAACCGTCCGAATAGGATCGTTCGCGGCCACCACCACTCGGGGCGCCCGCCACTGTCCACTTCAGAACGGACGAGGGCCCGGCGCCCGGGCGTCGGGCCCTCCGTCATTCCGTCCGGTCGATCAGGACTGTCCGGCCCGGACAGCCTTCTCCACGCGCTGGCCCAGGTCCTTGTCGACGTTGCGCCAGTACTCGAACGCCCGTTCCAGCACCGGCTCGGACACCCCGTCGAGCAGGTGGCCGACGATGTTGCCCACCAGCCGGTCCCGTGCCGCGTCGTCCATCACGTCGCGGACCAGCGTGCCGGCCTGGCCCCAGTCGTCATCCTCGGCGTGCAGGGTCTGGGCCGCGTGGACCATCTCGCCGTCGGCGTACCAGCCGGCAGGTTCGCCGTAGCGCTCGGTGTCCGCGCGCGGGCCGCCCTTGGAGTTCGGCGCGTACACGGGATCGGACACCTTCGCGTAGCGCATGGCACCGTCCTTGCTGTAGCTGTTCACCGGCGCGACAGGTGCGTTCACGGGCAACTGGTTGTAGTTCGCGCCGATCCGGGCCCGGTGGGCGTCGGGATAGGAGAACATCCGGCCCAGCAGCATCTTGTCCGGGCTCGGCCCGATCCCGGGCACGAGGTTGCTCGGCTCGACGGCAAGCTGCTCGATCTCGGAATGGTAGTCGGTCGGGTTGCGGTCCAGCGTCATCCGGCCGACCTCGACGAGAGGATAGTCCGCGTGCGGCCACACCTTCGTCATGTCGAACGGGTTGAACCGGTAGGTCGTGGCGTCCGCGAACGGCATGATCTGCATCTTGAGTGTCCACGATGGATACTCGCCTCGCCCGATGGCCTCGAACAGGTCCCGCGTGTGGTAATCACCGTCCGCGGAAGCCAGCGCGTCCGCTTCGGTCTGCGTGAGGCATTCGACGCCCTGGTCGCTGATGAAGTGGTACTTCGCCCAGAAACGCTCACCTGCCGCGTTGACCCACATGTACGTGTGCGAGCTGTACCCGTTCATCTGCCGCCAGGTCCGCGGGATGCCGCGGTCCCCCATCAGCCAGGTGACCTGGTGCGCCGACTCGGGCGACAGCGTCCAGAAGTCCCACTGCATGTCGTGGTCGCGCAGGTTGTTGTCGGCCCGCCGCTTCTGCGACCGGATGAAATGCTGGAACTTCATCGGATCGCGCAGGAAGAACACCGGCGTGTTGTTGCCGACCATGTCGTAGTTGCCCTCGGTCGTGTAGAACTTCAGTGCGAACCCGCGCGGGTCGCGCCACGTGTCGGGGCTGCCCCGCTCCCCCGCGACCGTGGAGAACCGGGCCACCATGCGGGTTTTCGCGCCCGGCTGGAACACCGCGGCCTTGGTGTAGGCGCTGACGTCGGCGGTCACCTCGAACCGGCCGAACGCGCCGCTGCCCTTCGCGTGCGGCTGCCGCTCGGGCACCCGCTCGCGGTTGAACTGGGCCATCTGCTCGATCGCGTAGTGATCCTGCAGCAGGATCGGTCCGTCCGGCCCGACCGTGAGCGAGTGCTCATCGCTTTCGACCGGGATGCCCGCGTCGGTGGTCGTCCGCTTCGGTTGAGTGCTGGTCATATCCGTGCCTCCTATTTGTCGTCAGGGTTGAGTGCCAGGAAGGTGAAGCCTGCGGCGACGCCTGCGACGGCCTGCACCACCAGGTAGACCCACAAGGTGGACCAGGCGAACAGCCCACCGGTGGCGGCACCCAGCGCGACGGCGGGGTTGAAGGCGCCGCCCGAGATCCCACCGACCGCGAAAGCGCCCGCCACCACGGTGAATCCGATCGCCAGGCCGAAGAACGAGTTGCCCTGCTGCCTCTTGCTGGTGGCGACGTTGAGTACCACGTAGCACAGGCCGAAGGTGAACAACAGCTCCGCGACGGCCGTGGCCGCGAGGGCGTGCCCGGACAGGTGCAGGGTCGTCACCGTCGCCGGGTTGACGACCGCCCGTGCCACCACCGCCGCGACCACGCCGGCGGCGAACTGGGCGATCCAGTAGCCGGCGGCGTCGGCAGCCCCGATCCGCCGCCGGCACAGCGCCGCCATGGTCACGGCGGGGTTGTAGTGACCACCGGAGATGTGCCCGCCGGCGTAGATCATCACCATCAGGATCGCGCCCGCGGCCAGCGGCGTGAACGTGCTGTGGCTGAATCCGCTGACCGCCACCGTGAACACGAGGAAGAATGTTCCGATTACCTCGACAGCGTATTTCCTGGTCGTCGTTCCCCATTGGGGGACGGCGGCCACGACCGATTCCGGTTTGATCGTGACGACGTGCGTCATGTTTCCTCCTTGCCGCGGAAAGCCCGGCCCGGTTTTCCGTTGCCGCTTAACACGATTCCGCGCAGGAGGCCCGGTGTCATGGTTGCCAGCGACCACCCTGGCCCCCGGCCAGTGGAACCGGCCGGATTCCCGCTAGCTGTACCTGGACGGAATTCGCGTGGATCATTACGGGCCGAGCGCGTGGATTTCGTCGCCCGCACGGATAGCGGAAATGGGAGCCTTCGCGCTTCGCGTGCCGCGGGGGAAACTACGAGCGGCCGAGAATGCGGCCGATGCCGTTCGCCGAGAGCTCCGACTTCGTCAGGAACCCGGCGGCCGGCCCCGCGGCGATCAGCTCCGCGTAATCCGTTCCGGCGCTCGCCGATATCATGATCACTTCGGCGTTTTCGCCCGCCCCGTCGCGGGCCAGCAGCCTCGCGAGGTCGAAGCCGCTCTCGTCCCCGAGCCCGATGTCGACGAGGACGACGTCCGGCCGTAGCGCGCGAGCCTGCCGGAGTGCGTCGTCGGTGTTGACGGCCGTACCCACGACTGCCACACCTTCCCGCCGCAGGAGAAGGCTCGCCTCCCGCAGGAAGGCGTCGTTGTCGTCGACGAGCAGGCACCGCAGCGGCATTCGATCATGGTCGCACGAATCGGCCGGGAACGCCTTGCAGCTAGCGGGAATACGCTCGCCGACACAGGAGCCGTGTTCACCGGTACGGCTGCCGGCGCCGGCGTGGCCTTGTCGGTCCCTCGAGCTTCGCGCTACCGTCACCGTCATGGATGCGCCAGATACCGGCGCCACCGTGGCCGATGCCGCTGATCTGGGCACGGGCCGCGAATCACCAGAGAAGGCGAGGCTGGGCGACCTTGCCGACGAGCAGGCTGCGCTGCGGCGCGTGGCCACGCTGGTGGCCGGGGGCGCGACGCCGGACGAGGTGTTCACAGCCGTCGCCGACGAACTGAGCCACCTCGTCGGCGCCGAGGCGACGTTCGTCTCTCGCGTCGATCCCGTGCTTGCCGAGGGCCAGGAACCCGAGGGGCACCTCACGGTGGTGGGGTCCTACGGCCGCGTGAGCGACCGCATCCCGGTAGGCTTCCGGCTCCAGCTGCTCCCGGGGATGATCCAGGCCACCGCGTTGCGGACGGGACGCCCGGCCAGGACCCAGGGTGAACGGCTGGCCAACGGCCCGCACGCCGCCTGGGTAGCCACGCTGGGCATGCGAGCCGGCATTGCCACGCCGATCGTGGTCGACGGGCGCCGCTGGGGCGTCACGGTCGCCGCCACCTCACGCGAGGACTTCCCGGCCGGCACCGAGGACCGCATGGCGGGGTTCGTGGAGCTCGCCGCCATGGCGCTCGCCAACGCGAAGGCACACCAGGAGCTGCATGAGCTCGCGGACACTCAGGCCGCGCTGCGGCGCCTGGCCATGCTGGTCGCGGGCGGCGCATCACCCGAGGCCGTGTTCGCGGCCGTGGCGAGGGAGGCACTCCGGCATTTCGGTAGCGGCACCGCAAGGATGATCCGGTATGAGCCGGACGGCAGAGCGACGCTCGTCGCCAACGAAGGCACGACGGGACCCCACGTGCGGGTCGGGGAAAGCTGGGAGGGCTATCCGCCGGGCGGGCTGACCGCGACGGTCTTGCGGACCGGCCGGACCGCGCGGGTCAGCGACTACCGCGATCTGCCCGGCGGGGAGGCGTATCTCGGCGAGGGGCTGCGGTCCGCGATCGGCATGCCGGTCAACGTCAACGGCCAGCTGTGGGGAATGATCGCCGTCGGCTCCGGGCAGACGTCACCGCCCGCCGACACCGAACAGCGGATGGCGGAGTTCACCGATCTGATCGCGACCGCCGTTGCCAACGCGCAGAACTGGGGCTCGCTGGAGGCCAGCCGCGACGAGCTCGCACGGCTCCTGGACGAACAGGCCGCGCTCCGCCGCGTGGCCACGCTCGTCGCCCGCGGCATCCGCCCGGACGAGATCTTCCTGGCGGTCGCCGACGAAATCCGGCGGCTGCTCGGCGCGGACAGCGCGGGCATCGCCCGCTTCGAGCGCGGCGGGGCCTCGGTCGTGGTCCTCGGCGGCGTCGGCCAGGTCCCGGTCGAGTTGCCGACCGGCACGCACGTGCGGCTGCGCGACTACACCGCCCCGGCGGTCGTCTGGCGCACCGGCCGTTCCGCCCGTGTCGACGAGGACTCGTGGCGCGACGAGTCGGACCCGCTCGCCGACGGCCTGCGTAAGCTGGGAATCCGGTCGATGGTGGCCAGCCCGATCGTCGTCGAAGGCCGCTTGTGGGGCGTGGTGAACGCGTTGTCGCGGCAGGGCCCGTTCCCGTCCGACGCCGCCGACCGCATGGCGGACTTCACCGAGCTCGTCGCGACGGCCATCGGAAACGCCGAGAGCCGCGCCGAGCTCGCCGCCTCGCGGCAGCGGATCGTCGCGGCCACCGACGAGGCCCGCCGGCGGATCGAGCGGGACCTGCACGATGGTGGGCAGCAACGCCTCCTCGCGCTGACACTCAAGCTGCGTTCGGCGGCAGCGGCACCCCGTGGAATGGACGACCTCCGCACCGAGGTCACGGAGGTTGCCACTGGGCTCATGGGCGTGGCCGACGAACTGCGGGAGATCTCCCGCGGCATCCATCCGGCGATCCTGTCCAAGGCAGGGCTGCGACCGGCGCTGCGCGCGCTGGGACGGCGCTCCACCGTCCCGGTGGAAATGGACGTGCGGGTCGGTGGCCGGCTTCCCGAGCCGGTCGAGGTGGGGGCCTACTACGTCGTCTCGGAGATGCTCACCAACGCGGCGAAGCACGCCGGGGCCTCGGTCGTCGAGGTGGACGCGGACGCCTCCGACGGCGCGTTGCGCCTGTGCGTACGCGACGACGGCGTCGGCGGCGCCGACCCGTTGCGGGGGTCAGGGCTGGTCGGGCTGAAGGACCGGATGGAGGCGCTGGGCGGCACTTTCTCCCTGCACAGCCCCGCGGGCGGCGGCACGACCGTGTCCTGCGAGCTTCCGTTGCCGGCCCATGGCGACCTGCCGCACGTCGGCCTCACCCGCTAGCACGGGCCGGTCCCTGGCCACGGACGCTGTGCCGCGCCCATAATCGTGGGATGCCCACAGAGCCCGGGACGGCCGGCGTTGCTCCGCTCAGTCGGCCTGGCGCGCAAGTCGTGCTCGCCGACGACGACGTCCTGATGCGCGAAGGCCTCGCCAGCCTGCTCGACCGGTCGGGGTTCGAGGTCGTCGGGCAGGCGGGAAACAGCGTCGAGCTGCTCGCGCTGGCCCGTTCGGCCAAGCCGGACCTGGCGATCATCGACATCCGGATGCCACCCGGGCACTCCACCGAGGGTCTCGAGGCGGCGCGGGTGATCCGTGCGGAACTCCCCGGCACGGCCATCCTCGTGTTGTCGGCGCACGCCGAGGTGAACGAGGCCATGGACCTGCTGGCGGGCGGCGAGCGCCTCGGCTACCTGCTCAAGAGCCGGGTGACCGACATGGCCGAGTTCATCCGGACGGTCGAGCGGATCATCGCGGGAGGCTCGGTGGTCGACACCTCCCTGGTGCAGGAGCTCGTGAAGGCCCGCCGCCGGCGTGATCCACTCGACGTGCTCTCGCCGCGTGAACGCGAGGTGCTGGCCCTGATGGCCGAGGGCGCGTCCAACGCGGGCATCGCCGAACGGATCTTCGTGACCGAGGGCACGGTCGAAAAGCACGTCCGCAGCATTCTCACCAAGCTCGACCTGCCGGAGAGCGGCACCGATCACCGGCGGGTGCTGGCGGTGCTGAGGTTCCTCGACGCGCGTTAGGGACTCACTGGTCCGTGGCGGTGCCGACCGATCCGAGCGGGGCGGTCAGCCCGCCGTAGTGCGCGGCGCCGATCCCGACAACCGCGACGACGCCGATCGCGCAGGCGAACGCCGGCCAGCGCAGCCGGTGCCGCATCCGCGCGTTCGCGGCCACGGAACCGCTCGAGGCCGACCTTTTCACCGCCTGCCAGCGCACGTAGCCAAGGGCCAGCAGGAACAGCGGCGTCGCGCCGATGATGACGAAGTCCGCGATGTTGTAGTAGCTCTGACCGACGTGAATGAAATCGACCGCTCCGCGCACACTTCCTGGCGCGGTCCAGTAGTGCATGCCCAGACGGTCGAGCAGATTGCTGCTCCATCCGCCGAGCATCAACGCTGCCGGTACGACGACCTTCACCGGAAGGCGACGGCGCACCAGGACGGACACGGCGATGCTCAACAACCCGAAGTCGGCCAGGTCGAGCAGGGCGCCTGTGGCCGGATCGGCGTACCACCCGCCAACCATGCTCCCGACAAGGGCATCGCCGCCGTCGTTGATGATCGCCCCGGACACGTGCCGCCAGGCCCACCACTTCATCGCCTGATCCAGGACGATGACGAGTGCCAGCAGTACCGGCACGATCCATCGGCGACCGGATCTGCCATTCGGTTCCACCCGGACCGGCGCTGCCGCAATCGTCGTGCCGCCGTTCATGCTTGTCTCCCTGCGCTCGGTACCCCAGCCGCACCTGCGGCGGCGTCTCTACCAGGTTGGCGTCCGAGCGCCGGAAGGTCTTCACGGTCAGCGGCCATCCCGGCTGGGCGGTGGCTGGAATCCTGGACTGGGTGCTACCGGCCCACTGTCGGAAGCGCAGTCATTCCCGTGCGTTCCGGGCCATGAACGTTCTCGCGTCGCCCGCCTTCGGGTCGACGAAGACGATGTCGTCCGGGCGACGGCGAGGCACATCGATCGCCAGGACGACCAGGGGATGTTCGGCGATGGACGGGAAACCGTGCACCTGCCGCTTCTCGAAGCACAGGAACATGCCCGGCCGCGCCTCGTACTCCCGGCCGCCCAGGTGGAACGTGCCGCGACCACTGAGCACGTAAAGGTTCTCGTCGCATTCGTTGTGATAGTGCAGCGGCAGTTCCCGGTATATCCGGAAGACCCGCACGCTCTCCGCGGGCTTGTCGATCAAATACCTGTCCGCCAGCATCGTCTCGCTGGTTTCCGGCAAAGCGCCGCTTTCGGCGAACACGTCGAATACGCTGCGCGTGTTGTCACTCTCCATTGTGGACCTCCACAATCACTGTCTGTAGTGGACGCGAGCTACGGCCGGAGCGGGTGTTGCCGACGCCGACGGAGGTAGACCACGAGGCCGAACAGGGCGAGCACGATGCCGAGCGAGGCCAGGATCCGGCCTACGACGGCAAGCCACGGAATTGACTTGGCCGCATTGTCCTCGTTCCGCTGCGCCACCATGTCGTCGTAGCTCCGGTAGGTCTGCTTCTGCTGGCTGGGCGGCCCATCTGTCATGACCAGGCACAGGTCGCCGGGACGCATCACCGACGAACCGCACATGTACGGCCCACTCTCCCGAGGCGGGGCACCGAAGCCGGCGCAGAGAAGTCCGGCCGCGACCAGCAAGAGCGCAGCCAGGCCGTACGAGCGGAGGGCAAGACCCGCCGTGTACCGACGGCTTTCGCCGCTGCGCGCTCCCACCCGGCCAGTGTACGAACAGTCGCCGGGACTGGTCCCGGAATGACGCTCCCGCCAGCCGCGATGACCCGGATCCGGCGCGTCAGGCCGAACGGGCGCACCCGCTCATCGCGCGGTGGCCGCGCGCCGGGTCACACCCTCGGAGTGGACGCGGCCGAGGTCGCGCTCGATCGCCCTGGCCGTGACTTGCGCGGCGTCGAGCAGCTTCTGCTGCTCCTCGGGCGTGACCGTGTTACTCAGCGCCGAGACGTGGATGGCGGCCACCACGGCACCGTCGTCGGCGCGGACCGGGACGGCCAAGCCGACGACCCCGACGATCGCCTCCTGGTTGCTGACCGCATAGTCCTCCGCCACGATCTTGTCGAGCTCGCGTTCGAGCTCGTCGGGCTCGGTCAGGGTATGCGGGGTGAGCCGCGGCCGGTCGCCCGCGAACAGCCTGCGCCGCAGCTTGCGGTCGTGAGCGGCGAACAGCTTCCCGACCGAGGTGGCGTGCAGGAACAGTGACTGGCCGAGCCGGATGTCCACGGTGACCGGGCGCGATCCGGGGAAGCGGTCGACGTAGGCGACCCGGTGCCCGAAGGGCACGGCCAGGTAGATGTCGTCCCCGGTCTCCCGTGCCAGTTCCTGGAGGTGCCGCCGGCTCAGCGCCCGCACCTCGAGGCCGTCGACGATCCGGATGCCCAGCCGTACCGCGCGCGGACCGACCGAGTACCGCAGGTCCTCGGTGACGGTGGCCACCTCGGCGGCGACCATCCGCTGCAGCAGGTTGTGGCTGCTGCTGATGGGCAGGCCGAGCCGCTTGCAGATCTCGGTGACGGTCATCCCGTCCGGGCGGCCGACAAGCAGCTCCAGCACCTCGAAGGTCCGCGAGTACCTGTCGTTGCTGACCATTCCACCGCCTCTGAGAGTCCGTCCCGGTCACGCCGATGATAGCGCTCGGGCTTCCGATAGCCGAAGCGTGCTTCGAGGAACGGGGGCGTCTTGACGAGGGCAGGCACCATCGTTAGATTCAGAAACACGAAACGCGCTTCGAATTTTCGAGGCCGACAACCGCTACCGCACGAGGAGGCCCACCGCCGTGCCGAAGGTCCGCGCCGCCGCTCAGGAGGCCTCCCTGGAGGTCGCATCCGCTCCCCCGCCAGTGCGGACGATCCCCGAGCTCATCGACGCCCGGGCGGTCCTCACCCCGGACGCCGAGGCACTGGTCGCGGGCGACACGAGGTCGACCTATGCGGAGCTGGCCGCCGACAGCCACGTCGCCGCGGGCGTGCTCGCCGAACTCGGGGTGACCGAGAGCGCCGTCGTGGGGCTGATGGCCCCCAACGTCCCGGAGTGGGTTCCCGTGGCCGTGGGCGCGATGCGGCTCGGTGCTCGGGTGGACGCCTTCAACACCTGGGCGAAGGCCTACGACCTCGACTTCCTCCTCGGCTCCTCGGCCGCCGAGGTGCTCGTCCTCGCGGACCGGGTCCGCGGCGCCGACCTGATGGCCGAGCTGCGTTCCCTGGTCCCCGAGATCGACCGTCCCGGTCCGCTGCGCAGCGCCCGTTTCCCGGCGTTGCGACACGTCGTGGTGCTCGGCAAGGACGTCCCGGCGGGAGCGCACTCCTGGCAACGCCTCGTCGCCGAACACGCTGAGCACACCGGGCGAGGGCCGCTCGTCGCGCCCCCTGGCCGGGGCGACGCTCCGGCCTACGTCCTCTACACCTCCGGCTCCACGAGCAAGCCCAAGGCCGTGCCGCTGTGCCACCGCGATCTGGTGGTCAACGGTTTCCACATCGGTGAGCGGATGGGGCTCCGCGAGACCGACCGGGTCTGGTTCGGCTCACCGGTGTTCTGGAGCTACGGCTGTGCCAACGCATTGATGGCGACCTTCACCCACGGCGCCTGCTTCGTCCTCCAGGAGCAGTTCACCTCCGCCGCCACCGCCGAGCTGATGGCCCGCGAGCGGGTCACGGCCGCCTACCTGCTCCCGACGATGATCGACGCGCTCGTCTCGGAGGCCGCCGCGGAGATCCGTGCGGTGACCTCGCTGCGCACCGGATTGACGATCGGGCGCCCCGACGCGGTCGACAAGGCCGCGGGCACATTGGGGATCGAGAGCATCTGCAACGTCTACGGATCCACCGAGACCTACGGCAACTGCTGCGTCACCGACCATCGGATGCCGCTGGAGCGCAGGCGGATCACCCAGGGCAGACCGTTACCGGGTGTCGAGATCCGGATCGTGGACGAGCGAACCGGCGCGGTCCTGCCGGCCGGGGAGCCTGGTGAGGCGCAGGTACGCGGCCGGCTGACCCCCGGCTATCTCGGCGACGACGCCGCCAACGCCGCCGCGTTCACGGCCGACGGCTGGTTCCGCACCGGCGACCGGCTCGTGGTCAACGCCGACGGCACCGTCATGTTCGTCGACCGGTCCACCGACATGATCAAGACCTCGGGAATCAACGTCTCCCCCGCCGAGGTGGAGAGCTTCCTGACCGACCATCCCGGGGTCGCCGAGATTCTCGTCGTGGGCGCGCCGCACCCGACGAAGGACGAGGTGGTCGTCGCCTTCGTGGTGCCGGCGGACGACGAAGTGACCGAGGAGGACCTGATCCGGTACTGCAAGAAGAACATCGCGGGGTACAAGGTGCCGTGGCTGGTCTCGCTGGTCGACGAGCTGCCCCGGACGGGCACCGGCAAGCTCGTGCGACGCGGCCTGCGCGCCCGCGCCCAGGACCTGGTCGACGCCCGGCTGGCGGTGGGATCATGACCGGCAACTGGGGCCGCTGGGGCGCCGAGGACCAGGTCGGCGCTCTCAACCTGGTCACTCCCGAGGTCACCCGCCGGGCCGCCGGGCTGGTACTCGAGGGCCGTACGCTCTCGCTCGCCCAGCCGCTCGGACCGGCGAGCCCCGCACCCGCGCACCGGTCGCGTCCGGCTCGCTTCATGAACCGGGACGCGGGCGACTACGCCCTCGGCGCGCGGACCCCGGGCGGGTTCAAGTTCGCCGAGGACACCGTGCAGTTCCCCACGCACAGCGGCACGCACGTCGACGCGCTGGCCCACGTGTGGTCCGGCGAGCACCTCTACAACAGCCATCCCGAGGCCTCGACCCGCACCACCCGTGGTGCCCAGCGCTGCGGTGCCGAACACCTGGTCCCGGTCGTGACCCGCGGCGTGCTGGTCGACCTGGTCGCCAGGGCCGGTGAACCGCTGCCGCCCTCGGCGCCGGTGGAGGCCGAGGACCTCGAACGCGGGATCGCCGAGGCCGGGGTGGCACCGGAGCCGGGCGACGCGATCCTCATCAGGACCGGCTGGTGGGAGTCGCACGGATCCGCGGACGACTACTTCGCCGACGAGCCCGGCATCACCGGCGACGCCGCGGCCTGGCTCGCCGCCCGCGACGTCGCGCTCGTCGGAGCGGACAACTACGCCGTCGAACGGCAGACCGCGGAACCCGGTTTCCCGGCCCACCTGGTCCTGCTGCACCAGCACGGCGTGCCGCTGATCGAGAACCTGGACCTGGCCGGGCTCGCCGCGGAGCTCACCGCCGCCGGCCGGTCCACGTTCCTGCTGCTGTTCGCCCCGTTGCCGCTCGTTGGTTCGACGGCCAGCCCGGTGACCCCGGTGGCCGTCCTGTGAGCGAGTGGCTGTCGCTGATCCGGCCCGGTGATCTCGTGGTGGTGGCGCAAGGGGTCGGTGAGCCGACCCCGCTGCTGCAGGAGCTGCTCGCCGCCGCGCCCCGCGGGATCGAGGTCTTCGTCGGGCTCTCGCACAGCGACGCGCTGGCAGCACCGGTGCGAGTGCCGCTGCTCTCGTTCGGCGCGCTGGGCCCGCTCGGCAAGCCGCCGCACCGCGGATCGGTCGACGTCGTGCCCGCCGACTTCGACGACCTGCCTCGGGTGCTGCGGAATCGGGGCCGGGACCTCGTGCTGCTGATGCAGGTGACCGCGGCGGGCCCGGACGGCAGACACGGGCTCGGCATGGCGGTCGATCACACCTACGAGCTGATCGGGCAGTCCCGCCGCGTCGTGGCCGAGGTCAACTCCCAGCTGCCGGACACCTCGGCGCCCCGGCTGGCGCCCTCGACGTTCGACGCACTGGTGCCCGGTTCGCGCGCCCTGCCGGTGGTCCCGGCACCGGCGATCGGCGAGCCGCACCGGCGCATCGCCGAGTACGTCGCGGAACTGGTCCCCGACGGCGCGACACTGCAGCTCGGCGTCGGCGCCGTGCCGGCGGCGATCGGCCGGTGCCTGGTGGGCCGGCGCGATCTCGCGGTGCGGTCCACGCTGGTCGGTGAATGGCTGCTGGACCTGGCCGTGGCGGGTGCGCTGCGACCGGACTCCGTCGTGATCAGCGAGGCGGCCGGCTCGCCGGAGCTCTACAAGTACGTGGCCGAGTCGGCCGTGCGGGTGCGTCCGGTCCGCGAAGTGACCGGCCCCGCGGCCGCCGGTGCCGTCGAGCGCTTCGTGGCGGTGAACTCGGCGCTGCAGGTCGATCTCACCGGCCAGGTCAACGCCGAGGAGATCCGCGCCGGGTTCGTGGGCGCCATCGGGGGCCAGGCCGAGTTCCTGCGGGCGGCGCAGCGGTCGCCGGGGGGCCTGGCGATCGTCGCGCTGCCGGCGGCAGCGGGACGGCACTCCCGGATCGTCCGCCGGCTCGACCCGCCGACGGTGACCACCGCGCGCTCGCATGTCGATCTCGTGGTCACCGAGTACGGCGTCGCGGATCTGCGCGGGCGGAGCCTGCGTGAACGCACCGAGTCCTTGATCTCCGTCGCGGCACCGGAACATCGGGCCGCTCTCCGGGAGGGGCGATGACAATGAGCGGAGACCGGATCGAGGCCGACGAGGTCGGCGCCCGGTTGCGCCGGTTCCTGGCCGAGCAGCCGGACGCCCGCGGCGGCACGATCACCGGGCTGACCAGGGCGGGCAGTGGGCGCTCCCGTGACAACTGGCTGTTCGACCTGACCGTGGACGGCGCCGTTGAGCCGCTGATCCTGCGCACCGACCCCGAGGGCGGGCTGATCGACACCGACCGGGCCGTCGAGTTCGGGGTGCTGCAGGCGTTGGAGAAGAGCGAATTGCCGACCCCGGTCGCGCGCTGGCTCGACGCGGACGGCAGTGCGCTGGGCCGCCCGTCGCTCATCATGCGTCGGCTGCCGGGGACCTGCGACTACCGCGTGCTGCGCGACCCCGCACGGCCGCTCGAGGAGCGCATCGGGCTCGCCCGCGCCTTCTGCGAGCTGCTCGCCGCGGTGCACGCCGTGGACTGGCCGGCACTCGGACTGGGCGGGACGCTACCCGATCCGGGCCCGGAAGCCGCCCGTGCGGAGCTCGATTACTGGGCGGCGGTGCTGCGCGCGGACCAGCTCGAACCGTGGCCCGAGATGGAGTACGCGATCGCCGTGCTCGGCGAGCGCGCCCCGCGGGCAGGCGACACCGTCCTGGTGCACGCCGACTTCAAGCCCGGCAACATCCTGCTCGTCGGTGACCGGGTCACCGCCCTGCTCGACTGGGAACTCGCCCATCTCGGCGACCCACTCGAGGATCTCGGCTGGGTCACCCAGCCGCTGCGTGCCGGCGAGCACACCATCGACGGTGCCTGGGAAGCTGCCGACCTGCTCGCGCACTACGAGCGGATCACCGGGACCACGGTGGACCGCACCGCGCTGGCCTGGTGGGTCGCCTTCTCCACCTTCAAAACCGCGGTGATGCAGGTCAGCGGTCTCCGGGCGTTCCTGGAGGAACGCGCCGAGGTGCCCTACCGGCCCACCCGCCGTGTCCTGGCCACGATGCTCGACGCCGTACTGGAAGGAGTCGCGTGAGACCGACGATCGACGAACAGCTGGCCGGCGCGAGCCGCCTGCTCCGTCTCGCCGAAGCCGATCCCGAGATCGCGCCAGGCGTGGCGGAGCTGGTCCGCAACGCGCGCCGGGTCGTGGCGCAGGTGAGCGCGTCCTGGTCGGCTGCCCTGCCCTTCCTGCGCAAGGACAACGCCCGCATCGCCGCGCTGCTCGGCGTCGACGAGCCGATGACCACCGGCCTGGACGAGACGGCCCGGCGCAACGAGGAGCTGCGGGGGGAGCTGTCCCGCCGGATCCGGGCGCTCCCGCCAGGGCCCGAGCGGGCCGCGATCGGCGCCCACCTGCGTTCCCGAGTCGATGCCGACCCCACCTGACGTGCAGAAAGGCGAGCACATGAGCGACCACCCCGGCCTCACCGCGGACGACGCGCACTTCGCCGAGCAGTTCCCGCTGTCCCCGCTCGACGACTTCCTGATCCACCAGACCCCGGACCCGGTCCGGGTCATGTGGACCGGTGACCCCAGGGCCTACGAGCGCTACTGGATGGTCTCCCACGACGCCGGCAGCGACATCCTGATCGCCACCGGCGGCAGTTTCTACCCGAACCTCGACCGCGCCGAGGCCTACGCGATCGTCAACGTGCGCGGGCGGCACACCGCCGTGCGCAGCTTCCGCCGGATCGGCGCCGACCGCGCCGACCTGAAGATCGGCCCGATCGCGCCGGTCATCGTGCGCGGCCTGCGCGAGTGGCGCTATGTGCTCGAACCCAACGAATGGGGCATCGCGTACGACCTCACCTTCACCGACACCACCCGCCAGGTCTTCCGCGAGCCGCTGTCGAACTCGGCCGCGGGCACCCCGCCGGGCCGACGCAACGACGTCACCAGCGGATTCGAGTGCTTCGGCGAGGTCAGCGGCTGGGTCGAGGTCGACGGCGAACGGATCACCCTCGCACCCGGTTCCGCCGGCACCCGGGACCGCCACTGGGGAACCGGGCGCGGCGTCGGCGGCCCCGCGATGTCGCTGGGCGGGCGGCTGCACGTGGGCACCAACGGCAACGCCTTCGTCGCCTTCGACGACTGGACGATCTGGGGCGACCGCCTCTACTACCCCTTTGGCGACGAACGCAAGGGCTGCGCGAAGGTCCTCAAACCCACCCGGCGGCTGCGGTTCGAGCCGGACACCCAGGTGTTCGCCGAGGGCATCGTGGACTACCGCTTCGACACGGGCGAGAAAGCCCAGCTGCACTACGAGAAGATCGGCCAGCAGACCGCCTACCTGCGGTGCGGCATGTACGGCGGGACCCCCGGCGGCGACATCCACCAGGGCGGCTACGACGGCCCGGACATGACCGAGGGCGAGACGCTCGACCTCGCCCGTCCCGAGACCCGCATCGGCGTGCGCGGGCTCGACGAACACCTGTGCCGGGTCACCCGCGATGACGGCACCAGCGTCCTGGGGATCTACCAGACCATCGACCCGCTGGCCTACGAGGCCTGCGTGTCCCAACGGCGCGGCTGGGACTTCCTCCAGCATTCGATCACCAGGTGAGGAGACGACGATGTCCACCACGGTTCCCACATCCGCCGACCAGCGGCGGATCGCGTTCGCCTGCGTCATCGGCAACTTCATGGAGTACTTCGACTTCGCGGTCTACGGCTTCTTCGCCGCGTCGATCGGGGCGAAGTTCTTCCCCTCCGGGAACGCCACTTCCCAGCTGCTGCAGTCCCTCGCCGTGTTCGGGGTGGCGTTCCTGCTGCGCCCCGTCGGCGGTGTGCTGCTCGGCTGGATCGGTGACCGGCTCGGCCGGCGGACGGCGCTCTCGATCAGCATCACGGTGATGGGGCTCGCGACCGCTCTCATCGGACTGCTGCCCGGCTACGCCGTCCTCGGGGTCGCCGCCCCGGTCCTGCTGGTGCTGTTGCGCTGCGTGCAGGGGCTCTCGGTCGGCGGCGAGTGGGGCGCGAGCTCGGCGTTCCTCATCGAGACCGCCGGTCCGGGGCTGCGCGGCCAGCGCGGCAGCTACCCGTCGATGGCCGCCGCAATGGGGTTCATCGCGGGGTCGCTGTTCGCGCTGGTCCTGGCCGCGCTGCTGACCGCCGACCAGCTCGGGAACTGGGGCTGGCGGATCCCGTTCCTGGTCGCCGCCCCGCTTGCCGTCCTCGGGCTCTACATCCGCCGCCGGCTCGAGGACACCCCGGTCTTCCGGCAGATCGAGCAGGACGCCGAGCGCCCGCGGGCCCGGCTGCGGGACTCCTTCGACCTCCGGCAGTGGCGGCCGCTGCTGATCACCTTCGCGTTCTCGCTGATCTGCGGCGTGGGCCTGTACTACCTGACCTCCTACCTGGTCACGTTCCTCTCCACCACGGTGAAGGTCCCGAAGGTCGAGGCTGCCCTGCTCACCGCCATCGGCCTGGTTGTCTACGCCGTGCTGTGCCCGATCGCCGGACGACTCTCGGACCGCTTCGGCCGCCGTCGCACCATCCTGCTGGGGTGTGTGGGCCACGTCGTGCTCGCCGTGCCGATGTTCCTGCTGTTGTCCACCGGCAACGTCGCCCTGATCCTGCTGGCGTTCGTGATCTACGCGATCATCCAGGCCCCGATCAACGCCAACACGTCGCTGGTCATGATCGAGCTGTTCCCGGCGTCGACCCGGCTGACGAGCGGGTCGCTGGGCTTCAACCTCGGCGTCGGCCCGCCCTCCGGTTTCGGCCCGCTCGTCGCCGCGGCGCTGGTCGCGGGCACCGGGCTGGACTTCTCACCGGGGTTCTTCCTCGCCGGGGTGTCGCTGTTCAGCCTGATCGTCCTGTTCCTCATGATGCCCGAGACGGCGGGCCGCAATCTCCTGCTCGAACACGACGCCGTCCAGGACCGCCGGATGGCCGCGCTGAACGCCGGGCCGGAATCCCGTCGCGGACAACACGATGTGGCGCGCTGACACCGTGGCCATCCCCGACCGGATGCGCTGCGTCGCGCTCGACGGGACGGGCGCGCCCGGGGTCCTCGTCCCGGGCACCCGCCCGGTCCCGCGGCCGGGGCCCGGCGACCTGCTGATCCGGGTCCGGGCGTGCGGGGTGTGCGGGCACGACCTGCTCGCCCGCCGTGGCCGGCTCGCGGCGGGCCGGGGCACCGTGCTCGGGCACGAGATCGCGGGCGAGGTCGTCGGTGCCGGTGCGGAGGTGCCGGACGATCTGCTGCACCGCAGGGTCGCGCTCGTCCAGCGCATCCCCTGCGGGCACTGCCCGGAGTGCGCGGCCGGGCTTCCCACGCTGTGCCGGGAAGGCCCAGGCTTCTACGGCGAGGACATTCCCGGCGGATACGCCGAGTACGTCCTCGCCACGCCACGCAACGTGGTGCCCGTCCCCGACTCCGTCCCGGACGCCGCCGCCGCGATCCTGTCCTGCGCGGTGGGCACCGGGCTGCGCGCCCTGCGACGTGCCGGCACCCGGGCCGGAGAGCTCGTGGTCGTTACCGGGGCCGGTGGCGGGGTCGGCGTCCACGCCGTGCAGCTCGCGCACCATCTCGGGGCCACGGTCGTCGCGCTGACCGGATCGCCCGCGAAGGAGAAGGCGCTGCTCGAACTGGGCGCCGACGCCGTGCTCGTCTCCCCGGACGCCCGTGCGGTCCGCGCCTGTGTCCGCGACCTGGGCGGCCGGCGCGGCGCGGACGTGGCGATCGAGCTGACCGGCGGCCCGACCTTCCCCCTCGCGCTGCGCTCGCTCGGCCCCAGGGGGCGGTTGGTCCTGGTCGGCAACACCGAGCCGGCGACGCTGCCGCTGGACCCTGGTCTGTCGATTCTCAAGGAGCTCACCGTCTACGGATCCGCCCATGCCGACACGACCGACCTCGCCGACGTCGTGCAGCTCGTCGCCTCAGGAGCCGTGACGCCCGTCCCGGCCCAGATCTGGCCGCTCGACGAGGCGGCCCGAGCCCACGAGGCCGTCGAACGCCGCGAGGTCACCGGGCGGGCGGTGCTGGTCCCGTGAGCGCTCCACTGCACGGCATGCGGGTGCTCGACCTGAGCCAGCAACTGCCCGGCCCCTACGCCACCTTGCTTCTCGCCGCGCTCGGCGCCGAGGTCACCAAGATCGAACCACCCGCCGGAGACGCCGCCCGCCACCTCGATCCCGAGATGTTCGAGAATGCCAACGCCGGAAAGACGAGCGTGGTGCTGGACATGAAGACGGACGAGGACCGCAGCCGCCTGCACGACCTCGTCCGCGGGCACGACGTGTTCGTCGAGGGCTTCCGGCCCGGGGTGGCCGCCCGGCTCGGTTGCGACGCCGAAACGCTGCACGCGATCCACCCACGGCTGGTCTACTGCTCGATCAGCGGTGCCGGGCAGACCGGCCCGCTCGCCCGCCACCCCACCCACGACATCTCGCTGCAGGCAATGGCGGGGGTCCTCGCCGCGGGCGGCGACGTGACCCGCATCGGGGTGCCCTGGGTCGACCTGGCCACCGGGAGCTCCGCGGCGCTCGCGATCACCGCGGCCTGGCACGCCGGGGCGGGCTGCCACCTCGACATGAGCATGCTCGACGCCGCGCTGGCCTGGGCCAGGGTCAAACCCTCGGCGCTGGAACCAGGCCCGGAACCCACCTACGGCACCCTCCGCACCGCCGACGGCGGCCGCGTGGTGATCGCCCTGCTCGAGGACGCGATGTGGGTGCGTCTCTGCGTGGCGCTCGGGTGGAGCGACTGGGCCACCGAGCCCGGGCTGGCGGCCTACGGGGACCGCAGGCGGCGCGGGGCGGAGATCCGGGAGCGGCTCGAACGGGACGTGGCACGGCTGACCGTGGCCGAAGTGGTCGCCCTCGCCGAAAAGCACGACCTGCCTCTCGGTCCCGCCGATGCCACCGCCGACCCGGTCGCGCGGGAGCAGATCGAGCTGCGCTTCCCGGCGGAGGGCGGGCGGAGCTGTGTGCCGCTGCCGGCCGCCCTGCTTCGCCCACTCGCACCCGCTCCGCCCCCGAGATGAGACGGCAGACATGGATCCGTGGCTTGCCCGGCGGAACGAGCACTGGCCTGGGATGCTGTCACGATGTTCGTCGACGCTCATGTGCACGCCGTGGACTTTCTGCAACAGCCGGCTGACGCCGGCGACCTGATCCGCGGTATGGACGCGGCCGGCGTCGACCGTGCCGTGCTCTTTGGCCTGCCGGTCAAGAAGAAGTGGCCGATCAACGAACCTCTCCGCCCGCACTACTACCTCGACGGAAACTCGCCCTGCTACTACTTCTCCCTGACCGACGAGATCGTCGCGAGGCTCCTCTCCGGGCTCCCACGGGACCGGTTCGCCGCGACCTTGTGCGGCATCGACCCCACCGACCAGCTGGCGATTGACCAGATCGAACACGCCTGGTCCCGGCACGACTGCTGGCGCGGCATCGGTGAGATCATGCTGCGCCACGACGACCTCACCAACCTCACTCACGGCGAGAACCCCTCAGCCGCCCATCCCGCGCTGGACCCGGTGTTCGCGTTCGCCGCCGACAAGGGGTGCCCGATCGCGGTGCACCACGACAGCAGCTCCCCCGGTCGCCCCGGCGAACACGAATACGTCGACCAGCTGGACCAGATGCTGACGTGCCATCCGAACACCACCACCATCTGGTGTCATGCCGGGGTTTCCCGGCGTGTGGAGCCTCGCCGGCAACACGAGGTCGTCGACGACCTGCTCGGCAGACATCCCCGGCTGCACATCGACATCTCCTGGCAGCTACTCGACCTTGTCCTGTCCGGCAACGGGACGCCGTGTCCGGAGTGGACCAGGCTCATCGTCCGCTACCCGGACCGCTTCGTGCTCGGCACCGACCTCGTCGGCCATCCGGACAAGTGGGCCGCACGCACTGTCCCGCTCCACCGGCTCCTCGACGCCCTGCCGGGGAGCGTCCGCCAGGCGCTCGCAGCCGACAATGCCCTCCGCCTCTGGTGGCACGAATAGGGGTGTCAGGCACCGGAGGGTCCGGTGTGGACGGCGCTGATCGCGTCGACATCCCCGCCGGAAAGCGGTCGTGTGGCAGGCGTCGGGCCGGGACCGTTGGCGCGCAACGGTTTCGTCAGCGGCCGACCCAGTGCCGCAGGATCGGCGGCGCGGCGTCCGCCAGGGTTTTCGGGTCGACGAGGACGTGTTGCGTCGCCACCCCCATGTCCCGCACAACCCGGCCGAGGGCACTGGGATTGCGGAATGCCTGTGTGCCGCCCCATAGCCGGCAGAAGTCCACGACGCCGGCTCCCACATAGTGTGCCCAGGTCGCGGCCTGCCTCAACCGCGCTCGCTGCTCCTCGCTGATGGTCCGTCCGGCCGCCGCTGTCTCCTCCGCCTCGCCGAACGCGCCCAGAACATACCGGCGAGCCGCCTGGAAGTTCGCCTCCTGGATGGCGAACTGCTGCATGAAAATCGGATACTCGCCGACGGGCACCGAATAGCCGTTGCGTTTCTTCCCGTCGGTGATCGTGGCGACCTCCTGCAGCGCGCGTTCGGTGAGACCGAGCGCTACGCTCGCGTGACCCGCGATCCCGATTCCGGCAAGGCCCAGCGCGAACACGGGTTCGGGGCGCACCGGGTCGAGCGACAACCGCTCGAAGGTGAGATCGTCGTCAACGGCCAGCTCGGCGACCGCGTAGTCGAAGCTTCCCGTGCCGACGAGCCCCGTAGCGTCCCAGTTGCCAAGCAACTCGACCGACTCACGGGGGAAGAATCCGATCCGCTGGTCGATTTGGCCGTCGGCGCGCATCCTGGGCTTGCCGTCATCCAGGATCGCAAAGCCCGCGCCCATCCACGTCGCGAATGTCGAACCGCTGCCGAACTGGTAGTGACCGCTGACGCGGAATCCGCCGTTGACCGGCGTCCCCTTGCCGATCGGGGCCAGCTGGCTTGCCGTGATCGCCTTGTCCCGCCCGCCGTAAAGCTTCCGTGCACCGGCCGGGGGCAGGAAGCCCGCGGCCGCTCCGGAGCTGCCCGAGCAGGCCATGACGACCCACCCCGACGAACCGTCGGCACGGGACAGCTCCGCGACGGTCTCCATGTAGCTGACGATGCCCTGGCCGCCACCGCCGAGCTCCTCCGGGACGAGAAGCCAGTAGAGCCCTTGTCGCGCGAAGGCGTCGTGCACCTCCTCGGTGATCGAGCCGCGGCGCTCGATCTCGTCGGCCTGGGCCTCGACGAGAGGTGCGAGGGCCTTCGCCCGGTCGCGGTAGCTCGGAGCGAGCCGTTCGCCGGTCGCGTCACCCGCCTGGCCGCGCACATCCGTCATCGCGTCCGCCTTCCGGAGGCGGCTGTCCCGTCACCGCCTCGTTGTGATCTGATCGTATCCGGCGCCGGATTTCGGCCGGAGTGCGCCGGACACGGCCGGACCCACCTACCCAACTCGGCAACGGTGATCTCGCAACTCTGGCTGCCCTGAATGTCAGCTCAGGCCACCGACCCCCTTGCCCAGCATGACGAAGCCGATCGTCAGCAGCAGCACGGCGGTCACTACCGCATTGTCACGGACGAGCCAGCCGCGCAGGCTTTCCAGTCGTTTGGTGATGCGGTCGGCGGCGGCCGCATAGACGATCACCGGGCCGCCCACAGTGGACGCCGCTACGACGGTGAACACGGCGAGCGCGACCACGATCTGTCCGACCGGCAGGGACGCGCCGCCGGCGGTGACCCCGGCCGCGATGGTCATGGCGAGATTCTTGGGGTTCACCGCGGAAAGCAGGAAGCCGAGGCCGCCCGCCTTCGCCGGGGTGAAGGTGTCGATCGCCGCCATCCATTTCGGCAGGGCCGGTTCCTCGTCGCCCCTCGGGCGCGACCGCCAGCTCCGCGCCGCCAGGGCGGCGAGGATCAGGCCGAGCGCTATCTTGATCCAGGACGCGGCCGCGGACGGGCCGCCACCGGTCCCGAGGCCGGCGACGTCGGCGAGCACCGTGAACACGACGGTGGCCACCACGATGCCCGCGACCCACCCCAGCAGGAACCCGGCGCTCGTCCGGCCCGCTCGCGGGGCCAGCAACATCAAGATCACGGCGATCACCGGGATCGGGCTGATCGCGACCGCGAGTGCGAGGGGTAGCAGGTCGCCGATGACGTCACCCATCTGTTGTCTCCTCCTCGTGAGGCGCTGGTGTACGACTGCCGAGCATGGTGTCCACCCACCGCGCCCGCGGATCCACGTCGACGAGCAGCGCCTTGGCGAGCAGCGTCAGCGGAACGGCCAGAATCGCCCCGGCGGGGCCGAGGATCCAGCCCCAGAACACCAGCGAGACGAAGGTGGCGATGGTCGAAAGACCGACGGCGCTGCCCACGAACCGCGGCTGGATCACCGACTGCACCACGAAGTTGAGGATTCCGTAGACGACCACCACGGCGACCATCCGCTGCCAGCCGCCTTCGAGCAGCGCGAGCAGCGCGGGCGGGATCACGCCGATGACGAAACCGATGTTGGGGATGTAGTTCGTGATGAACGCGAGCAGGCCCCACAGCACCGGCAGCGGCACGTCGAGGATCAGCAGGCCGACCACGTCGAGCACGGCGACGATGAACCCGAACAGCGTGGTGACCTGCACATAGCGCCGGGTGTTGCCGACGAACCGCCCGATCGCGGCGCCGACCGCGGGCCGCTCGGCCGCCACGGCGTGCTGCCGGTCCCCTGCCGTGGCGGCTTCGAGACTCAGGAAAAGCAGCAGTGACAACAGGAACAGCACGTTGGTGCCGATACTGGTGACCGAGCCCAGCACGGCTTTCGCGTAGCCCACGAGCCGGTCGAAATCCATGGCGTCCGCCGCGGGCCGGAGATCCGCCGGGGACACCCCCCACTGGGAGAGCACCGACGTCACCTGCGCGACCAACTCGTCGGCGCGCGCGGCGTAGGAGGGCAGCAACGCCGCCAGCTGCGCGACCGAGACCACCAGGACCAGCACCAGCGCCGCCGCCAGCGCGTAGATGAGCAGCACGAGTAACAGGGTCGCGAGCCAGGACGGTGCGCCGTGCCGCCGCAGCCACTGGCGGACCGGGCTGAGCGCGATCACGATGACGAGCGCCAGGAACAGTGGGCCGATCAGCCAGGACGCCGCCTTCATCCCGGCGATGACGACAACGACCGAGGCCGCGCCGATCAGCAGCACGAGCGCGCGCGGCATCCCCGGCGCGAGCAGTGTCCGTGCCGACGCCGGGACGTCCGGCTGTTCCGGAGGTTCGCGCTTGGCCCGCTTCGTTGCGAAGAACCGCGTCCTAGCTGCCATTGCCGTCCTCCGGGATCGTCGACACCGCCGCGCGCACGCTCGGGCAGATCTCGAACGGCGTGGCGTCGGCGCGACGCAGCACGTCGCGCACCTGCCCGACGTCACGGGCCAGCACGAGCCGTGCGCCCGACCGCCCCAGATCCCGCGCGAGCTCGCCGAGCATCCGGGCCGCCGTGACGTCCACGAACGGCACGGTTTCGGCGTCCAGCACGACCAGATGCGGTTTCTGGCCGGCGGCGAGCTTGCGGACAGTGGCCCGGACCCGGTCGGCGTTGGCGAAGAACAGCCCGCTCTCGACGCGCACCACCAGCGCGTCAGCCACGGTCCGCGCGTCGGGATTGCGCTCCGAGTCCACCCACGGGCCCTCCGCGGACCGCCCCAGCACGGCGATGTGCGGCCGCGACGCGCGGTACAGCAGGAGCAGCGCCGACACGCCGATCCCGATGAACAGCCCGGGCAGCGTGTCGAAGATCAGCACACCGAGCATCGCCGCGAGTGCGGCCAGGAAGTCCGCGCGCGCGGCCGGTCCGTAGATGGTGCCCAGCCGCCTGGTCCAGACCCGGAACAGTGCGCGCAGCGCCGCGATGTCGACCAGCTCGACCACCGCGGCGATCACCACTGCGGCGAGCGTGGCCTCGGGCAGCCGCTCGAACAACGGGGTGAGGAACAGCAGGGTGAGCACTGTCAGCACAGCCGCCGTCAGGCCGGACACCTGTGAGCGCGCCCCGGCCGCACCGTTGACGGCGGTCTTCGAGAGGCTCCCGTTGACCACCATGCCCGAAACCAGTCCCGCACCGAGGTTTGCGGCACCGAGGCCGAGCAGTTCCCGGTCGGCATCCACCTCGTAGCCGGACTTCGCGGCGTAGGTCTTCGCCGCCCCAAGCCCTTCGGCGAAACCCACGAGAACGATGCCGATCGCGCCCGCCACGAGCGACAAGTAGTCGTGCGCCGAGACGTCGGGCAGCCCCAACGACGGAAGCCCTGGCTGGATGTCGCCCACGACGTTCACGCCGCGGCTGTCGAGGCCGAACAGCACCACCGCGAGCACCCCGAGCACGACGGCGACCAGCGACGAGGGCAACAACGGCAGAAAGCGCTTCAGCACCAGCACGACGACGAGGGACGCCGCCCCCACCAGAAGATCCCACCCGTCGGTCTCGCCGAGTCTCGCCACCAGCTGCCACAGCTTCTCGAAGAAGTCGCCGTCCACGCCTTCCACACCGAACAGTTTCGGCAGCTGGCCCACGATGATGGTCAGCGCGAGCCCGATGATGAACCCCTTGAGGACGGGCTCGGAGATGAACCCGGCGAGGAAACCGAGCCGCGCCAGCCCGGCGACGATGGCCACCACGCCGGCGACGAGAGCCAGTGCGGTCGTCAGCGCCGGAAAGTCCGCGGCCGTGGCAGCCAGCCCACCGACCACGCCCGCGGACAACGCCGCGGTCGCCGACATGGGCCCCACCACCAGATGCCGCGAACTGCCCAGCACCGCGTACAGCAACAACGCCGCCGGGGCGGCGTACAGGCCGACAACCGGTGGCACACCGGCGATCGTGGCGTAGGCCAGCGCCTCCGGAACGAGAACGGCCCAGACCGTCAACCCCGCGATCGCGTCGCCGCGCAGCCACCTGGTGCGGTAGCCGCGCAACGACGAGAACAGCCAGGACATCACCTCACCCCGGCAGGATGCGGCCGACGCCGGAGCGGGTGCGCGTCACCGGAACCGGCTCCGGCCGGAATGGACGGTGGTGTCGCTCCCATGTGCGTCTCCCTGCCCGACCGTCGTCACGCTACTGAGACCCGCCGGTGGCAACCTCACCTGCCCGGGGTGAACGAGCCGACCCCCGTGGGCCCGACGATGCCGGGGACGGCACTACCCCGGCCGTTTTCGCCTCCTTCGTGTGAGGTGCGCGCCCAGGCGACCGGCCAGAGTGGGTCGGAACCGAGCCCGGCGGGTGCTCACCGGATTCGTGCGACAGAGAGGTCGTCGGCCATGACCAGCCAAGGATTCGCCAGCCGCCTGCGGGCGGTCTCCGCCCGGACCTGGATCGGGGTGGCTCTGGGCATACTCGCGCTCGTGTTCATCCTGCAGAACCGGCAGGACGCCCGCATCAGCATCCTCAACTTCGACATCATCGCTCCTCTGTGGACGATCCTGCTCGTCACACTGGCGGTGGGCGCGCTGGTCGGTTTCCTGCTCACCCGGCACAGCCGGGTGAGATAGGCGCGTCGCGTGTCGTCAGGGCGTGACGATGGCGAACGCGGGGTCGGGTGTGTCGAGGACCTCGAACATCCGCGTGAGTGCGTCGGCGGGCCCGTCGACGGTCATATCCCCGGATCCGGTCAGTGACTGGGGTGTGCGCGCGCCGGAACACAGGGCGACCAGTGCGGCACGGCTGATGCGGACCCGCGCGTCGGCCGGTTCGCGACCGGTTCCCGCGCCGTGCACGAGCGCGCCGCCGGACAGGCGTGACCAGTAGGCCTCGTCACTCTCGCCCGTGACGGTCCAGTCGATGCCGATCCGCAGCCCGGCCGCCCGTGGCCCGTCCACCCGGATCGCGACGCTGTCGAAGATCTGCGCGAGCGTGAGCTGGGCGAGCACGTCCGGCGACGCCGCGACCGTCGCGGTGCCGGCCTGACCGCCCCGCAGCTCCGACGCCCCGGTGAGGTAGAAGTTGCGCCAGGTCCGTTCTCGGCCCCGTAACCCAGCTGCTCGAACACCGCGGCCTGCAACTCACGCGCGGCCGTGTTGCCCGGGTCGCCGAAACGAGGTGTCCCACGAGCTCAGCCACCCACCGGAAATCCCCGTCGTCGTAGGCCCGCCGCGCCACCGCGAGCAGCGCGTCGGGACCGCCGATGGCGTCGACATAACGCCGCCCCGCCTGCTCCGGCGGGTGCTGCCACAGGTGCGCCGGGTTGCCGTCGAACCAGCCCATGTAACGCTGATAGACCGCCTTCACGTTGTGGCTGATCGAACCGTCGTAGCCGTGGGTGTGCCACGCGTTCTCCAGCGCGGGCGGCATCTGGAGCATTTCGGCGATCTCGGCGCCGACGTAGCCCTTGTTCAGCAGCCGCAAGGTCTGGTCGTGCTGGTAGGCGTAGAGGTCACGCTGCTCCGACAGCAGCTCGACGATCGCCTCCCGCCCCCACGTCGGCCAGTGGTGCGAGGCGAACGTCAACAGGTTGTGCAGCGTGTGGGTCGCGTTCTCCGCCATGCACAGCGCGCCGTGGTCGGGGAAGAAGAAGTTCACCTCCGAGGGCGCCTCGGTGCCCGGCGTGACCTGGAAGACGAGCCGGACACCGTCGAGCCCCTCCTCCTGCCCGGTGCGGGCGACATCACGGGTAGGCGGGATGAGCGTGACGGTGCCGGTGGAGGTGGTCATCCCCAGGCCGGCGCCGAGCTGTCCGGCCGGACCGACCGGCAACGCCGCGCCGTACATGTAGGCGGAACGGCGCGCCATCGCCGTCCCGGCGTAGACGTTCTCGGCCACCGCATGCTGGAGGAACCCTTCCGGCGCGAGCATCGGTACCCGTCCCGACGACACGTCCTCCCCGTCAACGACGCCCCGAACACCACCGAAGTGGTCGACGTGGCTGTGCGTATAGCTCACCGCCGTCACCGGACGATCCCCCCGCTGCTCCCGGTAGAGGGCGAGACCGGCTGCCGCCGTCTCCGTCGAGATCAGCGGATCGATCACGATCACCCCGTCGCGGCCCTCCACCGCGTCATATTCGACAGGTCCAGCCCCCGCACCTGGTAGACGCCATCGGTGACCTCGTACAGCCCGTGCAGCGCGACGAGCTGCGCCTGCCGCCACAGACTCGGGTTCACCGTGTCCGGCCGCGCCTCGCCGAGCACCCCCGCCCAGGCGTCGGCGTCCCACACCACACGCCCGTCCTCGGCCCGCACCTGCCCGGGCTGCAGCGCGCGCAGGAAACCACGCCGCGCGTTGTCCATGTCGGTGTTGTCGGTGAAGGGAAGACGCTCCTGCATGGCGGCCGCGGCCGCGACAATGCCCTTGTCGGCGATGGTGTCCGTCATCAGTTCCTCGTATCCTCTTCGGGGGCGGTGCCCCCTCTGGGCCGGACATGAAGGGAAGACTGCACCGACAGCCTCTGCCGGCGTGACTCGCGCGGCATCGCCACAGTGGGTGACGCCCGCGACTACGCCGATCGGCGCGGCACCGTCCGGCGCGGCTGGTCCCGGTCATCGGAGGAACGAGTTCCGTGTGAGGGGCACATCACGGAGCACTCGTTCGCCGCCAACGGATCTGGGCGCCCCGCTAAGATCGGGGTCGTGAGTGACGCGGGTCGTGAGCAGTTGCGCAGCAATGTGGCCAGCGCGATCCGGGACCAGATCATGGCCCGGGTCGTGCGCCCCGGCGACAGCCTGCGCCTGGGACAGCTCGCTGAGCAGCTGGGGGTCAGTGTCACGCCGGTACGGGAGGCTCTGCTGCTGCTGACGCAGGACGGCTGGGTACGCCACGAGCCCAACCGGGGCTTCCGGGTCGCCTCGATCCGCCGCCGGGACGTCGAGGACACCTACCTGATGTGGTCGACGGCCGAGGGGGAGATCGCCGCCCGCGCTGCCACCCGCGCCACCGCCGGCGATGTCGCGCACCTGCGAGACCTCGACAGGCAGATCCGCGAAGCCGACCCCGCCGACGGCCATCTCGCGACCCAGCTGAACTCGGCGCTGCACGGGTACGTCGCGGTGATCGCGGACGCGCCGAAGCTCGACTGGTTCAGCCGGGCGGCGAGCCGGCTCGTGCCGCTGCGGTTCCCGGAGAACTTCCACATGGTGCCCGGCTGGTCGGAGGTCAACCGGTCACAGCACGCGCCGCTGATCGACGCGATCGCCTCCGGTGACGTGGACGCCGCCCGGAGCGGCACGGCCGCGCACTTCCAGGGCACCGGGAACCTGCTGATGCGGTGGCTGGACTCGCTCGATTTCTGGAGTGAGCCGGAAACGCCGCAGGCGCCCCGTGGTACGGGGCGCCTGGCGGGCTGAGGGCCGGTTGTCAGCCGGCGATGATCGCGTGCACGGGACAGTCGGCGATGGCGCGGTTGACCTCGGCCTCGAGCCGGGGCGGCACCTCGCCGTCTCCCTTGACCGAGGCATAGCCCCATTCGTCGAGCTCGAACAGCTCCGGGCTGTGCTGGGCGCAGGTGCCGAACCCGTCGCACTTCGCGGATTCCAGTCGGATCTTCATGGTGCCTCCGGTTGGGGATCGATGTCGGGTGCCGTGCGGTCGGCCGCCCCGAGGGCGGCACAGCGCGGGCACGGCGCCGCGCGGTGTTCGGCGACGAGTGACGGGAACTCGCGCAACAGACTGGCGACCACGTTGCACGCCCCGTCGAGCGTCGCGCAGGCCCCGCGGCCGCGGAGCGACCGCGACCAGCCCTCCAGCTTTTCCAGCCGGGCGTCGGACGCGCCACCGCCGGCCAGCTCCCGCAGTGCTTCGGCCATGGCCGCCGTGCCGCGGATGCACGGCCCGCACTGCCGGGCGTTCTCCCGGTCGAAGTAGGCCAGGACGTCGGCGGCCGCGGCGACGGGGCAGTCGTGCGGTCCGAGCACGGAAACGGCGCCACAGCCCAGCCCGCTGCCCTCGGCGCCGAGTTCGGTGAAGCCGAACGGGATGTCGAGTGCGCGAGGTCCGAGCAGGCCCGCGAAGAAGCCACCCATCAGGAACCCGCGCGGCTTTCCCGCCGGCTGCACGAGATCGCGCAGCGGGGCCCCGAGCGGCACCTCGTAAAGCCCGGGTCGCGTGACGGCGCCGGTGAGCGTGAGCAGCACCGTCTGCGACGCGCGGCCTGCGGCTATGCCGGGGATACGGGCGAGTGTCTCGACGTTCGCCACGAGCGTGGGAGTGCCCCCGACCCCGGACTCGAACGGCCGCGGCGGCTTGTCGGTCGGCAGCGGCGGGCCACCGTCGATCGCCCGCACGACGGCGGACTCCTCGCCACCGACATAGGTCCGGGGGACCCGCACGACGTCGACGGGCACGGCGGTGCCGCCCAGCTCCCGCAGCGCCTTCGACACGCTGTCCGCCGCGATCGTGTCGGACAGGTAGACGACCGCCCGGTCCGCCGAGACCGCCTCGGCCACCCGCAGCAGCCCGTCGAGGACGAGATGCGGGCGGATCCGCAGCAGGTACCGGTCCTTGACGGCGAGCGGCTCGCCCTCATCGCCGTTCGCGACGACCGTTCTCGGGCCTTCCCGGCCGGCGACCGAGCGCATCTTGACGGCCATGGGGAACCCGGCACCGCCGCGGCCGCGCAGTTCCGCGGCTTCGACGGCGTCAATCAGTTTCCGGCCGGACGGCCCGTCGGCCCGGACGTACTCAACCAGGGTCTCGCGGGTGTCCCGGTCGACGACGAGCGGCGCGGGCAGCCCGGCCCCGGGCACCAGCGCCATGGCCTCGCGGTTCCAGCGCGCGGCGCCATCGGACAGCGACAGCGGCGGTGCCAGTGCGACCGGTTCGGCCGTCATGAGGCCCCCACGCCGAGTACCTTCGCCGCGACCGCGGCGGTGGCCTTCGGGTCGCCGGTCAGGATCCGCACCGGGTTGACCACCATCATCTGCGCGATCTGCGCCTCGGTGGCCCCGCGCTTGCGGATCTCCGGGAGGATGTGGTCGCAGATGCGGTGGTGGTGCCAGTTCGGCACGTACTTCGCGCGGAACGACGGCGGGGTGTTGATCGAGAAGAACCCGGCGTCGTGCGAGATGGTGATCCGCTCGGCGTAGCCCTGTTCGAGCAGCGCGACCAGGGTGTCGATCCGGCTGTCGTCGTCGAGCACGAACTCCATGCCGAAGCGGTCGAGACCGATCGTGGAGCCGTTGTCCATGAGCTCCTTGAGATAGCCCAGGTCTGTCGAGTCGCCGCAGTGGCCGATGACCGTGCGCTCCAGGTCAACGCCGTTGTCCTTGAACCACTTCTGCTGGTCCCGCCCGTTGGCGTACTCGACGTTGGTGTGGGTGGAGATCGGCACGCCGGTCTCGGCCTGGGCACGGGCGGCGGCGGCGAACACGCGCCGCACGTCCGGGGTCATCCCGTGCTCGTCGGTGACCACCTTGATGATCCCGGCCTTGACGCCACCGGTGCCGGGAATGCCCCGGGTGATGTCGTCGATGAACATCGTCTCCAGCGGGTCGCGGCCGCCGAGGGTCCTGCCGACCAGTCCGTCCGGCGCGTGGGTGTGGAAGAAGGTCGGCAGGTCCTTCGCGGTGTAGTAACCGGTCGCGACGACGATGTTGAGCGGCAGGCCGTCGGCGACCTTCTGCACGGTCGGCAGGTAGCGGCCGAGCCCGAGGACGGTGAGGTCGACGAACGTGTCGATGCCCTTGTCGTGGTGCAGCGAGGCGAGGCTCTTCCTGGCCTTCTCGACATACGCCGGCTCGTCCCACTCCGGGTGCGGCAGGTTCTGCTCCAGCTCGGGGTTGTGCGCGAACAGGTGCTCGTGCATCAGCGTGGTGCCCAGCTGCGAGCTGTCGATCGGTCCCCGGACCGTGTTCACGGTGCTCATGTGGTGGCGACTCCTTCGTTGTCGTGGAGGGCTTCCCGGCGGGCTCGCGCGTCGGCGAGGCCGGAGGAGAGAAAGGCGATGTCGGAACCGGCGGTGACCATCCGGAAGCCGCGTGCGACCTCGGCGCGCGGATCGCCGGTGATGCCGGCGGCGATGCCCGCCGCCTGGCACGCATCGCAGATGTCCCGCACCGCGGCCCGGTGCCGCTCGTGCCGCGGGCCTTCGGCCGGCGGCAGACCGAGGCTGACCGCGAGGTCACCCGGCCCGACGTACACCCCGTGCACGCCGGGCACGGCCGCGATCTCCCCGGCCTTGGCCACTCCCGCGGCCGTCTCGATCATGACCAGGCAGAGCACCTCCCGGTTGACCGTCGCCGGGTCCGGGCCGAGGCCGAAGGCCGACCGCGTGGGGCCCCAGCTGCGCATGCCCTCGGGCGGGTAGTGCGCCGCCGCGGCGGCGCGGCGGGCGTCCTCGGCGGACTCGACCATCGGCACGATGACGCCTTCGGCCCCGGCGTCGAGCGCCCGCCCGATCAGGACCGGGTCGTTCGCGGCCACGCGCACCAGCGGCGTGGTACCGGTGCGGGCGGTGGCACGCAGCATCTCGACCGGGCTGGCGAGCCCCCCTGCGCTGTGCTGCTGGTCGAGGTACAGGTAGTCGAAACCGGCCAGCGCCAGGGTTTCGGCGGTGTGCGGGTCGCCGGTGTGGCAGGCGAGCCCGACCGCCGTCCCGCCGGAGGAGAGCAACCGCCGCAACCTGTTCGGGTGCGTCGCGGCGGTGACGGCATAGCTCATCGCGTCCCCAGCGCCCGGTCAAGGCGGTACCACTGCCGGGCCGACTCGGACATCACCTTCGGCCGCATGGACTCCGGCATGACGTCGAGCAGCGTGGCCAGGTCGTCGGTGTGCAGGTGCGGGTAGTCGGTGGCGAACAGCAGCATGTCCTCCGACCCCAGCCATTCGATGATCTTGCGCATGTGGTGGGCCGGACCGAGGTCGGCGGGGGCGATGGAGAACCGGAAGTGGTCCCGGATGATCTCGGTGGGCAGCCGGTCGACCCAGGGGATCTCGCGGCGCAGGCCCTTCCACTTCTTGTTGATGCTCCAGCTCCAGGTGGGCACCCAGGCGAAGCCGCTCTCCAGCATGGTCACGCGCAGGCCGGGGAACTTCTGGAAGATGCCCTCGTAGACCATGCTGGTCAGCTGCGCGCCGTAGAGCTGGACCTCCGTCGCGTATTCCTCGGCGTACCAGGACGCGTAGCCGGTGGGCGAGGGTGCGTCCTCGGTGGTGCCACCCCAGCTGAGCCCCATGACGAGGTCGTGGCGCGTGATCGCGTCGTAGACCGGCCAGAACACCCGCTGCCCGTAGAGCCGCTCGGACCTGACGGGCATGGTGACCTGCACGATCCGCGGGTGGCCACCCACACGCTCGATCTCGGCGGCCGCCGCGGCGGGATCGCGCGCGGGGATCACCATCGACCCGACGAGCCGCGGATCGCGGTCGAGCCACTCCGCGATCAACCAGTCGTTGACCGCGCGGGCGAGTGCGGGAGCCCAGTCGGGGTGGCGCAGCGAGTCGACACCGTAGGCGGTGTTCACGATCGCGGCGTCGACCCGCCACGGGTCGAGGACGTGCTCCCGCAACAGCTCCAGGCTCGACGCGGGCGGCCGCCCCTGGGGCCGCCACTCGTCGCGCGCGGTCGTCGGGGCGCCCGGCGGGTAGGCCAGCGCCTGACCGTTGGGGCCGTGCCAGCCGCGTTCCCGCGCGCCCTGTACCCACACCGGATCGGTGTAGGGGAACAGCGCCTCCAGCGACGGCGGGGTGGCGTGCACGTCGCAGTCCACGACCGGACCGGTCCACAGCTCGTCCCTGGTGGTGTCCTTGAGAAGTGCGGTGACGGCACGTGTCATGACTGGCCTCCTCGTGTCGGCCGCAGTGACAGCACGACGTAGTCGGATTCGACCGAGACGGGGACCATCTCGGCCCGGTAGGGACCCGGCAGGCGGGCGAGGTCGCCTCGTGCCAGCGCGGCCTCGATCTCCGCACCGTCCTCGACGCCCACGGGCAACGGCCGCGCGCGCAGCTTCGGGTTCCAGTAGGACTGCCCCGTCTCGATGTCGAACTCCCAGTTGTGCCAAGGGCAGGTGACGTAGGTGCGGGACTCCTCGAGCCGGACGTCGCCCGGCCCGCTCGATTCGACGGCGTTGACGACCTGGCCCGCGCACAGCGGACCGGCGAGATGCGGGCAGCGGTTGAGCATGGCGTAGAACCGGCCGCCCACGTTGTAGACGCCGATCTCCCGGCCGCCTGCTTCGACGATGCGGCGCTCGCCCGGCGGGATCTCGTCGACGCGCGCGACCACGAAACGCTGGGACCGGGTTTTCGCAGCGGTCACAGTGCCTCGACCTCCTTGTTCCTCGGTGCAGGGATGCTGCTCTGGTCGAGCCAGCTCCGGTCGAGCTCCGCCACGGACCGGCAGCCGAGCAGCCGCATGGTCCGGACCATTTCGGTCCGCAGCAGCTCCAGCACCCGGTCGACGCCGGCGGTACCGCCCGCGGCCAGGCCCCAGACGGGCAACCGTCCGGCCAGTACCGCCCTCGCGCCGAGCGAAAGCGCTTTCAGGACATCGCTCCCCCGCCGGATCCCGCTGTCCATCAGTACCTCCGCCTGGTCGCCGACCGCCTCGACGACCGCAGGCAGCACAGACAGCGTGGCCGGCGCGCCGTCGAGCTGGCGCCCGCCGTGGTTGGACACGATGACCGCGTCCGCGCCCGCGTCCACGGCACGGCGAGCGTCGTCCACGGTCACCAGCCCTTTCACGACGAGCGGACCGTGCCAGTTCGCTCGCAGCCACTCGATGTCCGGCCACGTCGGCGAATGCGAACCGGCGCCGCCACGGGTCATCTCGGTGAGGACCATCGGCTTGCCGTCAGCGGTCATCTCCGCGGTGTTCGGGATCTCGAAGGGCAGGCCGTCCAGCAGGTACCGGGTGAGCCAGGCCGGCCGCCGCAGCAGCTGCGGAGCGAGCTTCACCGCGTTGCGCGCGTTGACGCGCATCGAATAGCTGAACCCGTTCTTGAAGTCCCGCACCCGGTAGCCCGACACGGCGGTGTCCACTGTGGCCACCAGCGCCGAGTAACCCGCGGCCTGCGCGCGGCGCATCAGGTGTTCCATCGTCTGCTGTGAGGAGAACCGGTACAGCTGGAACCATTGTGGACCGTCGACGGCCGCGATCTCCTCCAGCGTGAACCCGGCCGCCGAACTCGCGACGTGGATCGTGCCCGCGTCGGCGGCCGCCGACGCGACGCCGATGTCACCGTCCGGGTGGACGAGCCGCATCCCGCCACAGGGAGCGGTGAGCACCGGCATCGCGATGCGCGTGCCGAGCACGGTGGTGGACAGATCGGGCTGCGGCACCCAGGTGGCCATCCGGGGCCGGAAGGCGACGTCGTCGAAGGCTTTCGCGTTACGGCGCAAGGTGATCTCGCCTTCGGACCCGCCGTCGACGTACTCGCGGATACCGCGCGGGAGGGCACGGCCCGCGGCCCGCCGCGCGTCCTCGTGGTCGAGGAGCCGCGACACCCGCGCCCGGCGCGCCTTTTCCACCAAAGTGGACATTCACGCCCCCACTGCGGGGATGCCGTGGCCGGGCAGCAACGGGATCCCGTAGAGCCGGCCGGCGTTCTCGCCGAGGATCCGCCGCCTGCGCTCCAGCGGGAACGTCTCCGGCACCGACTCGTACGGCGAGTCGAAGTCCCAGTGCGGATAGTCCGACGAGAACATCAGCCGGTCCGCGAAACCCGACTCCTCGAACATCGCGTACACGTGCGGCGTTTCCTCCAGCCACTCGGGTTCCTCGATGGGCTGGGTGGAGAACCAGAAATGTTCACGCAGGTACTCCGAGGGCCGCCGGTTCAGGTGCGGCAGCTCGTCGCGCAGCTTGTCGTAGGTGGCGTCCAGCCGCCACGAGTAGGGCGCCGCCCAGTCCCAGCCCAGCTCCAGCAGCGCGATCTTCAGCCGGGGGAACCGCTCGAAGACACCCTCGAAGATCAGGCTCGGCACCAGCGAGAACGGCAGCACCGCGAAGGCGGCGTGCATCTCGGCGTAGAAGTTCTGCCTGCCCGCCCCGGTCGGCTGGCGGCCCATGCCCGGCACGTGGAATGCGAGCGGGATGTCGTAGTGCTCGCACGCCTCGAAGATCGGCCAGTACCGCTGCTTGCCCAGTGGGTCCTGGCCGGCGGGCGACATCAGGACCTGCACGTAGGAGTCGCCGTGCGGTCCTTCCTTACACCGCACGATCTCCTGTTCGGCACCGGCGAGGTCCCGTGGCAACGTGATGCTCGCCCGGAACCGGCTGTCCGCGCCCACCCACGTGTGGGCCAGCGCGTCGTTGTACGCGCGGTACAACGCGTACGCGCACTCGTAGGGCATGTTCGCGCCGCCGCTGGTGATGATGTAGGTCTGCGGGCAGGTCAGCACGACCGCGGACATGTCGAACGGGTCGACCACCTGTGCCACCGCGAGGTGCGGGTCCACGCCGACACGCCCGTTCGCGTCGACAGCGTCGAGCCGGTGCGTGAACTCCCGTTGGGAGGGCGCCACTCCACCGCCGAAGCTGCCGAGGCCGTAGCGGGCGATGTAGGTGCGCCACCGCTCGGGCAGATGCTCCGCCACCTGACGATCGGTTGGCAGCGGCATCGGGTGGAAGTCGGTGTCGATGATGCCCAGCTTCTCCGCGACGGGCGTCGCGGCGGGCCGGCTGTCGGTCAGGGTCATGAGCGTTCACTCCTCCAGAGAACTCAGCGCGCTGCGGTGGGTTTCCTTGGCCAGGAACACCGCGATCAGGGTCAGCAGGCAGGTCGCGGCCATGAACAGCGAGATGCCGGCGGTGCCGCCCGAGGCGGCCAGCAGCGAGGCGCAGATCAGCGGCGTGAGGCCACCGCCGACCGTCCCGGCGATCTGGTACCCCAGCGAGGCGCCGGTGTAGCGCTGCGTCGTGGGGAACAGCTCGCCGAGCCACGCACCGAGCGGGCTGTACACGACGGCATGGGCCAGCGCCGCCAGCGAGATCCCGACGTACATCAGCGCGATGTCGCGCGTGTGCATCATCGCGAACATCACGACGATGCTCACGGCCTGCAGCACCGCACCCACACCCGTGATGACCTTGCGCCCCAGCAGATCCGACAGGCCGGCGAACAGCGGCTGGCCGACCAGGCCGATCGCGGCGGACACCAGCACCGCGTCGAGCACGGCCGAGCGCGGGAAGCCGAGCTGGATCCCGTAGGACACGACCCAGGTGCCGTAGACGGCGCTCGCCGCGAACGGGCCGAGCACCAGGAAGATCGACAACAGCAGGTTCTTCGGACGCCGGAACACCTCGATCAGCGGGAGCGGGGCCTTCTGCCGCCGCTGCGCCAGTTCCCGCTCCCGCGCCTGCCGGAAGACCGGGCTTTCCTCCACCCCGAGCCGGATCCAGAGCCCGATGACCACGAGCACCGCCGAGGCCAGGAACGGGAGGCGCCAGCCCCAGCCGAGGAAGTCGCCGTCGGACATCATGGACACCAGCGCGAAAACGCCGTTGGCCAGCAGGATGCCGCCGTAGAGTCCCATCTGCGCCACGCTGCTGGACAACCCGCGCCGCTTCGGCGCGTGCTCCATGGACATCAGTACGGCGCCGCCCCATTCACCACCTGCCGAGATGCCCTGCACCACGCGCGCGACCACGAGCAGGATCGGCGCCCAGATACCGATGGTCGCGAAGGTCGGCAGCAGGCCGACGATCGTGGTCGACACCCCCATCAGCACGATCGAGAGCACGAGCATGCGCTTACGGCCGACCTTGTCGCCGAAATGTCCCCAGACGACCCCACCGAGCGGCCGGGCTATGAAGCCCGCGGCCAGTGTGGCGAACGCGGCCAGCGTGCCGGCCGCCGAGCTGAAAGCGGGGAAGAACAGCTTGTTGAACACCGCGGCCGAAGCGACGCCGAACAGGTAGAAGTCGTACCACTCGATGACCGAGCCCACGAAGCTCGACAACAGCACACGGGCGCGCATCCGGCGCGTCGTCACACCGGCGGGGTCGTCGGGCGGCGCGCTGTCGCGGGCCGCGATCGGCACATCGGTCATCGTTGACCTCCAGGAGGGGACCAGGTTCGAAAGATCGTATATTTCATTTCCAAGGAATATACGATCTGGGAGTGGGGGTTGTCCACTGCCCCCCGGAAGGGCGCCGCGGAGGACGCGCATGAGGCCACCGTGCGGTCGCGGTCGTGCGGCGCCAGGGTCTGCGCGAACGGCACAGCCAGGGCGGGCTCGCATTCGTGACGTGCCTGCTGGATATCGGGCGGCGCGCGGGCCGCGCCTGGTGGATATCGGCCGGCGGGCCGGCCGCTCAGCTCGACCCGAGCCTCACCCCGGAGATCACCGATGACGCAGCCGCGGAGCCCAGCCCACCGACCACCGCACAGCCAAGACGGGCTCACACCCCCGACACACCTGGTGGACACCGGGCGGCGCGCGGGCCGCTCACCTCGACCCCAGCCTCCCCGGAGTCCACCGACGACGCAGCCGCAGAGCCCGGCCCGCCAACCGCCGCACAGCCAAAACGGGCACGCACTCGCGACACGCCTCGCGGATACCGGCCAGCGGGCGGCCGCTCACCTCGACCCGAACCTCACCCCGGAGATCACCGACGACGCAACCGCGAAGCCCGGCTCAATGTCACGCGAACCGTGCTGGTTCCGTTGGCGCGCAAGACACTTGCGTCATGCGCCCTTCTGCAGCAGGTCGTTGATCCGGGCCGCGATCTCCGGGGTCAAGCCATGCTCCGGCCGCGGGATCCCCAGTGCGGTGGTGAGTGCCTCCAGATTGGTGTCGAGCGTGGCCTCGATCAGCGTGACGAGGGTGGTCGCGTGCGTGCGGCCCTGCCACCACCCGATCGCCGCGGTCACCACACCCGCCACCCCGGCCGGGAACCACCAGCAACCAAGGACGACGTAGAGCCATCCCCAGCCGGTGAGAACCGCCGCGGCCTGCCATTTCCCGTTCGCGATCTCGATGGGAGCGCGGCCGGACTCGCCGAGCACGACCCACAACCGTGGCCAGACCAGAGCGAGCCGCAATCCGTGGTACTGCGCGGCGACACGTGCGTCGAGGAGCCGGAAACGCTCCCCCACCAGAGTCGGACGCCGCGGCAGATAGGCGGGTACCGGCCGCACGCCCGCGGCATCCGCCGCCTTGCGGGCCCAGCGGACCCGTGCCGCGACGATCCACCGGCCCAGCGGCGCGGCCGGCCCACGCCAGCGGCCCACCCACACGGTCCGGGTCAGCTGACCGGCGGCCGACGCGGCCACCCCGGCCCCGCCCGCCGCGACCAGGACCCCGGCGGCGACGAGGACGACCTCGGCCCCGGTCGAGTGCTGCTTCGCGAGCCTGGTCATCGTCGGCGCGATCCGGGCGATGTCGAGGGCGTGTGCCTGGCCGAGCAACGCCGCACACACCGCGGCGGCGACGAACAGCATGCCGGAGAGCAGCAGCACGCCGACCAGTCGCTGCGCGAGTTTGCCTCCCAGCGTGGACAGGAAGGTGGTCATCGCAGGCTCTCCATGGTCGCGGGCTCAGACCGACGGGAGCATCGGCTGGTGGTCGAACAGCGTGCAGACCGGTGGATGGCCTTCGTCATCGCGTTCGGCGCGCCGCAAGCAACGCCCGCGCGGGCAGCGGTAGTCGCCGCGGCCGACAGGAGGAAGCGGATCCAGACCGGGCACGGTCACGACCGGGATGCCCTCGGGTGCGCGCACCGCGCCGTCCGGCGACGGCGTCGTGTCCGCCTCCGCCGGTGGCAGCAGGCCGAACCGCTCGCACGCCTGCAGTGCCGGCCCGCCGTCCCGAACACGTTGCACCGCGCGCTCGAGGCGCTCGCTCCATCGGCCGGCCGACGCGCGCCGCCGCAGCGCGGGCAGGTTCTCGCACCACAACGCCAGCGCTTCCGGCTCCGCCGCGTCATCGATCTCGAGGGCGTGCCCGCTCACGCTCCCATCCTTCGGCATACTCGCACAGTAGCGGGTACCGAAGGGAAGGATGGGCGAGATGGGGGACCCCGGACCTGCGCGCGATCAGCTGCTCGCCCGCCTGCGGGCGCGTATTCAGCAGTTTTTCGCCAGCCAGAGCGCGGAAGTCATCCTGCAGCCGAGCGCACTCGCGGACGCCGCGCTCCTCATCGCGGAAGGCGCGGGTGGCCCGGTCGACATCGACGCGGTCGGCGTTGTGGCGTGGCTGCACCTGGCTCGCGCGCAGGCGTTGCCGCCGGACACGGCGGGGTACGACATCATCACCGCTATCGGCATGTTCGGGTTGATCGACCGGCTGGCACCCGAGGCCGTGCCGGACGAGGTGCGCGCCGAACTCGGCCGCCTCACCGAGGAGGACCTGCCGATCGTCGCCCCGGAAGTGCGCTATGCCCCGCAGGTCAACCAGTTCGCCGTGGCCGTCGCCGACCGGGACCTGCTCGACGCCGTGATCACCGTGTCGCGCGCCGCGGCGACCGCCGCGGGTCCCGACCGCGCGATCATGCTCTCCAACCTCGGCAACCTGCTGCGCGTTCGCTTCGAGCGGATGGGCGACCGCGCTGACCTGGACGCGGCGCTGGAGGCCCTGCAGGCGGCGGAAACGCTTGCGAGCCAAGACGATCCGGGCCGCAGCGTGGTGCTGCTCAACCTCGGTGCCGTGTGGACGGCGCGCTACGGGCTGACCGGTGACCTCGCCGAGCTCGGCAGGGCGATCGAAGCCGGCCGCGCCGGGCTGAGCCTGTCCCCCGATGACGATCCCTATCGCGGCATGCACCAGTCCAACCTGGGCCTCGCACTGCAACGGCGGTTCCAGTGCACCGGCGACCAGGCGAACCTCGACGAGGCGGTCACCCTCCTCCGCGGCGCGGTCGCCATCACGCCGGAAGGCCATCCCGACCGCTGCATGTACCTGTGCAATCTCGGCATCGCGCTGCATCTGTTGTTCGGGCGTACCGGTCTGCTCGAGCCGCTGGCAGAAGCCGTCGACACCGCGCGCGCCGCGCTTGCCGCGACCACGGCGGACCACCCCGATCGCGGCCTGTACCTGTCGACACTCGGCACCGTGCTGCGGAGCCGGTTCGGCCGCCTCGGAAACCTGGCCGACCTGAACGAAGCCATCGACCTCGGCCGCGCCGCGGTGGCGGCCACCGCCCCGGAGCACGCGCAATACGGCGAGCGCCTCCACGATCTGTGCGCCAATCTGCAGACCCGGTTCGGGCAGACCGGAAACCTCGACGATCTCGACACTGCCGTCCGGATCGCCCGCGCCGTCGCCGACGGCACCCCGGAGAGCTACCCGGACCGGGCGAACCGGCTGTCCAACCTCGGTCTCGCCCTCCAGACGCGGTTCGAGCACGTCGGTGACCTGGCGGACCTCACGGAATCCGTGGCGGCGTTACGTGCCGCGGTGGCGGCGGACCCGCCCGATCACCCCGACCGCGGCGTGCGGCTCGCCAACCTGAGCATCGCGCTGCGGACCCGGTTCGACCGCACCGGGGAACTGGCCGACCTGCACGAAGCGGCGGACGTGGCGCGCGCCGCCGTCGACGCCACGCCGGCGGACCATCCCATGCGCGCCCAACGGCTGAACACCCTTGGCCTGGCGCTGAAGAACCGGTTCGACCGGATCGGCACGATGACCGACCTGTCCGAGGCGATCGACGCACTTCGCACAGCCCTGGACCTGACCGCGCCGGACAATCCGGCGCGTGCGATCCCACTGGCGAATCTGGGCAACGCCCTGCAGACCCGGTTCAACCGAACCGACTCGCTGGCCGATCTCGACGAAGCCGTGCCGTTCCTGCGCGCCGCGGCGGCCGCACTCGCCGAGGGCCACCCCGCGCGCGCGGGCAGGCTGTCGGATCTCGGGCTCGCCCTGATCGAACAGTTCGAGCGCACCGGCGAGCAGGCGGCGCTCGCGGAGGCCGTCGAGGTGCTCCGTGCCGCGGTCGCGTGCACGCCACCGGACCACCCCAGCCGGCCGCGGTATCTGGCCAACCTCGGTCTCGCGCTGACGAACCGGTTCGGCCGCTCGGGAACGATGAGCGAGCTGAGCGAGGCCATCGACCTGTTCCGCCTGGCGGTCGAGAAGACGCCGGCCGACGACCCCAGCCGGGTGGTGTCGATGGACTCGCTGGGCGGTGGGCTGATCGCCCGGTACGAGCGCGTCGGCGCGTTACCCGACCTCGAGGAATCGATCGACGCCGCGCGCGCCGCCCTCGCCGGGACGCCGCGCGACGCGCCAAGTCACGCGACACGGCTGTCGAATCTCGGCAACCGGCTCGCGACACGGTTCTGGCAGACCGGGAATCCGGATGACCTGAGCCAAGCCGTCGAGATGCTACGCGCGGCCGTCGCCGCGATCCCGGACGGGGATCCGCGCAGGAAGAGCGCGCTGACCAATCTCGGGACCACGCTGCTCGCGCTGGCCGACCACACCGGCGGCACGGACGACCTCGGCTATCTCGACGAATCCGTCGAAGTCGGGCGCGCCGCGGTCGCCGCGACCCCACCCGACCAACCGCAGCGCGCACTGGTCCTGTCCAACCTCGGCCTGGCGCTGCGCAGGCGTTTCGCCGCGGCAGGCACACTCGCGGACCTGGACGAGTCCATCGAGGTGCTCCACGACGCGGTCGGCAAGACCGCCGACGACCATCCCGACCGCGGCATCCGCCTCTTCAACCTCGGCGAATCCTTCAAGAACCGCTTCGACCACGGCGGGTCCCCCGCCGACCTCGCGCAGGCCGTGCGGCACGTGCGCACAGTGGCGAACGACGTGCTGGCGTCCCGCCGGCTTCGGGCACTCTCCGCGGCGCGCTGGGGCCTGTGGGAGGCCGAGGAGGAGGAATGGGCGTCCGCATTGGACGGTTTCACCGCCGTTGTCGAACTGCTGCCGCAGGTGGCTTGGCACGGCGTGGACCGAACCAGCCGGGAACACCGGTTGCGGGAGCTGCAAGGCATTGCCTCCGCGGCGGCCGCCTGCGCGCTGTCGGCGGGCAGGCCCGCGCGGGCCGTGGAGCTGTTGGAGGCAGGTCGCTCGGTGATCTGGGCGCAGACCTTGCAAACGCGCGACGACTTCGTGCTGCTCCAGGAAGCCGACCCGGACCTGTACGACAGCCTCAAGGCGGTGGCCGCCCAGCTCGACACCCCGGGCGTTGACGCCGACCGGCGTGTCCAGCTGGCCGGGGACTGGGACCGGCTTCTGGACCAGGCGCGCGACCTGCCCGGCCTGACGTACTTCCTCCGCCCGCCGCCGTTGGCGACCTTGCAACAAGGACTGCCCGACTTCCCCGTCGTCATCGTCAACGTCTCGTCGTACCGATGTGACGCCCTGGTGGTGAGCCGGACATCGGTCACCGCCGTTCCGTTGCCCAAGGTGTCCATTATGGACGCCGCCGAACGAGCCGGTGACTATCTCGACGCGCTGACCACCCTCAGCGGGCGCGAGCAGGGCCCGCACCGCGCCGACGCCGAGCAGACGGTGTACGCCACACTCGAATGGTTGTGGGACGCCGTCGCCGCACCGGTACTGGACCATCTCGGCCACCACGCGCCGGTGCCTGCCGCGCCGTGGCCGCGGGTGTGGTGGTGCCCGACCGGGCCGCTGACCGTGCTCCCGTTGCACGCGGCGGGGTACCACGACAGCGACGACGAGCAGGCCGATCGCACTGTCCTCGACCGCGTCGTCTCGTCCTACACGCCGACTCTGGACGCCCTCATCCGGGCGCAGCGGCCACCGGCCGGGGCGCCGGTCCGCGACGAGCAGCTACTGGTCGTCGCGATGCCGCACACGCCCGCCGCCGACGGACTCGGCGCGCTTGCCGATCTACCGGGAGTGATCGCGGAGACGCGCATCGTCGAGGAGAGTCTCCGGCAGCACGGCGCCCCCGCACCGACCGTCCGCGTCGGCGGCCAGGCCACGAGACAAGCGACCCTGAACGACCTGCCGGACCATCCCTACGTCCACTTCTGCTGCCACGGCGGCCAGGACCTCACCCGCCCCTCGGACGGCGCGCTCTACCTCCACGACGGTCCGCTCACGGTCGTGGACATCGCCGAGCTGCGACTTGCCCGTGCCGAGTTCGCGTTCCTGTCCGCGTGCCAGACGGCGATCGGCGGCATCGAACTGCTCGATGAGTCGATCCACCTCGCCGCCGCCCTCCAGCTCGCCGGATACCGCCACGTCATCGGCACCCTCTGGACGGTCGCGGACCAGCCCAGCGCACGGATGGCGCGCCAGGTGTACGCGCAGCTGGTCCAACCACCGGCCCCCGCGCGGCTGGACCTCACCCGCACCGCGCACGCCTTGCACACCGCCGTCCGTCAACTCCGGCACGACTACCCGCACAGCCCGATGATCTGGGCGCCCTACCTGCACATCGGCCCCTGATCTCCCGAGCGGGGCTGGGAGCGGTCACGTCGTCACGAGAGTGCGGGCAGGATGCCGGGCCTGGCGAGCAGAACGCAGCCGAGAACGACCAGCACCGCGCCGAAGACGAGACTGATCGCCACTCCCCGCCGGGGAACCTTCTCCAGCGCCACCATCGCGGCGATGACTCCCATCCAGGCGAGGCTCATCACCCCGGCGGCCAGCAGCACCACCATCAACGCCCAGCAACAGCCCAGGCAGTACCCGCCATGGCTCAGGCCCGCACGAAACGCGCCGAACCGGCCACGGACCGCGCCCGGGCCGTGCTGAAGCAACAGCAGCGCGGGCGACCGGCAGTGCCGCAGGCACACCCGCTTCAGCGGCGTGAGCTGGTAGAGCCCGGCTGCCAGCAGCACGCCGGCACCCAACCGCGCCGCCAGCGCACCGGAATCGGCGGCGGCCGCGTCGAAACCGCGTACCACAAGGAAAGCGGCCACCCCGGCGCCGAGCCACACCACGAAATAGCCGAGCGTCAGCGCGATGGTGCCCGCCCGGCCCACGCCGGACCGGCGCATGATCCGGTCCATGCCGACAGTGAACGGGGCGATGCCGGGCAGCATCATGGCGGCCATCATCACCAGCCAGGTGACGAGGAAGAGCGCGACGCCATCCCCGAGCCCCGGCCGCATGGCGTCCGCCATCGGGTCCGCACCGGTGAGGATGCCGACGGTCATCTCGGGCATCGCCAGCCGGTTGGTCAGCAACCAGGCCACCGTCGCGAGGGCGAGCAGGGACAGTGCGAGCAGGCGTTCGCGACGCGACCACCGCCGCAGCGCCGGGACCCCCGCCGGACGGGTCCCGCTGTCCGCGCGCGGCATCACGCCCCGTCCGGTCCGCTCCAGTCGAACGGGAAGTACTTGCTGGAGTTGCCGCTGCGCGACCAGCTGAACCCGAAGGCATCCGCGTGCTCCGAGGTAACCCGGCCCCAGGTGGCAACCTGTCCCGGCCCCACCTCGGCGCCCGGCAGGTTGTGTGCCTGGACGCGCGCGCCTTCCGGTGTGGTCGGTCCGGTCAGGGCCTCCACGCTGGCCGATGCCCGGCCCGGAATCTCGACGCTCCAGGTGGCCAGGTCCTCGGCGATCGCGGCGTGGATCGGCACGAACTCCATGCCCCGCATCTCCGCGCCGAGCAGCTCGCCGAACTGCGCCGGCCAGCCGCCGGCCTGCCCGCCGAAGATGGTCTGGAGTGCCTCGCGCTGTGACTCGTCGGCCCGCTCGTCGAAGAAGACCGCGGCATAGGCGTCGCTGTGCTCGCCCCAGACGTTGCCGACGAACGAACCGAGCATCGCCACGTTCAACCCGTCCAGGCGCGTGTCGCCGTAAGTCCCCTCTGTGATGTGCCAGAGCAGGACGCCGTCGCAGTCGCCGTAGGTCGGCGGTTGTGCCCATGAGCACGGGCACGGCACGGTGCATTTGCATGCATCGAACCAGCCGCCTCGCAGGTGCCAGTTCTGCGCCGTCGCGGGACCCGCCATCGGAATCGCCTCCCCGGAAGGGCTATTTGCCGGTTTCCACCGCCTCAAGGATGACTCTCGCCCATGGGGGAAACAAGCTGTGCGTGGTTTCGATCCGGGGGTCAGCCGAACCCGCCGGGCCCCTGGGTGCCGAAGGTGGCCTTGGGTGCCACATAGGCGCCGAAGGCCACCTTCGGCCCCCGCGCCAGGGGATCTGGGTTTTCCGCGAACGGCGTCCGAAACCTCTTCTGCGCGAGCGCACGGGATGGGAGTGTGGAGGTCTTCCGCAACTGCTTTGCCGTGGAGGACCTGATGACTGTGGATCCCACCTTCTATCGCAGCCCCGCGGACGCCATCGCCGCGCCCGCCGAAAAGCTGGCCTACATCGTCGCGTTCGACCGCGATGGCCGGCGGCCGGACGCGCTCACCGTGCTCGACACCGACCCCGCGTCACCGGCCTACGGCACGATCGTGGGCTGGGCCGACCTGCCCACCCGTGGCGACGAGCTGCACCACTTCGGCTGGAACGCCTGCAGCAGCGCGTACGCGCACGCCGGGCACCACACCGACGGACTGTCGCGGCGTTACCTGCTCCTGCCCGGACTGCGTTCGTCCAACGTGCACGTCTACGACACCCGACCCGACCCGCGGCAGCCGAGGCTGGTGCGCACCGTCGCGGCGGACGAGCTCGCGGCGAAGGCAGGTTACTCGCGGCCGCACACCCTGCACTGCGGGCCGGACGGGGTGTATCTGTCCTGCCTCGGCGGGGCCGGCGAGGACGGCCCCGGCGGGATAGCGCTGCTCGACCACGACACTTTCGACGTGGTGCGCGCCTGGGAAACCGAGCGCGGACCCCAGTACCTGGCCTACGACGCGTGGTGGCACCTCAACCAGAACACACTGATCACGAGCGAGTGGGGCACCCCGTCGATGATCGAGGACGGGCTGAACCCGGAACTGCTGCTCAGCGGCAAGTACGGCCACGCGCTGCACCTCTGGGATCTCGAGAAGGGCCGCCACCTGCAGCGCGTCGACCTCGGTGCGCAGTACCAGATGGTGCTGGAGCTGCGGCCGTCGCACGACCCGGAAGCGACCTGGGGATTCGTCGGAGTCGTGGTGAGCACGGAGGACCTGTCGGCATCCGTGTGGCGCTGGCACCGGGACGGCGGCACCTGGCAGGCCGACAAGGTGATCACCATCGCCGCCGAACCGGCCGACCCCGCGACGCTTCCGCCCGCGCTGCAACCGTTCGGGGCGGTGCCGCCACTGGTCACCGATATCGACCTGTCCGTGGACGACCGGTTCCTCTACGTGTCCTGCTGGGGAACCGGTGAGCTGAAGCAGTTCGACGTGAGCGATCCGGCCCACCCTCGCGAAACCGGGTCCGTGCGCCTCGGCGGCATCACCGGGCGAGTGCCGCACCCCGCGGCACCCGGCGAGCCACTGTCCGGCGGACCGCAGATGGTGGAGGTGAGCCGCGACGGCAAGCGAATCTACGTGACCAACTCGTTGTACGGCTCATGGGACGACCAGTTCTACCCCGACGGCGTCGGCGCGTGGCTCGCGAAGTTCGACACCGACCCGGACGCCGGAGGCGGCCTGGCGATCGACACGCGGGTCTTCCCCCACGGCGACGACTTCCGGGGGCTGCGGGCGCACCAGGTGCGCCTCCAGGGCGGAGATGCCTCCTCGGACTCGTACTGCTACCGATGATGCCGCTGGGAACAGGCTGCGCTCAGTAGCCGCAGCCAACGGCTCAGTAGCCGTAGCCGCCGCCTTGCGACGGTGGGGTCGGCGCGACTTGCGCGGGAGCCGACCCGACGGTAGCCGCGTGCCAGGTGAACTGCCTGCCGCCGAAGTCGTCGGTGAGATTGTCGCCGGCGTGCTGCCCGGCGTTGTCGTCGAGCCGGAACGTGTACAGCGGTTTTCCTTGGAACGTCAGCTGTTGCTGGCCGCTGTCGGGCCGCCGCGTCGACGCGATTCCCGCGGGCTGCCCTTGGACGGCGGTCGCGTCCGTGACGGTCGCGGGGAACCAGAAGCCGAGGCAGTCATCCGTACAGCGGACTGTGCCGTCGGCCTCCTGGTCGCTGAAGTACAGGCTCTTTCCGGTCGCATCCACCAAGGTGGGGCCGAGCCCGCTCACGTCGTGCACGTTCACCGCGCCGGCCGGCGACCCGCCGGCGGCCGGTGCGGGAGCGCCGCCGCAGGCGACAAGACCCGCCGCGACGATCGGCAAACCCAAGGCGGCCACGGCGATCGGGGTCCGACCACGCTGTCCTGATTGGACTCGAGCTCCGGTTTCGTTCATTACTCGTCCCTTCCGCATGCGCTGTCTTCGGCTGGGTTGCCTGTAGTACGCGGCGGGCGCCGTCAACGGTTCACCGGAGAGTGTGCTGAACCCGATCGCGACCGGCGGCGTAATACCGGTGTGGAGCTTGTGGGCGAGCGTGACGACGACGTCATCCGGGCCCT
>DASZUO010000271.1:0-11238 GCA_035547575.1 Amycolatopsis sp. | reverse complement strand
GAGGTGCGGTGGAGGCATTCCTGTCGGAACTCCTCAGCCGGTAAACGCCAGCAAACGAAGCCGGCCGGCGACCCACCACATGTCGGGAGATGCCTGCATTTCCCAGGCCATCCCGGAGCCTGCCCGCCGGCGAGGCATGTTTTTGTCTGTCCCGGTGCCGGTTCCGATTTCGGCCGCCGGGACCTCCCCCACCCCGATCCTTTTATCGTTCTACGCCGTGGTCGGGCCGCGTCAAGACCGCTCCTTCGTCGCGCCGCTGCGCGGTGGCCTTCGGCCAGTCTGGACACGGCAGACCGCGGCGTTGTTCGGCTTGGGATCGGGGTGGGGGAGGCGTGGGTGGTTGGGCGCCGTGGGTGGGCAGCGGGGAAGGTGCGGGTCGGTCGGCGTGTGTGGTGGGTGTCGGCCTCGGGCGGTGTCTTTCCGGTGTGGTCCCGTGCCTACTCGTGTTCTCCCGGCAGTGCGAACCTGCCGTCCGCGATCTGCTCCACCAGGCCGTCCGTCAGCAGCGAAGCCAGGCATCGGTCACGGCGGCCGGCGTCCTGCGGCCACACCACGTCGAGCCGGTCCTTCGGCACGGGGCCCGGGGTGTCCCGCAGGACGTCCAGCAGCATGCCGCGAATCTGGCGGTCGGTGCCTGCGAACTTCTGCACCGGCTTCGCTGGGCCGTCGTAAGCCGGGCGGCCCGCTCGTTGCCAGGTGCAACTGTCATAAACCGGGCAGTCGGCGCAGCGTGGGGAGCGGGCCGTGCAGACCAGCGCGCCCAACTCCATCAGTGCGGCCGAAAACCGCGCCGCCCGCGACTCGTCGGCCGGGAGCATGGCCTCGACGTCGGCCATGTCGCGGGTGGTCGACGACGGCCCCGCGTCGCCGGCGCCGTGCACCGCCCGTGCGACGACGCGGCGGACGTTGGTATCCACCACCGGTGCACGTTTGCCGTAGGCGAATGCGGCTACGGCTCGTGCGGTGTAGGCGCCGATGCCGGGCAGCGCGAGCAGTGTGTCCACATCGGACGGTACGACGTCACCGTGCTCGGCCGCGATCACCGATGCCGCTTCGTGCAGGCGAAGCGCGCGGCGCGGGTAGCCGAGTTTGCCCCAGGCTCGTAGTACCTGGCCCTGGCTCGCCGCAGCCATCGCCGAGGGGACGGGCCACCGTTGGAGCCACTCTTCCCAGATCGGCTGGACTCGGGCGACCGGCGTCTGTTGCAGCATGATCTCGCTGACGAGGACGCCCCAACCGGTGCATTCCGGCCGCCGCCACGGGAGATCCCGTGCCGTGCGGTCGAACCAGTCGATCATGGTCTCGGCGTCGATGGACACCGTCCGAGGATAGGCAGCCACGCGAAGCGGGTCCGTACAGGGGCCGAGCCGGCCGTCGCTACTCGACCTCGGTCAGCTCACCGGTGTGCACGTCGTAGACGAAACCCCGCACGTTGTCGGTGTGCGGCAGGAAAGCGCTGCGCCGCGCCCGCTGCACGGACGTGCGCACACTGTCCTGCACGTCGCGGAAAGCCTCGACCGCCCACGTGGGGCGCAGGCCCGTGTCCCGCTCCAGCTCGTCCTTGAAGTCGTCCTCGGTGACCATCGACAGGCCGCAGCTGGTGTGCTGCACGATGATGACCTCGGTGGTTCCCAGCTTGCGCTGCGACAGCGCGAGCGAGCGGAGCACGTCGTCGGTGACCACGCCGCCGGCGTTGCGCAGGATGTGCGCCTCGCCCTGGATCAGGCCGAACAGCTCGAACACCCGGATCCGGGCGTCCATGCAGGTCAGGATTGCCACGTGCATCGAGGGCTGGGGGGACGAGCGGTCGCCACGCAGCTTGTCCTCGAGGTCGCGGTAGCGCTTCAGCAGCACATCGATCGCGGTCATGCGACGCCTTCCCGGTATCCGTGTCGGTCACTCCATTTGACCTGGTGAACGCGGGTTCAGGCAATGAGAAGGATCACGGTCCGAACCAGTGTTGTTCCATGGTCCGGGGCGGCGCCGACGTCGTGCCGATGCGCAGTTCGGTCGGCAGCGTGATGACCCGCGGGTTGACGTGATCGGCCGAAGCGAGCAGCAGCTTCCCGGCCGCGCGGCCCTTCTCCAGCACCGGCTGGTGCACCGTGGTCAGGCCCGCGCGCTCGGCCTCGGTGATCCCGTCGAAGCCGGTCACGGTGAGGTCGGAGGGCACTCGCAGCCCGCGCCGGTCGGCCTCGGCCAGCGCGCCGAGCGCGAGGATGTCCGAGGTGCAGATCAATGCGGTGACCTGCGGGTATGAGCCGAGCAGCTGCCGGGCGGCGGAAGCCCCGTCGTCGACGGTGTGGTCGAAACGTTCGACCACGGGCACGGTCGCCCAGTCGACGCCGGCCTTGGTGAACGCCGTCGCGAGCGCCTCCAGCCGCGAGCGCTGCACGTGGAAATGGGCCTCGCGCTGGCGCTCGGCCGACACGAAGTCGTCGTTGCGGTCCCGGCCGAGCCGCATGCACAGCACGCCGACCTGCCGGTGTCCGAGCCCGATGAGGTGCTCGGCGAGCTCGGTGATCGCCACCGGGTCGTCCGGCCCGACGCGGTCGACGCCCTCCACCTGGGGCTGGTCGATGATCACGGTCGGGACGGGCCTGGCCAGCACCGCGGCCAGGTGCGGGTCGTCGTCGGGCACCGAGTACACCACGAACCCGTCGACGCCTGCGCTGTGCACGGCGGCCACGTCGTCCCGGCCCGGGCTGGCGGGCACGAGGTGCAACCCGACGCCGGCGTCCTCGCAGGCCAGCGCGAGCCCTTCGAGAACGCCGATGGCCGCCGAGTCGCGGAAGGCATAGGACAGGTTCTCGGTCAGCAGCAGGCCGACGGCGCCCGCCTTGCGGGTGCGCAGCGACCTGGCGACCGGGTCGGGCCCGGGATAACCGAGCCGGCGCGCGGTCTCCAGCACGCGGCGGCGCAGTTCGGGGGAGAGCTGGTCGGGCCGGTTGTAGGCGTTGGACACCGTGGTGCGGGACACGCCGAGTTCCGCGGCCAGCGACGCCAGTGTCGCCTGTCGCCTCATGCGCATAGGACGCCCCATACGGGAACCGTAACGGTTCAGAACGGTTTGCAGAAGTCGAGCGCCGTGTCACAGGCGGCCACGTCGAATTCAGGCGTACGTAACCGCTCTCGACAAGATCATCACCCGATAGCGTAAAGTGAACTCGAAAACCGTTTCCAATAACTACGGACCGTGCTTCTACCAGCCACTTTCGGGAGTACTCGCGATGAGTTCGACTCGCAATCGCCGCTTGCTCGCCCTCGTACCGGCCGCCACGGCGCTCGTTCTGGCGCTTACCGGGTGTGGCGGTGGTAACACTGGGGGCGAAACCGGCGGCAAGATCAACGTGGTCGCGTCGACCGATGTGTGGGGCAGTGTGCTGGCCACGGTCGGTGGCGACAACGTGCAGGTCACCTCGATCATCCACGATCCCCAGGCCGACCCGCACTCGTACGAGACGACACCGCAGGACGCGGTCGCCGCGCAGAGTGCCCAGCTGACGCTGCAGAACGGCGGCGGGTACGACGACTTCTTCGCTCAACTCGCCAACCAGGCCGCGAACGCCAAGAAGCTTGTCGCGTACGACATCGGCGCGACCGGCGACGACAACGAGCACGTCTGGTACGACTTCGCCACCGTGCGGAAGGTGGCCGACGAGGTCGCCGCCGACCTCGGCCAGATCCGCCCCGCCGACGCGCAGAAGTTCACCCAGAACGCCGCCGCGTTCCAGGCGAAGCTCGCGGACCTGGAGGCCAGGACCCAGCAGGCGGGCGCCGCGCACCCCGACAGCAAGGTCGTCGCCACCGAACCGGTCGCGCACTACCTGCTGGAGACCGCGAACGTCACCGACGCGACCCCGGAGGACTTCTCGAAGGCCGTCGAGGACGAGACCGACGTGCCCGCGGCCGCCCTCGCCGAGGTCAACGCGCTGATCGACGGCAAGCAGGTCAAGGCCGTCGTGAACAACGCGCAGACCGTCACCCCGGCCACCCAGCAGATCGTCGCCAAGGCGAAGGCCGCCGGGCTGCCCGTGGTGGACGTGACCGAGACGCTGCCGCAGGGGGCGACGGACTACATTTCGTGGATGACCAGCCAAGTCGATGCCCTGGCGGGAGCGCTGAACTCTTGAGTCCCGTTGTCCGCATCTCGCGTGCGAGCCTCGCGTTCGGCTCCCGCACGCTCTGGTCCGGGCTCGACCTCGACGTCGAGCCGGGCGAGTTCGTCGCGGTCCTCGGGCCGAACGGCTCCGGCAAGACCAGCCTGCTGAAGGTGCTGCTCGGCCTTCAGCCGCTGTCGGCAGGCACGTACAGCGTGCGCAGCGACCGGCCCGTCGGGTACGTGCCGCAGCAGCGCGCCATGCAGGAGGCGCTGACGCTGCGCGGCATCGACCTCGTGGGGCTGGGTCTTGACGGGCACCGCTGGGGCACCGGCCTGCGCGGGATGCGGGAGCGGCGGCACCGCGTCGCCGAGGCGATCGAGGCGGTCGGTGCGCAGTCGTACGCGAGGTCGCCGGTCGGGCGGCTGTCCGGCGGCGAGCAGCAGCGGCTCCGGGTGGCGCAGGCGCTGGTCGGCGAGCCCGACGTGCTGCTGTGCGACGAACCGCTGCTGTCGCTGGACCTCGCACACCAGCGGGCGGTCAGCGCGCTGATCGACGCGCGCCGGCGCGAAGCGGGCACCGCCGTGCTGTTCGTGACCCACGAGATCAACCCGATCCTGTCTTATGTGGACAGGATGTTGTACCTGGTCGAAGGCCGGTTCCGGGTGGGCAAGCCGGACGAGGTGATGAACTCGCAGACGCTGTCGGAGCTGTACCGCACGCGGATCGAGGTCCTCCGCGTCGGCGGGCAGATCCACGTCGCGGGTGCGCAGAGCGCGTTGTGTGAGGACGAACCGCACCATCTGGACGAGCGAGTGTCATAAGTGGACAAGTTCTTCGATTTCGGGCTGACCGGCCAGCTGCTCGGCCTCTCGTTCGTGCAGACGGCGCTGCTCGCGGCGGCGGTCCTGGGACTGGTCGCCGGGCTGCTGGGGCCGCTGATCGTGATGCGGCGGATGTCGTTCGCGGTGCACGGCACCGCCGAACTGGCATTCACCGGTGCGGCCGGCGCGCTGCTGCTCGGCGTCGGCCTGGAGTACGGCGCGCTCGCGGGCGCGGTGATCGCCGCGCTGCTGCTGGGGTTGCTGGGCGGCCGCGAGTCCGAGCGCGATTCGGTGATCGGCGCGATCCTGTCTTTCGGGCTCGGGCTCGGTGTGCTGCTGCTGTGGTTCTACCCCGGCCGCGCGGCGAACAAGTTCGGCATCCTCGTCGGTCAGATCGTGTCGATCGAGCCGACGAACCTGATCGTGCTGATCGGCGCGGCCGTCGTCGTGTTGCTCGTGCTGGCGGTGATCTACCGGCCGCTGCTGTTCGCGAGTGTCGACCCGCACGTGGCGGCGGCGCGGGGCGTGCCGGCGCGGCTGTTGTCGGTGGTGTTCGCGGTGCTCGTGGGCGTCGCGACCGCGCTGGGCGTGCAGATCGTGGGTGCGCTGCTGGTGGTGGCGCTGATGGTCACGCCGGCCGCGGCGGCGGCCCGGCTGACGGCGAACCCGTGGCTGGCGACGGTGCTGGCCGTGGTGTTCGCGGAGACGGCCGCGCTGGGCGGGATCATCCTCTCGCTCGCCCCCGGGGCCCCGGTAAGCGCTTTCGTCACGGCTATCTCGTTCCTCATCTACCTGGTCTGCCGCCTGGTCGCGTACCGCCGCGGCCGCGCGGTCAAGGTGACCGCACGTGAGGCCGCACCGGCCGACCTAGTGCAGCATCACCAGCACCTGTAGCTCACCGACGACGAACCCGATCACGCCGCCGACCGCGATCAGCTTCCACTCCTCCTGCCGGAACGCCGGCCGGAGCAGGCCCTCGTACTCGACGGGCGTCAGCGCGAGCATCCGCATCTCGACCATGTTGGCGACGTCCATCGCCTCGGTCAGGTAGGTCTCGGCGTGGCGCACGGTGTCCGGCAGCCGTTCGAGCGTGCGCGCCGCGGCGGCCTCCTTCATCTCCCGCAGCCGCGCCGGCCCGATGGTCGCGGACACGAGCCGCCCCGCCTGCTCGTCGACGGCCTTCGCGACGACGCGCCGGACCATCACGACCAGCTGATCGGACCGCGGCCCGCGCAGGATCGTGTCGAGCAGGTTCGGCCACGTCAGCACTTCGCGCGCGATCAGCTCGCCGTACTGCCGCGCCACCTCGGCGCGCCTCCGCTGGAACTTGCCCTGCAGCGTCCACCGGCCGACGCGGACCGGGTTGCGCGGCACGAAGATCAGCTTGATCGCGAGCCAGTCGGTGAACAGCCCGATGCACCCACCGAAGATCGGCAGCACCCACGGGTTCTTGGTCAGCGCCCACACCACGGCCTGCACGACGCCCAGCCCGAATCCGAAGTAGATTCCGCAGCGCGCGATGAACGCCATCTCCGGCCGGGACGTCTCGCGGATCAGCCGCACCAGCAGCGCCTTGTCGGCGGTGAGGTGCTGCACCGCCATGTGCTTGACGTCGAGGACCTCGTCCAGGTTCTCCCTGATCTCGTCCATCAACTCGCCGACGAGCCGCGGTGCGGCGGCCTGCACCTGCTTGACGATCAGCTCCCGCGCCATCGGGGGAAGCGCTTCCCACAACCGCGGCTGGTACTCGGCGAGCACGTCGCGGGCGATGTCGTCGATCGCACGCAGCAGCGGCTGCTCGATCGCGTGCGTCATCCGGCCCGCGTCGATGCGCGCGAAGATCTCCTTGAGGTCGAGCAGGTTCGAGGTGAGCAGGTCGGTCGCGATCGCCGCCATCCGGCCGCCGTGCTTGGGCACGATGCCCTGCCAGCCCAGCCGGATCGAACTCACGCCCACGAATTCCAGCGGGCGGAACATCATCTCGATCGCGACCCGCTTGGTGACATACCCGATGAGCGCCCCGATGAACGGGATCGCGGCGTAGAGCGGCCAGTGCGCGGCGAGGTCGGCTGCCACCAGGGAAGACTAGTGCAGCAACGCGATGACCTGCAGCTCGCCCACCGGGACGAACGCCCACTCGTCCGACCGGCAACGCCGGGCGGTCCTCTTAGGACGACCTCCCAGGTTCGGGACCGCGTTCCGACGTCGGCGATGACCTGCGCCAACTCGATCCGGCTACCCTCCGCGACCGGGGGATCGGTAACCTGAGCGTCGCGAACTGTTCGGTTAGCCGTGCCGGACGAAGATGATCTGCCATTCACCGAGGACAAAGCAGTCGAACGGAGGTCTGGAATCCAGCGTCCGGACCCACTAAGGTCGCCCCATGCCTCCTGCCCAGTCCCCCATCCAGTCCACCGAGCCGTCGCTCGGTGCACCTCATTTCCCGCTCGTCTTCCGCGGCTACGACCGGGTCCCGGTCGACGAGCGCCTGAACCAGCTCTCCGCGGACATGAAGGAGCTCTCGCAGGCCCGTGACGACGCGGTCTCGTCGGTTTCCGAGCTGACCAAGGCGTTGAGCTACGCGCAGGCCGAGCTGGCCGAGACCAAGAGCGCGCTGTCGCGCATGGCGAGCGACCCGTCGAGCGCCGCGACGATGACCGAGCGCGTGCGGTCGATGATGCAGCTCGCCGAAGAGGAGATCGCGGAGCTTCGGGCCCACGCCGAGAACCAGGCCGACCAGATCCGCGCCGAGGCCGAGAAGTACGACCTCGACAGCCGCAAGGCGACCGACAAGTGGGTCGCCGACCGGGAAGCCGACATCGCGCGCCGCCGCGACGAGCTCGAAGCCGAGTACCAGTCGCTGACGGCGACCCTGCGGGCCGAGCACGACGACCTGATGGCCAGGGCGCGTGGCGAGATCGAGCGGCTCAACGACGAGGCGCAGGCCGAGCGCGACCGGCTGGACGCCGAGTCGAGCGAGCGCCGGGCGACCGCCGAGCGGGAGGCCGAGGACGCGCTGGCGGTCAAGATCGCCGACGCGGAGGCGAACCTCGCGCGGAAGGTCCAGAGCACCGAAGAGGGGCTTGCGAGCAAGGTGGCCGAGACCGAGGAGGCCCTCGCGCGCAAGGTGTCGGAGACGGAGCACTCGCTGGCGACGAAGGTGTCGGAGACGGAGACGGCCCTCGCGACGAAGGTGTCCGAGACGGAATCGAGCCTGGCCACGAAGGTGTCGGAGACCGAGCAGTCGCTGGCCACGAAGGTCGCCGAGACCGAGGAGCGCCTGGCACGGCAGACGAGCGAGGCGGAGCACCGGGCGTCCACACTGGTCGCCGAGGCGGAGCGGCAGCAGGCCGAGGCCGAGCAGAACCGCACCCAGGCGTTCGAGTTCAAGCGGGATGTCACGGAGCGGCTCACGGCGACGCACGCCGCGCTGCAAGAGGCGATGAAGCACCTGGTCCCCGCCGAGGTCGCGGAGGACGACAAGGTCCCAGCCTGAATCGTTGTCCGAGAGCCGGCTTTCCGCACGGAAAGCCGGCTTTTTCGTATCGTGGACCCCGTGATACTGGCGAAGGAACGAGTCGCGGTCTGCGAATACGCGCGACGTATGGCGGCGGACGGCCTGGTGGTCGGCACGTCCGGCAACATCTCGGTGCGCTCGGGCGGGCTCGTCGCGGTGACGCCGACCGGCGTCGACTACGCGACCATGGGCCCTGCCGATGTGGTCGTCGTGTCGCCGGACGGGTCCATTGTGGATGGAAAACTCCGGCCGACGAGCGAGCTGCCGATGCACGTCGCGGTCTACGGATCGGCGACGGATCCCGATGGCCGTTCCGTCGCGGCTGTGGTGCACACGCACTCGGTGCACGCCACGGCAGTGTCCACTTTGGTCGACGAGGTGCCGCCGATCCACTACCTGGTGGCCACGATCGGCGAGAGCGTCCGGGTGGCCCGCTATGCGACCTACGGCACTCCCGAACTCGCCGCGTCGATGCTGGCGGCACTCGAGGGCCGGCGCGGATGCCTCCTGGCCAACCACGGCACCCTCGCCTACGGCGACACCCTCGAGGCGGCGTACCACCGGGCGCAGCAGTTGGAGTGGCTGTGCCAGGTGTGGCTACTGGCCCGCTCGGCGGGTTCGCCGAACCTCCTTCCCGCGGCGGAGATCAGCGGCGTGGTGGAGAAACTGCGCGGGTACGGGCAGGGCTGATCCGCTCGGGGAAGATCGTCTAGTGTCAGGTGATTCCGCTCCGTTTACTCCGGCCCGCTGGGCGCCGAAGGCCACCTTCGGCCCCGCGCCGCAGGGCCGTCCGGGCTGCTGCTCCGTTCCGGCCGGCGATCCCGGCGTTGAGCGGCTCGCGCACCAGCCCCAAAATCCGGCACTCAGAACTGGTAGTACAAGAACGGGCTGAAGGTCCCGTTCGCGACGAGGATGGCGGAATAGGCAAGGCCGGCGGTCATCACGCCGATGCGCAGGGTCGTCGCCGGGCGGGTGCGGGACGACTCGATCAGCGGGCCGGTCACGGGGTGCGCCGGGAGCAGCACCACGGTCAGCGCGGCCAGCAGGATCACCAGCCGCTGGTTGGTCAGCGCCGACGAGACCACATCCGTCAGGCCCGAGAAGTCCGGCAGGAGCATGTGCCCGATCATCGTCAGGGCCTGGCCGAGGTCGGGCGCCTTGAAGAACACCCACCCGAACACCACGAGGACCAGCGTCAGCAACCGCCGGCCCAGGCGGGGCCAGCGGGCCGCCGGGGTCTCGTCCCAGCCGAACGCCCGCTCGATGATCAGCAGCGCCCCGTGGTAACAGCCCCACACCAGGAAAGTCCAGTTCGCGCCGTGCCAGAAGCCCGTCAGGACGAACACGACGCACAGGTTCCGGTACGTGCGCCCCGGACCGCGGCGGTTACCGCCCAGCGAGATGTACACGTAGTCACGGAACCAGCGCGACAGCGACATGTGCCAGCGGCGCCAGAACTCCGTCACCGTCACCGACGAGTACGGCCGCGCGAAGTTCTCCGGCAGCCGGAACCCCAGCATCCGCGCGAGCCCGATTGCCATGTCCGAATAGCCGGAAAAGTCGAAAAACAACTGCAGCGTGTACCCGACCGCACCGAGCCAGGCCACCCCGAACGTCATGTCGTGCGACGGGGTCGCGAAACACGCCTCGACCATGGGGTTCAGCGAGTCCGCGACGATCGTCTTCTTGCACAGCCCCAGTGCGAACCGCGGGAAACCTGCCGCGATGTCGTCCAGCCGGTGCGACCGCAGCTGCGGCAGTTGGTCCGCGATCTCCCGGTACCGCACGATCGGACCCGCCACGAGCTGCGGGAACATCGCGATATAGGTCACGAACGACACCGGGTTGCGCAGCGCCGGCCGCTCCCCGCGGTAGATGTCGACCACGTACGAAATGTGGTGGAACGTGAAGAACGAGATCCCGATCGGCAACGCGAGATGCACCACCGGGAAGTCCCCGCCGAGGACGCGCGCGAGGTAGTCGAACTGCTGTGTGGCGAAGCCGGCGTACTTCCAGATCACCAGGATCCCGACGTCGAAGGCGATGACGCCGATCAGCAGCCTCCGCCGCCGCACCGACTCCAGATCCCACTGGCGAGGCTCCAGCGCGATGCCGACGAAGTAGTTCACCACCATGCACGCCAGCAGGCCCAGCGTGAAGGCGCCCGCGCCGACCGCGTAGAACACCAGGCTGGCCACTGCCACGATGCCGTTGCGCCAGGTCCGCGGCAGCACCAGCACGGCGATCAGCACCGCCGGCATGAAGAACCACAAGAACAGCGGCGAAGCGAACGACATCAGGCCCCCATCAGCATCAGCCTGCTGACCTTAACCGACGGCGCTGCTCCTCCTGCGTGAAATCCGAGGCTAGACGCGGCCTGCGATACGGCGCCGGCGCGCGACCTCGGCGAGCAGGACGGCCGCGGCCACCGAGGCGTTCAGCGACTCGACACCGGCCGCCATCGGGATGGAGACGGTGACGTCGCACGTCTCGCGCACCAGCCGAGACAGGCCGCGCCCCTCCGAGCCGAGCACGATGACGAGCGGGTCGGTGGCCAGGTTCATGCCGTCGATGTCGACGGTCCCGTCGGCGTCCAGCCCCGCGATCATGAGGCCGTCGGCGGCCCACGCCTTGAGCTGGCGGGTGAGGTTCGTCGCGATCGCGATCGGCATCCGGGCCGCTGTGCCCGCGCTCGTGCGCCACGCGACGGCCGTCATGCCGGCGCTGCGCCGGCCCGGCAGCAGCACGCCGTGCGCGCCGAACGCGGCGGCCGAGCGCACCACGGCGCCCAGGTTGC
>DASZUO010000270.1:0-10850 GCA_035547575.1 Amycolatopsis sp. | reverse complement strand
CCAGCCACTCGAGCAGTTCCCGCGCCCGCTGGGTGTCCCCGGTGCGCGCGTGCAGGATCGCCGCCGGACCGTTGGACGGCGTGTTCTTGAAGCGATCGCCCTTGCGCCACCAGATTCCGCCGCCGCCGTCGGGCGTCCATGCGCCGCGCAGTTGCCCCAGCAGCACGTCGACGTCCCGGCCCGCACGCTGTAGCGCCAGCCCGAGCCAGGCCATGTCGTCGTAGTACTCGTTGGTCCACTTGCCGAAGTTGCGCAGCCGGATCGAGCCGATGAACCGGTCGATCGTGGCGGCGCGCACGGGGGCCGGGTCCCGGTGCTGCGCGTCGATCAGGCAATCCAGCAGGTGCGCCTGCCACCAGTAGTTCCAGTGCCAGTGCACGCGCTGGTCCGGCGTCGGCGGCCACCCGCTGCGCCCCAGCACCGTGCCCGGCAGCCCCCACACCCGGCGCAGATGCCGGGTGACGATCGCTCGTTCAGCCGCCGCGGCCCAGTCGCCGTTCATACTGTGCCGTTCGCCCTGGAAAGGTCGGCGTGCTGCCGGATCCAGGTGTGCATCACGATCCCGGCCGCGACGCCCGCGTTGATCGACCGCGTGCTGCCGAACTGGGCGATCGACACCACGAGCGATGCCGTGTCCTGCGCCTCGGGCGAGAGCCCCGGGCCCTCCTGGCCGAACAACAGGACGCAGTGGCGCGGCAGGTGCACGGTCTCGACCGGCCGCGCGCCGGGGGTGTTGTCGACCGCGACGATCGTCAGCCCGCGTGCCGAGGCGAACGCCGCGAGTCCCGCGACGTCAGGGTGGTGCTCGAGGTGCTGGTACCGGTCGGTGACCATCGCGCCGCGCCGGTTCCAGCGGCGCCGCCCGACGATGTGCACGGCCGCCGCCGCGAAGGCGTTCGCGGTGCGGACGACGGTACCGATGTTGTGATCGTGCTGGAAGTTCTCGATCGCGATGTGGAACGGGTGCCGCCGGGCGTCGACGTCCGCGACGATCGCCTCCCGCCGCCAGTAGCGGTAGCCGTCGATGACGTTGCGGCGGTCGCCGTTCGCGAGCAGTTCAGGGTCGTAGCGCTCGTCGCTGGGCCATGCCCCGGGCCACGGCCCGACGCCGACCTCGCGTGCGGTCCACTCGGTGGGCCCGGGTTCGTCCAACTCCACCCGGCAATCTTCGCAGTTTCCGTGCGGGGATCCGCACCCGTCCGCGGCTCCGGCGCGGCGGCTCCTTCGTCGCGTCCGCTCCGTGCGGTCCTCTTCAGGCCGACCGCACCCGGTGCGTCGGCGTGTCATCGCGGTGGCGCCAGCGGTGGTAGGCCCCGACGTAGGAGAAGATCAGGATCGCCAGCGCGACGGCGGCGACCAGCGGCAGCATCGAGCGCGGGAAGACCGTGCCGTAGATGTAGTAGGCGTTGAACCCGCCCGGCAGCGGGCCGAGCCCTTGCAGGCTGCGGAAGTAGTCCTCGAGCGCGGTGAGCGGGCACTGGATGGGGAAGACGTTCACGGCGACGCCCCACAGCGCGAAAAAGATGTGCACGAAAACGCTCTTGGGCCAGCGCCAGGCCAGAAATCCGCCGAGACCGATGTACAGCAGCGCAAGCACGTGAATACCGACCGTGATGTCGGCGAGAACTCTTGCCGTGGACACCCCTGACCTCCCCCTTTTACGGCCCCCTCACATTCGAAGGTACTCCGTGAGCACTGAGAAAGGTCAACTTGCGCTGTGCCGTTCGTTACCAATCCGGCCACAGTCACGGCCATCCGGCTTGCGTAGCAACGGTTACGTGCTGCTCGGGCTGCCTACTTCTGGTCGGATTGGTAAGTGTGACGTTTGATCAGGCGAGGCCGAGATCGTCCAGGTCGAGGAGGTAGCGGTAGGCGAGGCCCTCCTTCTCGATGACCTCGCGTGCACCGGTGCCCCGGTCGACGACCGTCGCGACGCCGACGACGGTGGCGCCGGCTTCGCGCAGCGCCTCGACCGCCGTCAGCACGCTGCCGCCGGTGGTGGAGGTGTCCTCGACGGCGAGCACCCGCTGCCCGGCGACCTCCAGGCCCTCGATCCGGCGCTGCATCCCGTGCTGCTTGGCGCTCTTGCGCACCACGAACGCGTCCAGCACCATGCCGTCCGCGGCGGCGGAGTGCAGCATCGCGGTGGCGACCGGGTCCGCGCCCAGGGTCAGCCCGCCGACGGCCACGTAGTTCCAGTCGGCGGTGAGTTGCCGCAGCAGCCGGCCGATGAGCGGTGCGGCGGCGTGGTGCAGCGTGGCGCGCCGCAGGTCGACGTAGTAGTCGGCCTCCTTGCCGGAGGACAGCGTGACCTTGCCGTGTACCACCGAAAGCTCGGTGACGAGCCTGGCCAGTTCGAGTTTCGCCGCGTGATCCAACCCCGGGTTCTGCACCCCGCGAGTCTTACACATGGCCGCGCTATGTCCTGTCTCGTCCCGCGAAAAGCCCGCTGACCTTGCGGATCACCGACCGCGGCAGCAGGCCGCCGAGAACCACGACCGCCTTGTACCGCAGGCTCGGGATCGAGATCACCTTGCCGCGCCGGAGATCCGTGAGCGCGTCGGCGACCACGCGGTCCGCGCCGAGCCAGAACAGCTTCGGGCCGGTCCTCTCCAGCCCGGCCCGCTGATGGAACTCGGTGCGGGTGAAGCCGGGGCACAGCGCCATCATCCGCACGCCCTTCGGCAGCGCGGCCGCGATGCCCTCGGTGAACGCCGTGACCCAGTTCTTGCTCGCCGTATACGTCGAGCCGCGGCCGGAGAAGAACCCCGCCACGCTCGAGACGTTGATGATGTCGCCGCGGCCGCGCTCGAGCATCCCGGGCAGCGCTGCCCGCGTGAGCTGCTGCACCGCGGTCACGTTGAGGTCCAGCTGACGCTGCAGCTCCTCCTGCGCCACCGTCCAGAACTCGCCCGCAAGGCCGGTGCCCGCGTTGTTCACGAGCAGGTCGACAGGGTCCTTCGCGAGCCGGTCCGCGACGGCCTCGCGGCCCGGCGCCGTCGTGAGGTCGGCCGGCAGCACCGTGACCGTGACGCCGTGCCTGCCCGAGAGCTCCGCGGAAAGCGCTTCCAGCCGCTGCTCGTCACGCGCGACGAGCACGAGGTCGCTGCCCGCGCGGGCGAGCTGCCGGGCGAACTCCGCGCCGAGACCGGAGCTTGCGCCCGTGATCAGTGCGGTTGTCACGCAGGGCCTTGCTGTTGTTCCTGCGGCGGCGGCGAGCCGGGCGCCTGCTGCCAGTGCCTGCCGCTCGCCTCATCGTCGAAAGGGTCGACGATGTCGGCGATCTCGCCGAGGTCGCGCAGCAGCCGCTCCAGCCGCGACGGGCCGGCCTGCGGGGCGACGCTGCCGAGCACCCACTCGCTCTCCAGCCAGGCCACGCCGACATCCCCGCCGAGCCCGTCCGCGGCGTCCACCAGTTCCTGGGTGATCACCCGGCGGGCGCCCTCGGGGTCGTCGGCGAACGCGTAGCGCTGGCCGACCGGGCCGAGCAGTTCCGGCATGTCGGCCCGCTGGAACGGGACGCTCGCCAGCCACAGCTCCACCAGCACCGGGTGCACCCGGTTGCAGCGCACCGCGACCACGACCGCCGGGATCTGGCCGTCGGCCTCGATGTCGAACACGAACACCGGGCGCCGGCCGTCGGAGGTGAAGGTGGAGCCGGCGACGACGTTGACCGCCGTCTCGGCGGTGAAGTACCCGATCGCGCCACCGGACCATTGCTTGGCCAGCCGCTCGTCCTCCTCGACGAACTGCCATCCGCGCAGGTCGGCCCAGCGCTGGCGCTCGCGGTTGCGCGACCCCTCCTTGGTCCGATCGGCGGCGAGCAGCACCAAGCCGGCCACCAGGGCGACGGCGGCGATGACGAACCAGACCCACGCTGGAATTCCCACAGGCCCAGGGTAGCGTCACGGGCCGCTGAACCAAGATCAGCGGCCCGTGTCGTCACCACGCTTGGGTGAATGCGGGGTTCCGCACCCCGCCCGGTCCTCTTCGCCGGGTCAGGCCCGGTTCACCGTCAACGCGTCGCTCGCCTCCAGGGCCGGGATGTCGACCCGGACGGTGTCGCCGTCGCGGATCTCGCCCGCGAGCAGCTTCTTCGCCAGCTGGTCGCCGATCGCGGACTGGACCAGCCGCCGTAGCGGGCGGGCGCCGTAGATCGGGTCGAAGCCGTTGAGCGCGAGCCATTCCCTGGCCCCGTCGGTGACCTCAAGCGTCAGCCGCCGCTGCGCGAGACGCTCCGCCAGCCGCGCCACCTGGATGTCCACAATGGACGTGAGCTGCTCGGTGCCGAGCGCGTGGAACACCACGATGTCGTCGAGCCGGTTGAGGAACTCCGGCTTGAAGTGCCGCTGCACCACCGACAACACCGCGTCCTTCCGCTGCCGCTCGTCTATCGACGCGTCGGCGATGGCCTGCGAGCCGAGGTTCGACGTCAGCACCAGGATCGTGTTGCGGAAGTCGACCGTGCGGCCCTGGCCGTCGGTGAGCCGCCCGTCGTCGAGCACCTGCAGCAGCACGTCGAACACGTCCGGGTGTGCCTTCTCGACCTCGTCGAGCAGCACCACCGAGTACGGGCGCCGCCGCACGGCCTCGGTCAGCTGACCGCCCTGGTCGTAGCCGACGTAGCCAGGAGGCGCGCCGACAAGGCGAGCCACGCTGTGTTTTTCGCTGTACTCGCTCATGTCGATGCGGGTCATCGCCCGGTCGTCGTCGAAGAGGAACCCCGCCAGCGCCTTGGCCAGCTCGGTCTTGCCGACACCGGTCGGGCCGAGGAACAGGAACGAACCGGTCGGCCGGTCGGGATCCGCGACGCCGGCTCGGGTGCGGCGCACCGCATCCGACACGGCCGTCACGGCTTCCGGCTGTCCGACGACCCGCTTGCCGAGCTCCTCCTCCATCCGCAGCAGCTTGCCGGTCTCGCCCTCGAGCAGCCGGCCGGCCGGGATGCCCGTCCAGGCGCTCACGACGTCGGCGACGTCGTCGCTGCCGACCTCCTCCTTGAGCATCACGTCGGCGCGGTCGGCCGTGGAGGCCTGCGCCGCTTCGAGGTCCTTCTCCAGCGCCGGGATCTTGCCGTAGCGAAGCTCGGCGGCGCGGCCCAGGTCGGCGTCGCGCTCGGCGCGGTCGGCCTCACCGCGCAGCTGCTCCAGCTGCTCCTTGAGGTCACGGACCTTCTCGATCGAGCCCTTCTCGTTCTGCCAGCGCGTGAGGAGCACGGCCAGCGCGTCCTTACGGTCCGCCAGTTCCGAGCGCAGCGCGGCGAGCCGCTCCTTCGAGGCGATGTCCTCTTCCTTCTCCAGGGCCATCTCCTCGATCTCCAGCCGCCGCACGGCACGCTCGACCTCGTCGATCTCGACGGGCCGCGAGTCGATCTCCATGCGCAGCCGGGACGCGGCCTCGTCGACCAGGTCGATCGCCTTGTCCGGCAGGAAGCGCGCGGTGATGTAGCGGTCGGACAGCGTCGCGGCCGACACCAGCGCGGCGTCGGTGATGCGGACGCCGTGGTGCACCTCGTAGCGCTCCTTGAGCCCACGCAGGATGCCGATGGTGTCCTCGACGGACGGCTCGCCGACCAGTACCTGCTGGAAGCGCCGCTCCAGCGCGGCGTCCTTCTCGATGTGCTTGCGGTACTCGTCGAGCGTGGTCGCGCCGACCATGCGCAGCTCACCGCGGGCGAGCATCGGCTTGATCATGTTGCCGGCGTCCAGGGACGACTCGGCGCCGCCAGCCGCTCCCGCGCCGACGATGGTGTGCAGCTCGTCGATGAACGTGATGACCTGACCGGCCGATTCGGTGATCTCCTTCAGCACGGCCTTGAGCCGCTCCTCGAACTCGCCGCGGTACTTCGCGCCCGCGACCATCGAACCGAGGTCCAGCGCGACGACCTTCTTGCCGCGCAGGGACTCCGGCACGTCACCGGCCACGACGCGCTGGGCCAGGCCCTCGACGATCGCGGTCTTGCCGACGCCCGGCTCACCGATCAGCACGGGGTTGTTCTTGGTGCGCCGCGACAGCACCTGCACGACGCGGCGGATCTCGGTGTCCCGGCCGATCACCGGGTCCAGCTCGCCCTTGCGCGCGCGCTCGGTGAGGTCGACGCCGTACTTCTCCAGCGCCTTGAAGGTGCCCTCGGGGTCGGGGCTGGTGATCCGCGCCGAGCCGCGCACCTGGGTGAACGCCTCGCGCAGCGCGTCGGGCGCGGCGCCGTGCCTCTTGAGCAGGTCGGCGACCGCACCGCCCTCGGCCGCGAGACCGACCATCAGGTGCTCGGTCGAGACGAACTCGTCGCCCATCTCCGTCGCGAGCTTCTGCGCGTGCGTCAGCGACTTGAGGGCCTGGTTGTCGAACTGGGGAGTGGAGACCGTCGCGCCGGTCGCGGAGGGGAGCCCGTTGGTGATGGGCTCGAGCTCCTTGCGCACCTGGTCCGGATCGGCGCCCACCGCCGTCAGCAGCGGCCCGGCGATACCGTCGCTCTGGGCGAGCAACGCGCCCAGCAGGTGCGCCGGGGCGATGCTCGGGTTGCCCGCCACGGTCGCCGCCTGCGCCGCCGACGAGATCGCCTGCTGGGTTTTCGTCGTCGGGTTGAAAGCGTCCATCCCACACTCCATGTCAAGATTTGTCCTGGTGACAGCCTCCACCACGGGCCGCCACTATGCACAACGTCAGAAAAGTTGAGTGTGTTCCGCTCAAGTCTGGGCACGATAGCGAAGGTGCACGACGCCGCCCGCGAACCGCCGCTCCGCGACCAGTTCGAGGTTGAGCCGCACGCCGTCGGGCAGGTACGGCTTGCCGCCGCCGACCACGACCGGGTTGACGAACAGCTGGAACTCGTCGACCAGGCCCGCCCGCACCGCGTGGGCGCCGAGTTCGGCGCCGCCGACGGTGAGGTCGCGATCGGACTCGTCCTTGAGCCGCCGCACCGCGCCGGGGTCGAAGACCCGTTCGACGGTGGTGCGCGCGGTGACCGGTCGCGCCAGCTTCGTCGAGTACACGATCTTCTCGGCGGCCTGCCAGATCTCGGCGAACTCGCGCATCAGCGGGTGGTGCTCCGCCAGCGACGGGTCTGTCTCCCAGCCGGCCATCGTCTCGTACATCCGGCGCCCGTACAGGTAGGTGCCGACCGGTCGTTCGAGCTCGTTGATGAACGCGTGTACCTCTTCGTCGGGCGCGGCCCACTCGAACTTGCCGGTCGCGTCCTCGGTGTATCCGTCGAGCGAGATGATGCCGGTATAGATCAGTTTGGCCATGCCGCCAATCCTGCCTGTCTCGCGCGCCCGGAGGCAGGGGCAATCAGGACATCGGGTCAGCCGGGCGCACCGCGGCGCGCAGCGCGTCGTTCATGTCCTGCAGGCGTTCGGTGAGCGCGGTGACGTCGTCGTCGGTCCAGTCGTGCAGCGCCCCGCGGATGAAGTCCAGGTGATTCTGGCGCCAGCGCTTGAGGTGGATCGCTCCTGCCTCGGACACGCTCACCAGCGATGCGCGCCCGTCCTCGGGGGCAGGCCGGCGCTCGATCAGGCCGGCGGCGGACAGCTGCGCGATCTGCCTGCTGACGACCGAGATGTCGACCATGCGCCGCTTGGCGAGTTCGGAGGGCCGGGACTCGCCGTTGATCGCGAGGTCGCTGAGCAGTGCCGCGGCGGCGGGGTGCAGGTGGCCGTCGGTCGCCGGCTGCCACTGCTGACTGGCCCAGGCATGCTGCAGCTGGGCTGCGACGCGCAGTTGCCGCATCAGCTCGAGGCTCGCATCCTCGCTGAGGCTCATCCCGCCCTCCGCCCGCATTATTGGTTGTCACAACCAACTATACCGCCCTGACGGTAAAAATCGGGCATCCCGGACGTGATGCGAGTCACCCCGTAACGCCGCAGCTGCCACCCGAAGGGAGCAACCATCGCGGCCGTTGCCCCATTGGCGGTTACTCTGCGAGCGAATGTCTTCCCACTTTCCGGCTCAACCCTGACCGAAGGGGGCGGCATATTCGTGATCAATTCACGCAGTAGCGAATCTTCTGTACTGCTACGGCGTAACGAACCGCTGCTATTGCGCGTTCGTGAATAATCGAGTCCGAGCAGTTACGCGCACCCCGGAGCACCCCGAAACCCATGTCCGCCGAACCCGTAAGCCCCGTCCCCCGGTCCGTGCACCGGGAGGCGCCGCCGGCCGTCACCGCGATGGTCCGGCTCATTCGGGATTCCTGGGTGAAGGCGGAGCCGTACCTGCCGGAAGTCACACAGTTCTTCTACGGGATGCTGTTCACCCTCGCGCCCGCCACGCGGGACTTCTTCCCCATCAACATGGAGGTGCAGCGCAACCGCATGGTGCGCGCCCTCGTGCACATGGTGCAGATGGTCGACCAGCCCGACGACCTCGTGCCGTTCCTGCGGCAACTGGGCCGCGACCACCGCAAGTTCGGCGTGATCCCCAAGCACTACGAGGCGATCGGCACGGCGCTGCTCGCGGCGATGAAAACCCAGCTCGGCCCGGACTGGACGCCCGGCGTCGAGCGGGCATGGGCGGAGGCGTACACGATCATCGCGCGGCAGATGCAGGAAGCCGCCGCCGCGGACACCAACCCGGCCAGCTGGTCCGGCCTCGTCGCCGACCACCGGCGGCTGAGCTGGGACCTGGCGATGGTGCGCATCGAGCCCGAGTACGCGGTGCCGTTCCAGCCCGGCCAGTACCTGAGTGTCGAGGTGCCGCAGCGCCCGCGCCTGTGGCGCTACCTGTCCCCCGCGAACGCACCCCGGCCGGACGGATCGCTGGAGTTCCACGTCCGCGCCGTCGACGGCGGCTGGGTGTCGCGCGCCATCGTCAGTCACACCCAGAAGGGCGACGTGTGGCGGTTCGGGCCGCCGGTGGGCCGGCTCGGGATCAACCGTGAATCGGGCCGTGACGTGCTGATGGTCGCGGGCGGCACCGGGCTCGCGCCGATGCAGTCGCTGCTCGACGACCTCGCGCAGTGGGGCGAGAACCCGAAGGTGCGGCTGTTCTACGGCGGACGTACCCGCGAGGATCTGTACGCGCTCGACGGGTTGCGGATGATGGCGTCGTGCAACCCGTGGCTGACGGTCACGCCGGTGATCGAGGGCGGTCCCGGCGTGTCCGGATGCGAACTGGGCACCCTGGCCGATGCCGTCACGAAGTTCGGCGCCTGGCCCGGCCACGACGTGCTGGTGTCCGGTTCGCCGAGCATGATCCGCGCGACGGTGTCGCGGATGCTGGTCGCGGGCACTGCCCTCGACCAGATCCGCTACGACCCGTTCACCATCGACTAGCCCGCGGATACCGGCATGGCGACGATCCGCCTGCGTCCTCGGCTCGAGGTCGCTAGCCTGGCCGCCATGGACATTCCCGTGACGGACGGCACCATTCGCGGATACCTGGCCGAGCCGGTCGAGGCGGCGGCCGGGAAGCCGCCGTGGCCCGGCGTGGTGATCGTGCACGATGCGCTCGGGCTGAACGAGGATGCGCGCAATATCACCGACCGGTTCGCCACGGCCGGGTACCTCGCGCTGGCGCCCGACTTGTATTCGCGTGGCGGGTTCGTTCGGTGTGTCAAGACCGTGTTCCAGGAACTCGCTGCGGCCAAGGGGCGCTCGTTCGCGGATCTCGATGCCGCACGCGGGCTCCTCGCCGCGCGGGCCGATTGCAACGGCAAGGTCGGGGTGGTCGGGTTCTGCCTCGGCGGGGGGTTTGCGCTCGTCGGTGCCACGCGGGGATTCGATGCGTCGGCGCCGTACTACGGCCAGTCGCCGAAAGATCTGTCTATTTTGGACGGGGCTTGCCCGATCGTGGCGAGCTTCGGCAAAAAGGACCCGTCATTGCGTGGTGCCGCCGCGAAACTCGAGAATGAACTGGGCGCGCGCGGGATTCCGCACGACATCAAGGAATACCCGGAAGCCGGGCACAGCTTCGCGAACCAGTTCCATTTGGGGCCGCTGAACGTGCTCGCGAGAATTGCGGGCGTCGGCTATCACCGCGAATCCAGTGAGGACGCCTGGCGCCGCGTCCTCGCGTTCTTCGCGGAGCATTTGCGCTGAGCGTCGGCTCGGCTCGCTAACGCCTCTTGCGGGCCGGTTTCCACACCACCAGTGCGGTCTCGGTGCGTACCGGGACCAGGTCCTTGCGGTAGGAGGCGTGTACGGCCGCCGCCGCTTGCTCGGCTGCCGCGTAGGCGGCGGCCAGTTCCTCGGTCAGCTCGGCGATTCGAGAACGCAGCGCGTCGACCTGGTTCTCCAGTTCGATGATGCGCTTGACGCCAGCCAGGTTGACCCCGGCCTCCTGGGACAGGCGCTGTACTTCGCGCAGCAGGGCGATGTCCCGCATCGAATAGCGACGCCCGCCGCCGGCGCTGCGGCCCGGGCTGACCAGGCCCAGCCGGTCATAGGACCGCAGCGTCTGCGCGTGCAGCCCGGAGAGCTGCGCTGCCACCGAGATGACGAAAACCGGAGTGTCCTCGTCCGCCCCGTGGGGCAAGCCACCGAAAGTCATCACCGCTCCCCGAGCATCTTCGTGATCTCCGGCCTGGGATCGTGCTTCGCGGACGCCTCCGCGAACTGCTCCAGCGCTTCCTGCTCAGCCGCGTCGAGCCGCGACGGCACCGCGACCTGCAGCGTGACGAGCAGGTCGCCCTGCGCGCCGTCGCGCTTGTGGATGCCCTTGCCGCGCACCCGCAGCACCCGGCCGTTTCCGGTGCCCGCGGGCACCTTCAGCGACACCTTCCCGTCCAGTGTCGGCACCGTGACCGTGGCGCCGAGCGTCACCTCGGCGAAGCTGACCGGCAACGTGATCGTCAGGTCGTTGCCGGACCGGCCGAACACCGGGTGCGGGGTGACGTGCACTCGGACGTACAA
>DASZUO010000269.1:0-9826 GCA_035547575.1 Amycolatopsis sp. | reverse complement strand
GGCATCCGGACGTGTCGGCGGCGCGGGTCGAGGGCGTGGCCGGGCCGCGGCGGCTGCCGCTGCCGCCGCGTGCGCTGGCCGCGGCCTGGCAGGCCGGGCTGCCGTACTGGCCGGGGGGCGACGCCGTGCACGCGCCCACGCCGCTGGCGCCGCCGCGCGGGCGGGTGTCGGTGACGGTGCACGACACGGTGCCGTGGACCCATCCCGGGACGCTCACCTCGCGCGGTGTCACGTGGCATCGCGCGATGATCGGGCGGGCGGCGCAGCGGGCCGCGGGGCTGATCGTGCCCACGCACGCGGTTGCCACCGATCTGCGGCGGTGGGTGAAGGTCGCGGCGCCGGTGCGGGTCGCCGGGCACGGGGTGACGGCGGCGCTGGGCGCGGGCGCGTCTTCGCTGGATCTGCCGCAGCGCTACGTCCTGGCGGTCGGCACGATCGAGCCGCGCAAGGGCATCGACGTGCTGATCGAGGCGATGGGCGAACTCGACGTGCCGCTCGTGCTGGCCGGGCAGCCGGGGTGGGGCGGTCTGGACCTGGTGGCGCTCGCGGGTGACCGTGACGTCCGCGTACTGGGGCGGGTGTCCGACGCGGACCTCGGCACGGTGCTGCGGCGGGCCACCGTGCTGGCGGCGCCGAGCCTGGCGGAGGGCTTCGGCCTGCCCGTTCTGGAGGCGATGGCCGCCGGGGTGCCCGTGGTGCATTCCGATGCGCCGGCGCTGGTGGAGGTCGCCGGGGGCGCCGGGCGGTGCGTGCCGCGAGGGGACGCGAAGGCGCTGGCCGCGGCGTTGCGGCGGGTGCTGGGGTCGCCGGAGTGCGCCGCCGAGCTGGCCGGCGCTGGTCGTGCCCGAGCGGCGGACTTCTCGTGGCGGACCGCGGCCGAGGCGGTATGGGACATTCACCGGGGCGGCTGAATTGTGAGTTCTTGACCAAGCGGACCGTGATCGGCCGTAGTCTGCACGCGTGGGAAGAGGCGAACCGAGCGTCCTGATCGACGCTACGGCCGTGCCCGCGGACCGGGGTGGGGTCGGTCGTTATGTCGACTCGCTGGTGCAGGCGCTCGACGAGGACGGGGCCCCGATCACGATCGTGTGCCAGCCGCGGGACGTGCGGCTTTACCACGAGCTCGCGCCGCGGTCGCGGATCGTCCCGGCGGGGCCGTCTTCGGTGACCCGCACCGCGCGGCTGGTGTGGGAGCAGACCACGCTGCCCGCACTCACCCGGCGGCTCGCGGTGGACGTCGTGCACTCGCCGCACTACACGATGCCGCTCACCAGCGCGGCCGCGTCGGTGGTGACGCTGCACGACGCGACGTTCTTCACCGACGCCGTGCTGCACTCGTCGGTCAAGGCGCGGTTCTTCCGCACCTGGACGAGGACGGCGCTGAGCCGGGCGACGCTGTGTGTGGTGCCCAGCCGCGCGACGCAGAGCGAGCTGGCGCGCGTGACGAGGGTGCGGCCGCGGGCGCTGGAGATCATCGAGCACGGTGTCGACGTGGAGCGCTTCCACCCGCCGTCGCCGGACGAGGTCGCCGCCGCACGGGAGGCGGTCGGGCTGGGCAACACGCCGTACGTCGCCTTTCTCGGCGCGCTCGAGCCCCGCAAGAACGTGCCGACGCTGATCCGCGGCTTCGCGAAGGCGGTCGAGCACCGGGCTTCGCCGCCCGCGCTCGTGCTGGCGGGGCAGCCGGGCTGGGACACGCAGGTGGAGAAGGCACTGGATGCTGCGCCGCGCCGGCTGCGCGTGATCCGCGCCGGGTACCTGCCGTTCCGGAACCTGGCGGGTTTCCTCGGCGGGGCGGAGCTCGTGGCATACCCGAGCCTCGGTGAGGGCTTCGGCCTGCCGGTGCTGGAGGCGATGGCCTGCGGCGCGTGCGTGCTGACCACCCGGCGCCTGGCACTGCCCGAAGTCGGCGGCGACGCGGTCGCGTACTGCGGGGTCGGTGCGGGCGATGTCGCGGTCGCGTTGTCGGAACTGCTGGACGACCCGTTCCGTCGCTCGGTGTTGTCGGCTGCCGCGATGCGCCGCGCGAAAGACTTCTCCTGGTCGACAAGTGCGGAACGGCACCGCGAGGCGTACGGCAAGGCGTGGCTGGCACACCGTCGGGGTTAGCAACAAGCTCGAAAGGGTTCTGCGGACGGGTGCGAGACTGGCGGGGTCGACGGTCGCCACACAGAGCAGGTACTGGCGACTCGTCGATGAATGCATGGGCCGGCGCCCGATCATGGTGCCCGTGACGCTCCGGCGAATTCGCACGTGAACGTGGTTTTGCGGGGCACGCCGCGGCCACCCGCCGCCGTTCGGCACAATAACCCGGGTGACCGAGCCGACACGTTATGGCGATGGGCTCGCCGTGGTGGTGGTGACCTACTTCCCCGGCGACGATCTCGAGCGGTTCCTCGACACGCTCGAGAAGGCGACCACTCGCGACGTACGCGTGGTGCTGGCCGACAACGACTCCACGGACGACGCCCTGGACAAGGCGGCCCGCCGCGAGTACGTGCACCTCCTGCGGATCGGCGAGAACCTCGGCTACGGGGCGGCCGCGAACCGGGGCGTGGCGGAACTCGACGACAGCTACGGCTGGGTCGTCGTCGCCAACCCGGATCTCGAATGGGAACCCGGCTCGCTCGACGTGCTTCTCGACGTCGCGAAGCGGTGGCCGCGCGCGGGGGCGTTCGGCCCACTGATCAAGGATCCCGACGGCACCGTCTATCCGTCGGCCCGGCTACTGCCTTCACTCGGACGTGGGATGGGCCACGCGGTGTTCGGCAAGGTGTGGCCGGCCAACCCGTGGACCCGCGCCTACCGACAGGAACGCGAACCCGTCGAGCGCACGTCGGGCTGGCTGTCCGGCTCCTGCCAGATGTTCCGCAGGGAGGCCTTCGACTCGGTCGACGGCTTCGACCCGCGCTACTTCATGTATTTCGAGGACGTCGACCTCGGTGACCGGCTCGGACGCGCGGGATGGCGGAACGTGTACGTGCCCTCGGCAGCCGTAACGCACATCGGGGGCACAGCGACATCACGGGCGCCGAAGAAAATGCTGGCGGCGCATCACGAAAGCGCCTACCGCTACCTGGCCGACCGCCACCGCGGACCAGCCTGGAAGCCGGTGCTCGCCGCGATCAAACTCGGCCTGCAGCTGCGTCTTCGCCTCGAGACGCGAGGCCGGTAGTCAGAAGCCCTCGAGGCGGCGGGAAAAGTCGGAGCGGCCAGTGGATTGCGTGGTGGTGGGGATCAGCCCACCGACTTCCTGCTCCTCGGGTTCGGGCTCGGGGTCGACCGGCGGCGGCGCGACCGGTCGCATCCCGACCCGCGTGCCAGGCTTGGGATCGGTGGCGATGCTGCGCTCCACCGAGTCGATCACCGACGACGGCACGACGGCCGTCGTCTCACCATCCTCGCCCTCGTCGATTCGGGCGACGACGGACCGGGGAATCTGCTGGGTGTTCGATGCGTCCATGGGCGAGATCGCGTCCTCGGGTGTGACCACGAACGCGCCACGCGCCCGCGCTCGCGCCAGCAGCGCGTCCGCTCGATCGCGGGGGTCCATCCCCTTGGCCTCCCGACTCACCCTGAGGCCCTCTCCGACCGGGGCCACCCGTGTGCTGTCTAGGGTAGGCCCTCGGGGCCACCGCCGTCAGTGTTTCCCGCGGCTTGTCGCCCGGCTGGTACGTGGTAACGGAGGGACGTTGTGACAGTCGACGCGGTCGTGCTCGTGGGTGGCAAGGGAACCCGCCTGCGCCCCCTCACCCTGTCCGCCCCCAAACCGATGCTGCCCACGGCCGGGGTGCCGTTCCTGACGCACCTGCTGTCCCGTATCGAGGCGGCCGGCATCACTCACGTCGTGCTCGGCACTTCCTACCGTGCCGAGGTTTTCGAGCAGTACTTCGGCGACGGTGCCGGGCTCGGCCTCGATCTCGAGTACGTCGTCGAGGACGAGCCGCTCGACACCGGTGGCGCGATCCGCAACGTCTACGACCGGCTTCGCGCCGACGACGCCGTGATCTTCAACGGTGACATCCTCTCCGGTGCTGATCTCGGCGCGCTGATCGGCACGCATCGCGACACCGGCGCCGATGTGACGCTGCACCTGCAGCGTGTCCCGGACCCGAGCCGGTTCGGGTCGGTGCCCACCGACGAGACCGGCCGCGTCACCGCGTTCCTCGAGAAGACGCCGAACCCGCCGACGGACCAGATCAACGCCGGTTGCTACGTGTTCCGCCGCTCCGTCGTCGAGAGCATCCCGGCCGGTCGCCGCGTGTCGGTCGAGCGCGAGACCTTCCCCGGACTGCTCGCGGGCGGCGCCCATGTGCATGGTTTCGTGGACGCGTCGTACTGGCTGGATGTCGGCACGCCCGAGGCTTTCGTGCGCGGCTCGGCGGACCTCGTGCGCGGGCTGGCCCCGACGCCGGCGCTGCCGGGGCCGCTCGGCGACGCGCTCGTCCTCGACGGCGCCAAGGTGACGGCGGGTGCCGAGGTGACCGGCGGCACGACGATCGGCGCCGGGTCCGAGGTGTCGGCGGGCGCGCGGGTCGCGGGTTCCGTGCTGTTCGACAACGTTTTCGTCGACGAGCACGCAGTGGTCGAGGATTCCGTGCTCGGCGTGGGCTCGCGCGTCGGCAAGGGCGCGGTCCTGCGTGGCGTGGTGCTGGGCGACGGAGCGTCGGTCGGCGCGGGGTGTGAGTTGTTGCGGGGTGCCAGGGTGTGGCCGGGCATGACGCTCCCCGACGGTTCGATCCGATTCTCGGCCGACACCTGATGCGCTACCGGCCACCGTTCACTGTGGACCTCGGCGGCACGATCGCGCCGCTCCGCCGCGGCAAGGGTGATCCTTGCCTGCGGGTCGACGAGGCCGGCGTCACGTGGCTCACCGGCAACACGAAGGACGGGCCGGGAACGCTCGCTCTGCGGCGCTTCACCGACGGTGAGATCGAGGCCGACGCCTGGGGACCGGGCGCGGGCCTGCTGCTCGACGGTGTGCCGTCGCTGCTCGGCGCCGAGGACGACGACAGCGAGTTCGTCGCGCATCACGACGTGGTCGCCGAGGTCCGGCGCCGGATGCCCGGCCTGCGGTTCGGTGCGAGCGGCCGGGTGTGGGACGCGCTGATCCCGGCGGTGCTGGAGCAGAAGGTGACCGGTATCGAGGCGCGGCGGTCGTGGCGGGAGCTGTGCCGCTGGTACGGCGAGCCGGCGCCCGGGCCGGCGCCCGCGGGCATGCGGGTGCCGCCGACGCCGAGGGCGATCATGTCCATTGTGGACTGGAAGTGGCACCGGGCCGGGGTGGACCTGACGCGGCGCCGCACGCTGGTGTTCGCGGCGCAGGCCGCGCACCGGCTCGAACGCGCGGCCGAACTGGGTGGCGCGCAGGGCCGGGCCTGGCTCGAGAAGGTGCCGGGCATCGGGGTGTGGACCGCGGCGGAAGTGGCGCAACGCGCGTGGGGCGACCCGGATGCGGTCAGCTTCGGCGACTTCCACATCCCGTCCGTCGTCGGGTATGCCCTGCTCGGCGAGCCACTGGACGACGAGGGGATGGCCGAGGTGCTGGCCCCGTACGCGCCGCAGCGGCAGCGCGCCGTGCGGTATCTGGAGGCGGCCGGGTTCTCGCGTCCGCGCTTCGGCCCGCGGTACCCGGTGCGGGATTACCGCGCGATGTGAAGCGCCGCTTTGGCGATGGCCAGGGCGGCGTCGGGGGAGAGGCCAAGAGAGTGGCAGGTGTCGGCGTACTCGGCGGCCGCGTCGCGGGCCCGGCGCAGGGTTTCGTCGCCGGATGAGCCGACGAAGCTGCCGGCCCGGCCGCGGGTCTCGATCAGCCCCGCCTCTTCCAGTTCCCGGTAGGCGCGGGCGATCGTGTTCGGCGCGATACCGACGTCCGCCGCAAGTTGGCGCACCGTCGGCAGTTTCGTGCCGACCGGCAGTGTTCCGTCGTTGATCTGCCGCGCCAGGGACGAGCGCACCTGCTCGAACGGCGGCACCGTCGAGCCCCCATCGACCTCGACGATCACAACACCGCTCCGATGAGCTCGGCCAGATCCTGCGAACCGGGCGGCAGCGCGTCCACCGGCCACCAGCGCAGATCGTCCGACTCGTCGCTGCGCACCGGCACCGCGCCGCGCGGGGCGCGCACCGCGAACCGCACGTCGAAATGCCGGGTCGGCACGCCGAGCGAGCAGGTGACCGGGTGCACGTCCAGGTGCGCCGGCTCGCGTTCGATGCGCAGGTCGTCGATGCCGGACTCCTCGCGGGCCTCCCGCAGCGCGGCCGCCGCGAGCGAGGCGTCCGAAGGCTCGCAATGTCCGCCCAGCTGCAGCCACCGGCCGACCCGGGGATGCAGTGTGAGCAGCACCTGCGACGAGTCGGCGTCGAGCAGCACGGCCGAAGCGGTCACATGCCCGGCCTCGCACGAGCGGGCACAGGCGTCGTCGCGCGCAGCGAGGAAACCCAGGAATGCCTGGCGCAACGACTCCTGCGCCGCGGACCCCGGTCGCCATTTGCCCAGAGTCGACGTGGCATCGCGGTGCAGGCTCACAGTTCCACCAGCCCCGCACCGAACGCCTGGCCCCGCGGTCCCGGCTCGGCGGCCGGGTGCCCGATCGCGACCGCGCCCAGTGGCTGCCACGACGCCTCGAGCCCCAGCACCTCGCGCACCAGGTCCGCCGCGAAGATCGTCGACCCGATCCAGCACGACCCGAGCTCTTCGGCGGCGAGCGCGACCAGCAGACCCTGCACCGCCGCGCCGCCCGCGACGGTGAACATCGTGCGCTCGCAGTCGTTGCGGCGCTCGTCCGGATACGTGTGCGCGCCATCGGGCACCAGGAACGGCAGCACGACCTCGGGCGCGGTGAACAGGATGTCGCCGCGGCCGACGCGCTTCGCGATCTGCTCGTCGGTGAACCCGTCGCGGCCGAGATCGGCGCGCCACGACTCGCGCATCGCCTCCAGCAGCTTCGTGCGCAGTCCCCGGTCCCGCAACCACACGAACCGCACCGGATGCGTGTGGTGCGGCGCGGGCGCCGTCAACGCGGACTCGACCGCGCGCCGGATCACGGACGGCCCGACAGGTTCGTCGGAGAACGACCGCACCGAGCGCCGCGCGGGCACCGCTTCCCGGCGGCCCTGCGCGATCGCCTCGGCGACGCCGAGCGAGAACATGTCCTCCTCGACCGGACGGACCAGGTCACGCGCCGTCGACCCATCGTCCACAAGGGACATTCCGCGCACCACGGCGACCGGCGTCGCGCGCAGCTTGCCCTTGACGAGGTCCGCCGCCGCGGCGATCTCGTCGGCCACCGCGACCTCGGTGACCAGCAGTTCGTTGCCCTGCTTGTCGACCACACCCTCGTAGGAGTGCAGCACCTTCAGCCCCGACGACCCGATCGCCGCGTCGGTCTGCCCGACCCGCCACGCCCGGCCCATCGTGTCGGTGATGACGACCGCGACCTCGACCCCGAGGCGCTCACGCAAACCGTTGCGCAGCGCCAATGCGGAGGCATCCGGATCGGTGGGCAGCAGCGCGATCTCACCGGAGTCGACATTGGACCCGTCCACCCCGGAGGCCGCCTGCACGATCCCGATCTTGTTCTGCGTGATCAACGTGCGGCCGAACCGCGCGATGACCCGCACCGCCTCCTTCTCGACCCACTCGCGCCGGATCGCGTCCCGCTGCTCGGGGTCCGCCGGTACCCGGATCAGCATGCCCTCGATCTTCGAGACGACCTTGCTGGTCACCACCACGACGTCGCCCGAACGCAGCCAGGGCGCCGCGGCCGCGATCGCACCGGTGAGGTCGTCGCCGGGCCGGAACTCCGGCAGGCCCTCGATCGGCAGGACCTCCAGGCGCGCGGCGGAGTGCTCGGACTGCTGCTCAGTCAATGTCTACTCCGGACAGTTCGAGTGCGGTGCGCGCCATGGCCGCCGTGGCGTCGACGTCGGTCATCAGCAACGGCACGGCCTGCACGGCGACCCCGGGGACGTGCACGGTCTCGCCGCTCGCGACCAGCCAGCCGTCGAGCAGCCCGTCCTCCGACGTCTGCCGCGAGCCGTAGTACCGGCCGACCGCCTCGGCGGATGTCTCGACGCCGATCGCGGTCAGGCACGCGTCCGCCATCCCGCGCACCGCCTTGCCGCCGATGATGGGGGAGATGCCGACGATGCCGGCCGCCGTCTTGCGCAGCGCCTCCCGCACACCCGGCACGGACAGCACGGTGCCCACCGACACGACCGGATTGGACGGTGCGAACAGCACCGCGTCCGCCGCCGCGATCGCGTCGAGCACGCCGGGTGCCGGCTTCGCCTCATCCGCGCCGACCGGCACGATCGAATGCGCGGGCAGCGAGGCGCGGTAGCGCACCCACCATTCCTGGAAGTGAAGTGCCTTGCGCTGGGCGGGATCGTCCGGGTCGTCCACGACGACGTGGGTTTCGACGCGGTCGTCGGTCATCGGCAGGAGGTGCACGCCCGGCTTCCACCGCGCGCACAGCGCCTCGGTGACCGCCGAGAGCGGGTAGCCCGCGCGCAGCATCTGGCTGCGGATCAGGTGGGTCGCGATGTCCTTGTCGCCGAGGCCGAACCAGCTCGGCTCGGCGTCGTAGGCCGCGAGCTCCTCCTTGACCACCCACGTCTCGCCCTGGTGGCCCCAGCCGCGTTCGGTGTCGATCCCACCGCCGAGGGTGTACATGCACGTGTCCAGGTCGGGTGCGATGCGCAGGCCGTGCATCCACACGTCGTCGCCGGTGTTGACCACCGCCGTGACCTGGTGGGGGCTCTCTCCGGGGCCGATCGGGGGGAGCCCGAGAGCGGCCTTCACGCCGAGCAGGAAGCGGGCGCCGCCCACCCCGCCGACAACTACGACAACCTTCACAGGGAGCGATCCTCGCACGCCGGAACCCAGTACCGATACCGATGGTGCACGGAGAATCCGAGCGCCTCGTACAGCGCGAGCGCGGGCGCGTTGCCGACGGCCACCTGCAGCACGCATCGGGTCGCGCCGCGCTCCGCCGCCCAGGGCCCGCACGCCGCCATCAACGACGTGGCCAGACCGCGGCGACGGTGCTCGGGCCGCACCGCCAGCCGCGAGATGTGCAGTACGTCACCGACGACCGCCGCCCGCACCGCACCCGCGGTGATATCCGCCACGCCATAACCGATCTCGCCCGTAGTAAGTACGTGTCGCTGCGCGGGTGCCGGATCGGCACTGCCCGCGGCCAGTTCCCACCATGCGCGCGTCGGCTCCGGCAGGATCTCCACGCCGTCGCGAGCCGGCGTGCTGAGCGGGCCGACGAGCACGGAAACCAGGTGGCCCGCGGCGTGCCCGGTGTTGGGCACCCAGCCCGCGGCGGCCACCCCGCGCTCGGCCGCGCTGCCCGCGATGGTGTGTACCACGGGGGGTATGCCCTGGTCACGGGCGAATTCCTGGACGCGCTCGAGCGCGTCGGCGACGGGCATACCGGGGTCGCCGACCGCGAGGGCGCTGTTCGCGCGGCCGGTGAAACCGCCCGCGGCGCGCAGCCGCCAGTCGCCGATTTTGTCCTCGGTCATCGCGCGCCAGGCGGCGGCACAGACGACCTCGAGTGCTTCGCGGGAGTCCACGGGTACCATTCTCCGAGAGAACCTGCCGCTAAGGCTGCCCTTACCTGGGATCGGCCTGGTGCGGCCGCGTAATGTCCGAGGTCGAAGCTGGATCTCATAACACAGCAGGAGAACGCAGTGACCTACGTGATCGCCGAGCCCTGCGTCGACGTGCTCGACAAGGCGTGTATCGACGAGTGCCCCGTCGACTGCATCTACGAGGGCGACCGGATGCTCTACATCCACCCCGACGAGTGCG
>DASZUO010000268.1:0-13631 GCA_035547575.1 Amycolatopsis sp. | reverse complement strand
GCAGCAGCGTGGCGACCTCGGTCGCGAGCCGGCCGAGCACGACATCCTCGGCATCGATCACGTGCCAGGCACGGGTGACATCGCCGGGCTTGGGGCTGTACGTGGGCAAGGGTCTACCTCGTCGTCAAACGTGCGTGTGGGGTCGAGTGCGGGCCTAGCGCGTGGAGCGCCGCAGCGCACAACGACATATGAAGATACCCGCTCGCTTCGACGGTCTGTGAGGCGGGGGTACCGGACTGCTCCATACTAGTCTGGCGCGGACTCGGGGACACCGACGACACGAGGGGGCGGCGTGCCGGCACGGAAGATGGCCATCGCCTTGGCGTGCGTGGCGTTGCTCACGGCCGCCTGCGGCAGCGCGAAGGCAGGCACGGCGGTGCCGAACGGCGAGGAGGCGGCCACGTACGTGTCGAACAAGTTCTCCGACACACTGAAGCACCTGTCCGACCAGTTCGGCGCGAACGACAGCCGCAAGACGACGCTGGACATCTTCGCCCGGTTCGACGACAAGAAGATCAACAGTACCCATTCGGCCGTCCAGCTGGGACATCCGCCCGCGCGGCTGTCGAAGAACCACTCGAACCTCGATTCGAACGAGTTCCTGGACTCGTTCCATCCGGCCAACAGCCCGGTGGAATATCTGCTGCTGGGGCCGGTTTACTCGAGCCTCGCCCCGACACCGTGGGTGTCGATGCCATATACCGCGGGTGATCTGAGCGAGTGCTTCTGGGGCGGGGCGCAGGATGTGTGCAAGATGCTCGGCGCCGTGTCCGATTCGGTGGAGCAGGGCAAGGCCGCGAAGGCGGCGAACAGCAAGGCCGACGGGAGCCTGGAGCTCACGGCGGATGTGACGCTCGCGGCGTTCCTCGACAACCGGGTGGTCGTCTTCCCGGACTCGATTCTCAACCAGATCAGCGATGACATGAAGAAGCGGACACTGCAGGCCCGGATCGCCCTCGACCCACACGGGAAGCTGACGGATCTGCAGCTCAACGGCAAGATTTCGGCGGGCGGGCACGAGGTCGAGGTGCAGGAGCACTACCGCCTGGACGGCCAGCCCACGGACAACGACCTGCCGAAAGTGCCGGACCCGTCGCAGGTGACGGTCCTGGCGGACAGCGCCGCGGTGACCGACTTCTACGCCCGCATGGGCGAACTCCAGGGCCGGTGAGCACCGGTGAGTGATGAGCGGCAGCCCGAGCAGGAGGTGTCTGGGGTACCCGAGCAGGAGGCGTCGGCGGTTTCGGGCGGCGCGGCCCCGGATGGTGAGGCCCCGGAGGCGCGCGCCTCTGGCGGTGGGGGCTCGGGAGGTGGGGGCCCGGGCGGCGGGGCTCCAGGTGGTGGGACTCCAGGTGGTGGCGGCTCGGGCGGCGGGGCTCCAGGTGGAGCCTCAGGCGGCGGGGTTTCTGCTGGTGGGGCGTCCGGTGGTGCAGCGGCGGCGGCCGACGCGGCCGGGGCTTCGGCGAGCGAGGCGGCCGGGCCCCACGAGCCTGGACGCCAGACCACCGGACCGGAGCAGTCTGGGCCGCACAGCACCGGGCCGCACCAGGCGGCACCGCAGACCGCCGTGGCGCAGGACGGCGGGTGGTCGGCGGCCGGACCGCAGCAGTCCGGGTCGGCACAGTCTGGGTCGGAGCCGTCCGGGTCGCAGCAGTCCGGGTCGCACAGCACCGGGCCGCACCAGGCGGCACCGCAGACCGCCGGGGCGCAGGACGGCGGGTGGCCGACGGCTGGACCGCAGCAGTCCGGGTCAGCACAGTCCGGGTCGGCACAGTCTGGGTCGGAGCCGTCCGGGTCGCAGGTGCCCCTGCCTCCGGACTGGCAGCCGGCGGGCGGGCGGCCGACTCAGTGGCAGGCTCCCGTCGCCCCGCAGCCGTACCCACAGCAGCGGGGTGCGCCGGGTGAGGCGCGGACGCAGTGGCCCTCGACGCCCGGAGGCCGGCAGACCCCCTGGCAACCGACCACGGGCGGGCCCCAAGCGCCCGGGCAGCCTCCGCTGGGTGGACAGCCGTGGCAGCAGGCCGACGGTGGGGCACAGCAGCCACCGAGCGGCGGGCAGTCGCCGACCGTGCAACCTTGGTTGCATCCGGGTGGGCCGCGGACGCCACCAGCGCCGCGCGGCGGGGCGGGCCAGCAGTGGTGGCCGCCCGGCACCGGCGCGCAGCAGGCTGCCTGGCAGCCGCAGAGTGGAGCGCAGCCAGCCGCACCGGCGACCGGGCCACAGCCGGGCGCGCCGTGGCCGCCGGCCACCGGGCCACAGCCACACGCTCCGCAGACACCGGCCACCGGACCAGAGCCGGCCGCACCATGGGCTCCGGCCACCGGGCCGCAACCGCAAGCCCCACAGGCGCCGGCCACCGGACCACAACCGGGCGCACCATGGGCTCCGGCCACCGGGCCACAACCGGGCGCACCATGGGCTCCGGCCGCTGGAGCACAGCCGGACGCGCCATGGGCTCCGACGACCGGGCTACAGCAACCACAAGCCACGCAGGCGCTGGCATCCGGACCACAGTCGGGCGCGCCGTGGGCTCCGGCCGCTGGGGCACAACAACCCGAGCATTCCACCAGTGGCCCGCAAGCCGCGCCGGGTTGGGAGTCGGGCGGTGGGCCTCAGCCTCCGTTGCCGTGGGAGCGAATCGACGCACCTGGGCACGCCGGGCAGGGCAGTCCGCTCTGGCAATCCCAGCAGGCCGAGCCGGGCAACCAGCCCCAGCGGGCCGGATCTGGCGATCAGGCGTGGCAACCTGGGCAATCCCAACGGGGCGGGAACGAGGCGTCACCGTCGTCTGCGTATGGCGGGCTTGGGGCATTCCCGGATGCTGGGGCGGCGAAGTCGAAGCGGTCCAGGAAGCCTTGGGTCATTGGGGCATCCGTGGTGGTCGTTCTGGCCGCGGGCGGAGTCGGGGCTTGGCAGTTCGGCGCGTTCCGGGGAGAAGTGCTGGACCAGAAGTCCGTTCAGGACGGTGTGCAGAAGGTCCTCCGCGAGGACTTCGGTGAGAGCGACGTGCGCGACACGAGCTGCCCGGCCGACCGGCCGGTCAAGACGGGGACCACGTTCGACTGTTCGGTAACCGTTGCGGGGCAACCGAAAAAGGTCACTGTTCGGGTGCTCAACGAGCAGGCGCAGTTCGAGGTCGGGGCTCCGAAGTAGACCGCACCGGAGAAACAACCGTCCAAAAGAGACAACACGAAAAAGGCTCCGGCTTTTCAGCCGGAGCCCTAATCGGCAACAAACCTGTCGTCAGCCGCCGAACATCTTGGTGATGCCGGAGTCCGTCGACTGGTACCCGTCCGCGATCTGGGGCAGCGCGGTGGCAATCCGGGCGAGCAGGCCCTTCATGTCCTCCAGCGAGGTGTTCCACTCCTGCTGCCGCTGGTGCCACGCGTCCTGCGCGTCACCGGTCCAGCTGTCGGTCAGCGGGGCGATGTTCGACTTGAGCTGGTCGAACAGCGACTCGATCTCACCGCCGGCCTTCTTGCAGTCGTCCGCGGCCTGGTGAATGGTCGCGTAATCAACCTTCATGGCACCGTCAGCCATTTTTCCCTCCGATTAGGCTAAAGAGTTTGGTGAATTCCGGATGAAGACTTACAGGCCCTCGAGGGCGGCCTGCAGCGAGCTGACCTGCTGCTGCACGTCCTGGTCCTGCGTCTCGTACTGGACACCGGAGGACTTCAGCATCTCGGCGATGTGCTCGAGTGCGTCGTTCAGCTTCTTCGACTTCTGGCCGAAGGCGTCCATGACCTCCTGGAACACCTTCGCGGCCGGGCCCGACCAGCCGCCCTGCGTGGCCTCGATTTCGCTGGCCAGACGCTGCAGGTTCTGGTCCATCTGAAGCTTGGTCTCGTTCACCTTCTGGTGGGCGTCCGCGAACTGTGCCGGGTCACCGGTAAAACCGCCTGCCATCAGAGGTTACCCCCTTCGTTAGTGGTGTTGTCCCTACCGCGTTTGTGCTTACGGGACCTACGACGAAGACCTTGCCATGGTTGGTTCCACCTTGTCGCGGTTTGCCCGTAAACAGTTGCGAGAGTGAATGCCCGACTGGGGAACCGATCCTGAAAATGCCCGCCAACCTCGGGAAACGTCGTAAATTCGCGCTTGCGAAAGTCGGCACACGATCACTCTTGTGGGGCTGGGACTCGACGCGAATCCCTTTCAGTGTCTTTGCGGGGTTCCGCACCCATTCGGTCCTCCTACGCGAGCGCTCCTCCGTCGCGCCCCGCTCCGTGCGGTCCTTTCAGCCGGTGATCTGCACCGAGCGCACGACCTGATCGCACGCCGCCGCGACGCGGTCATGGCCCGGCTGCGTCGCGTACTGGCACGCTACGTTCACCTGGACCTTGCCCTGCGCGACCACATACCAGTCGATCGGCCCGAAATCGCCGGCCTGCCGGTAGTAGATGACCTTCCGCCCGGCGAATGTGGCATCGGGATTGAAACCGCTGTAGGCAGGTCCGGCCTGCTGCGCCTTGACGCGCAGATTGTCGGCCAGTTGCTGTGGGTTCGCCGTGGCGTCGAAGTCCAAAGAGAACTCCTGCACGGAGAGCGCGTCGTTCCCGCCGACGGCGTCTTCCGGCTTGATGAGCGTCTCGCGCGCCTGCGGTGCACCACCGGTCTGCGTCCAGTCCTGCGGGAACGAGAACCGGTAGTGGTACTGCGCGACGACCTTGCCCGCGGGCCGATCGTCCCCGTTGCCCAGCCACAGCACCAGCCCGGCCGCGACCGCGGCGGCCAGCACAACCGCACCACCGATGACCCACGGCAGCCTGCGGCGCTTCCGCGGCAGCGGCGGCGTCACGGCGGGTATGCCACGCGCCGGCGAACCCGGCGGCGGCGCGGGCGGCCGCTGCAGCGGCGCCGGATGCCCGGCGAACTGCGGACGCGGCTGCGGACGGTGCACCGGTGCCCGCGGCCCGCGCACGATCTCGGTGCGCTGCTCCACGTTCGGCCGCGGCACCGGCGGCCGCGGCGCGGCGGGCTCGGGGCGGACCGCGAGCAGCGCACCCCGCGCGACGACAGTCTCCGGCTGGTCCAAAGTGGTCGGTACGACCCCGGTGCGCTCGTGCACGAGCCGGGAGATCATCGGGATCCGGCTGGATCCGCCGACCAGGAAGATCGCGCTGAGCTGCTTCGGCCGCAGCCCGGCCTCGTCGATCGCCGCGCACGTGAGCTCGACCGCGCGGCTCAGCGGCGCCTCGATCAGCTTCTCGAGATCCTCCCGCGTGACATGCGCGTCGGCGAAGGGCGGCGGCATCGGCACATCCGTGTAGGCGTGCCGGGACAGCGTCTCCTTCGCGCCCCGCACATCCTGGCGCAGCACACGGCGACGTCGCCGGTCCACCAGTTCCCGGCCCTCGACGAGCTCGCGCCACGCCTCCGGATCCGCGGACGAGACCAACCCGCCGACGTGCTCCAGCAACGCCTGGTCGACGTCCGCGCCGCCGAAACTCGGGTCGCCGCGGGTGGCGAGCACCTGAAAACCGGCGCGCCGCCCCGAATTCGCCGGCATCCGGCTGACCACGCTCACGTCGACGGTGCCGCCACCGAGGTCGAGCACGGCGATGGTCTCCCCCGGCCTGCTGCTCAGCTCGACGGTGCGGTCGCGGTTCACCTCGGCCGGGGCGAACGTGGCGGCATGGAACACCGCGGCGGCGACGGGTTCGGGCACGAGCGTCACCTCGCGGGCGAGCCCTCCGGCGGCCTGCCGCAACAGCCGGGTGCGCACCGCGCCCCAGTCCGCGGGGTGCGTCAGCACCAGCAGGTTCACCTCGGCGCCGCCGCCGAGCCGGCGTGCCTCGGACACCGCGCGGGAGAGCACGGCGTGCACGACGTCGGTGACCCGCAGGACTGTGTCGCCGAGCAGCAGTTCGCCCTCGTCGATGCGGCGCTTCGGGTTCGGCTCGTAACGCGACGGGTCCATCGCGGCCTGCCGTTCGGCCTCCTGGCCGACGAACAGCGTGCCGTCCGCCGCCGCGTATACGGCCGAGGGCAGCAGCGGCTGGCCGTCGATGACCGCCACCTGCGGGTCGCGCCCGCTGATCGACGCGACGACGCACGTGCTCGACGTGCCGAAATCCACCGCGACCCGCAACGTCACCGGCGGCCCCTCGGCTGCGTCGCACACGACCGTCTCCCGGTACCGCGAACGGAAGCCGGGAGACGAATGCGGGCGGCGCGTCGTGTCATTCGGGCTGGATCCACGACACCTGCATGAGCTGCTTACCCACCTTGCGGCTGACGATCGTGCCCCGGCCGGGCGGCAGCGGCCCGGGCTTGACGTTGCCGAGCAGCGCGCCCTCGTCCTTGTTGCCGTTCATCACGATGCCCGGCGCCGCGATCTCCTTGAGCTTTCCGATGATCGGGTCGTAGGACGCGCGTGACGCACCACCGGTGCGGCGTACCGCGATCATGTGCAGACCGACGTCTTTGGCCTGGGCCAGGTACTCCGACAACGGCTTGAGCGGGTTGGACGTCTGCGTGGCGACCAGGTCGTAGTCGTCGACGAGGACGAACAGCTCCGGGCCCTTCCACCAGGACCGGTTGCGCAACTGTTCCTGCGTGACGTCCGGGCCGGGCAGCCGCCGGTTCATCGAGCCGGCGATGTCCTTGATCATCCCGTCCAGCTGGTTGGCCGAGACCGCGTACCCGAGCAGGTGCGCGCCCTCGACGAACCCGAGCATCGTGCGCCGGTAGTCGACCAGCACGATGACGGCTTCCTTGGCCGTGTACCGCTCGGTGATGCCGCGCGCGATCTGCCGCAGCAGGTTCGTCTTGCCCGACTCGCCGTCTGCGAAGGCGAGGAAGTGCGGGTCGGCGTCGAAGTCGAGGTACACCGGCGCCAGTTCGTCCTCGTTGATGCCGATCGGGACGAGCCTGGTGTGTCGCTGCTTGTCCATCGACAGGACTTCGTCGTAGGTGATCGTCTCGGGCAGCAGCCGCACCTGCGGGGCGATCGGGCCCTGCCATGCCGTCTTGATCTTGGCGACCGCGTCGGCCACCCCTGAGGCGAGATCCTCCGTGGTGCCGGCGCCGTCGATGCGCGGCAGACCGGTCAGCATGTGCAGCCGGTCGCGGGTGAGACCGCGGCCCGGCCGCCCTTCCGGCACGTTCACTGCGACGCGGCGGTCGATGTCGGACTCGCTCGTGTCACCGAGCCGCAGCTCGAACCGGGTACCCAGCATGTCCTTGATCGCCGGGCGGATGTCGGCCCAGCGGCCGGACGCGACGATCACGTGCACGCCGTAGGCCAGACCACGTTGCGCCAGCGCCGTGATCTGCGGCTCCAGCTCCTCGAAGTCGTCGCGGATGGCACGCCAGCCGTCGACGATGAGGAACGCGTCGCCGAACGGGTCCTGCTCGCGGGTGATCTCGCCGCGCCGCTTGCGGTTGCGGAAGTCGGCCATCGAGTCGATGCCCAGCGCCCCGAACCGGCCTTCCCGCTCGTTGGCCAGCGTGTTGAGCTCGGCGACGATCCGGCGGGCCTTGTCGGGCTCGCGCCGGGCGACCGCGACACCGCCGACGTGCGGCAGTTCCGAGAGCCCGGCCAGGGTGCCACCACCGAGGTCGACGCAGTAGAACTGCACTTCCTCAGGCGTGTTGGCCAGCGCCATCGACATGATCAGCGTGCGCAGCAGGGTGGACTTGCCCGACTGCGGACCGCCGACCACGACACCGTGCCCGGCCGCGCCAGAGAAGTCGGCCCACAGCGGGTCGCGCCGCTGCTCGAACGGCCGGTCCACGATCCCGATCGGCACCTGCAGCTTGCCGTTGCCGAAGAACCCGACCGGCGAGAGACCGCGGTCCTCGGTGGGGTTGAGGTTCGGCAGCAGGGTGTCCAGCGAGTTCGGTTCGTCCAGCGGCGGCAGCCACACCTCGTGCGCCGGCGGGCCCTGGCCGATCAGCCGGTCGACGATCACCTCGAGTTCGGTGGGCTCGCTGCCCTCCTCCTCGTTCTTCGGCGCCTGCGCCGCCATCGGCTCGGGTTCCGGTTCGGGTTCGGGCGGCAACTCGACGAAGTCGGGCACGAACAGTTGCGGTCGCTTGTCGGCGCGGACCACGTTGGTGGAGGGGCCGGCAGCCTTCATGCCCGCCGGACGGTAGGGACCCGAGACGTAGGACGCCTTGAACCGCACCAGCCCGGACCCCTGTGTGGACAGATAGCCCGAACCCGGGATGGGCGGCAGTTCGAACGCGTCCGGCACGCCGATCGCGGCCCGTGACTCCGCGGCCGAGAACGTCTTCAGACCGATCCGGTACGACAGGAAGGTGTCCAGACCACGCAGCTTGCCCTCTTCCAGCCGCTGCGACGCGAGCAGCATGTGCATCTGCAGCGACCGGCCGACACGACCGATCTGCAGGAAGATGTCGATGAAGTCGGGCTTGGCGGTGAGCATCTCGGAGAACTCGTCGATGCAGATGAAGAGCGCGGGCAGCGGGTCGAGGTCGGCGCCGTTCTCCCTGGCCTTCTCGTAGTCCCACACGTTCTTGTAGTTGCCCTTGGCCAGGACCTCCTGGCGTCGGGCCACCTCACCGGCGATGGCGTCCTTCATCCGGTCGACCAGCGTCAGGTCGCCGGCCAGGTTGGTGATGGTGGCCGCGACGTGCGGCGCCTTGTCCAGGCCGAGGAACGTCGCGCCACCCTTGAAGTCCACCAGGATCATGTTCAGCGCGGTGCTGGAGTGCGTGGCGAGCAGACCGAGCACGAGCGTGCGCAGGAACTCGGACTTACCGGAACCGGTCGCGCCGATGCACAGGCCGTGCGGGCCCATGCCCTCCGCCGCGGCCTCCTTGATGTCCAGTTCCACCGCCTGGCCGAACTCCCCGACGCCGAACGGGACGCGATAGCGGTCGCGGATCGGCCGCGGCCGCCACGCCTGCTGCACGTCGAACGTCATCGGGTCGCCGGGGATGCCGAGCAGCTCCAGCAGCGTCGGGTTGGACAGCAGCGGCTCGTCCTCGCTGGCCTCCTGCGCCGCCGACCCCACCCGATACGGTGAAATCTTGCGCGCGAGCGCCTCGGCCTCGACGACGCTCAGGACGTCGGGCCTGCCGAACCACTCGATGCCGCCGCCGCTGCGCGCGCCGACCCGGTCCGGTTCCACCACCAGCCGCAGGCCGCGGCGGGCGGCGAGGTTGCCCAGCGAGTCGGACAGGTCGACCAGCGTGACGCCGACCAGGCCCTCCTCGAGGATGATCTGCTCCTCGCGGGTGACCTCGGCATCGTCGATGACGATCACGATGTGCGGCTGGTCCGGGTTGGGCGTCGCGTTGCGCGAGAACCGCGGCCGGTCCCGCATCTCGGCGTCCAGCCACGACTCGATCTGCGCGAGCGAGCCCGCCATCATCCGCAGCTGGCCGATACCGTCCGCGAGTTCCGGGTGCTGCACGTGCGGCAGCCACTTCGCCCACTCCCACTCGGCCTTCGCCCGCCCTGCGGTGGCGACGGCGATGAGCACGTCGTCACAGCTGTGGAAGGTGACCAGCTGGGCCAGCATCGCGCGGGTCAGGCCGCGCGTCAGCTCACGCTCGCCTTGCATGCTGACCGCGGCGAACCCGCGCAGCGTGATCTGGGTGGGCAGGTCGGGCACGATCGAGTGCGCACGTACGAACCGGCGCAGCGCGAGGGTGGCGATCGGCTCCAGTTCGTCGACCGGGCCCGTCTGCGGCGGAACCAGGCGCGTGGCCAGCCGGTGCGAGCTGCGGCCGACCCGCAGATGCAGGAAGTCCTGATCGTTCTGGCGGCGCTCCCACATGCGACGGCTCGCGGCGAGCGACCACAGCGCCTGCGGGTCCGGATGCACCCACTCGAGGGCGGCCCGCTGGTCGGCCATCGCCTCGCGGGCACGCTCCCGCATCTGCCCGAGGTAGCGCAGGTAGTCCTTGCGGTCCTCGTTCATCTCGGCCTTCTTGGCCCCGCCACCCTTGCCGCCGCCGGCGAACATGCCACCCATCGACATGACCATCATCAGCGGGAACATCAGCGTGAGCGGGCTGCGGGCAGCCGATCCACCGCTGGTGAACATCATCGTGACCATGCCGAGCATCGCGACGATCATGACCACGGGCAGCATCTTCTGCACGATGTTGCCCGGGATCGTGCGCGGCACCTCGGGCGGCGGTTCGAGGTGCACCTCTCCGCCGGGCGGGCGCGGCGCAGCCAGCCGCGGCGTCTTCCTGAACTGCAGCGTGCTCAACCGTGGACCCCTCTTCAGCTCGACGCCCGGACTATGGCCTGGTCCGGGGCCGTACAACACGTTAGCGAATCACCAGCTGTCCGCGAGGCAAGACTGCGGAACAGGGCAGGTTCTCCGGCGAAACGACCCCATGACGACCCCAGGTTCGTTAATACTAGGGCGGCCCACCGACACTTTCGGACACTTTCGGACAAGCTCGGCGGGTGGGCAGGCGAGCCACGGGCCCGCTGATTAGGTATAAGTAGCCCGCAGCATTCTCTTTTGACTTAGGGGGCACGCAGGTGGCAACCGGCACGACGGTATTCAGCAGGGTGACCGTGGTGGCCCCGCGCACCAGAATCGACGTGGCGCTGCCCGCCGACGTCGCGGTCGCGGACCTGCTGCCGATGCTGCTGGACATGGCGAACGAGGCGTCACCCGATGGTGGCGCCCGGCACGGCGGCTGGTCGCTCGCCAAGCTCGGCGACGCCCCGCTGGACCCGAGTCGCACGCTGGCCTCGCTCGGTGTCATCGACGGTGAACTGCTCCAACTGCGGCGCCGGAACGAGAACCCGCCGCCCCCGCTGTACGACGACGTGGTCGACGCCATCGCCGGCGCCGACCCGGACAGCTTCCGGCCGTGGACCAAGGAGACGGCCAACCGCATCGGGCACATCGCGGGCGCGCTGGCGCTGATCGTCGCCGCCGTCGCCCTGTTCTCGGGCGGCCCGATAGCCGGTGGCAACGGCGTCGCCGCGGCCCTGACCGCGGGCGTCGCCGCGATCGCGTGTCTCGCGGTCGGCGCCACCCTCGCGAACGCGTACCAGGCCAAGGCCACCGGCGTGGTGATCGCGGCCGCGGGCGGCCTGCCGTTCGCGTTCGTCGCCGGGTTCTACGCCGTGCCGGGGCTGACCGTCCGGGCGAATCTGCTGCTCGGCAGCGGGCTCGTGGTGATCGTCGCCGCCGTGGCGATCATGATCATGGGCGCGGGCATCACGACGTTCATCGCCGCCGCCACCGCCGGGGTCATCGGCGTGCTGGCCTTCACCGTCGCGACGCTGATCGCGCACCCGGCCGCGGGCATCGCCGCCGGTGCCGCCGCGGTGTCGCTCGCCGCGATCTCGATGCTGCCGAGGGCGACGATCTGGCTCGCGAAGCTGCCGCTGCCGCACGTGCCCGGCACCGCCGAGGAGCTCAAGGAGGACACCTCCTACCCGGACTACCGGGTCATCGAGCGCAAGACGGCGACAGCGCACAACTACATGACCGGCCTGCTGGTCGGCTGCGGCAGCGCCACCGCGATCGCCGCGATCATCACCGCCACGGCGCCCGGCGCGTTCGGCATCATCACCGGCGTCGTCGCGACCCTGGTGCTGCTGCTGCGTGCCCGCTCCTACGCCAACGGCGCGCAGGCCGTCGCGCTGCTGACCACCGGCATGGTCGCCGGCGGCGGCATCCTGATCGGCTGGCTCATCACGCAGGGGCCGACCGGCCGGCTGCTGTGGGTGTTCGGCGTGCTGATCATCGTGGCGGTCGGCGCGCTCGTGGTCGGCGTGGTTTTCCCCGACCAGCGCTTCTCACCGCCGCTGCGCCGCACCGTGGAGATCCTCGAGGCCATCTGCATCGCGACGGTGCTGCCGCTCGCGCTGGCCGTCATGGATCTGTACGCCACGCTGCGGCACATCTCGTTCGGCTGATGGGTCCGAGAAGGAGTGGGTTCGTGCGTCACCTGGGGGTTCCGGGCCGGACGGCGGTCGTCCTGGTCGCGGCGGCGCTGGGTTCGCTGAGCCCGCTGGCCGCGTCCGCGCAGACGTCCACGAACGACGACTCGTCCGGGTACTACGCCTTTCCGCCACCCGTGGCCACCAGCGCGCCTACCGACGACGGCCAGCCGGACCAGGCGTACAAGCAGACTCAGGAATGCGTCAAGCGGGATCTGAACAACAACCTCGTGCTGCGCGACAAACCGTGGGGCCAGACCTACCTGCAGATCGAGGAGGCACAGCGGCTGGCGGTGGCCAAGACCGGTTCGGCCGGCGGCGGGCAGAAGGTCGCGGTGATCGACACCGGCGTCACGCAGCACCCGTACTTCCGGTTCCCGATCGTCGCCGGCGGGGACTACGTGGACCCCGGTAAGCAAGGACTCGAGGACTGCGACGGGCACGGCACCGAGGTCGCGGGCATCATCGCCGCGAACACACCTGCGGACATCGGTTTCAAGGGCGTCGCGCCGGACGCCCAGATCGTGTCGATCCGCCAGACGAGCCAGAGCTACGGACCGGCGAACGACCAGGCCTCGTCATCGGGCGGCGGCAACGGCAGCCGGGAGCAGGGCCAGGGCGCCGGCAACCTTGCGACGCTGGCCAAGGCGGTGGTCGACGCGGCCAACCGGAATGTCGGCGTGATCAACATGTCGGTGGACAACTGCCGCCGGTCGACCGGCACGATCAGCCCGCAGGAGCAGACGCTGCAGGCGGCGATTCACTATGCGGTCCACGTCAAGAACGTCGTCGTGGTCGCGGCGGCGGGCAACGTCTCGGACAACTGCAAGCAGAACGACCAGGCGAACCCGGCCAAGCCGACGTCGATCGTCACGCCCCCATGGTTCTCCGACGATGTGTTGTCGGTGGCCGCGATCGACGAGACAGGCGGTGTCGCGAACTTCAGTGTGTGGGGCCCGTGGGTCAGCGTGGCCGCGCCGGGCACGAACATCACCTCGCTCGACCCGTCCACGCCTGCCGGCCCGAACCTGGCCAACCAAGTTGTCGAGGGTGGCAAGCAACAGCCGATCCAGGGCACGAGCTTCGCGGCGCCCTATGTCGCCGGAGTGGCCGCGCTCGTGCGCGCGCAGTTCCCCACCCTGGACGCGCAACAGGTCATGCACCGCATCGAGGCGACGGCTCAGCACCCTGGCGCACCGAGCGGCCGGGACAACTTCATCGGCTACGGCGTGATCAACCCGATCGCCGCACTGACCGCGATCGTTCCCGCGGAGGAGGGCATCGCCCCGGCCGCGAACAGGCAACTGCCACCCGGCCTTCCCCCGGCCGCACACCACAACTGGACCCCGATGATCGTCGCACTGGGCGGCACCGGCGGCGGGCTGGTGGTGCTGCTCGTGACGCTGTTCGTGGTCCACACCATCCGGCGCAACCGGCCGGCCTGAGGCAGGGCGCGAGCACCAGCCGGGCACCCCCGCGACCGGAGTGAACCCGGCACGCCCCCAATGAAAAGAAAAGATGCCTCGCCGGCGGGCAGGCTCCGGGATGACGGGGGGTTCCGTCGTCGGCTTGCGTGATGTGGTGGGTCGCCGGAGGGTGTGGTCATCCCGTCGCCTGTGGTTGGGAGATATCACGGTGCCCCAGGGCCGCAAGCTTGCGTTGTCAGCCGGGGGTCGGGCACGGAGGTTGCGGCCCTGGCTCACCGTGATCGTTGCGTTGGCAGGCGACGGGATGACC
>DASZUO010000267.1:0-3691 GCA_035547575.1 Amycolatopsis sp. | reverse complement strand
CCGCGGCGTGGGCGGCCCGGCGACCAAAACCCCTACCCGAGCACGCCGCTGACCTTCGCGTGGCCCTTGAGCAGGTTGCGGGCGATCGTACGGCGTTGAATCTCGTCGGTGCCTTCGTAAATCCTCAGCAGCCGTAGCTCCCGGTACCACCGCTCGACCGGGAGCTCACGGGTGTAGCCCATGCCGCCATGAATCTGCAGGACGCGGTCCACGATGTCGTTCGCCTTCTGGCCGCCGTACAGCTTGGCCATCGACTGCGCGTGCCGGGAGTCCATGCCCTGGTCGACCTGCCACGCGGCATGCAGTACCAGCCACCGCAGCGCCTCCAGTTCGACACCGGAATCGGCGATCATCCACTGGATCGCCTGCCGGTCGGCGATCGGCTGTCCGAACGTTCTCCGGTTGTTGGCATGCTCGATCGCCATCGACAGCAAGCGCTCGCACGAGCCGATCGCGCGGGCCGGCAACAGATACCGCCCGCGGCCGATCCACTGCATCGCCAACGTGAAGCCCTGACCCAGCTCGCCGAGGATCTGGCTCTCCGGAACCCGCACGTCCTGGAAGATCAACGATGCCGGGCCCCACTCGCCCATGGTGTCGATGTACTCCGACTTCCAGCCCATCTCACGGTCGACCAGGAAGCACGTCACGCCGCCGTTGGCGCCCTTCTCGGGGTCGGTCACGGCGAAGACCATCGCGAAGTCGGCCTCGTTCCCGCCGGTGATGAATGTCTTCTCGCCGTTGATGATCCAGTCGGCACCATCCTTGCGCGCCGACGTGCCGATGGCCTTCGCGTCGGAGCCGGCGCCGGGTTCGGTGATCGCGAAGCACGAGATGCGGTCACCGGCGATCGTGGGCAGGAGGTAACGCCGCCTCTGCTCCTCGTTCGCGTGGAACAGGATGTTGTCCGCCGAGCCACCGAAGCGGAACGGCACGAACGTCTTGCCGAGTTCGGCTTCGAGCAACGCGGTCATCACCGCCGACAGGCCCATGCCGCCGTACTCCACGGGCGTCTGCACACCCCAGAAGCCGGACTCCTTCGCCTTCAACCGCAGCGCACGCGACTCCTCCGCGGTGACACCGGGCTGCCCGGCGCGCTCACGGCGCAGCACCTCGGGCTCCATCGGCATCAGCTCGCGCTGCACGAAAGTGCGTACCCAGTCACGCACCTCACGTTCTTCCGTGCTCAGGGTGAAGTCCATCGTCAGCCCTCCCACGATGAGGTTACTAAGCGGTTGCTTACCTCGGAGTCTACAGCCGGCGCGCGACCCCGGCGTAGGTTGGTCACGTGATCGAGTGCGCGGTGTGGTGGGCCGAGCCCCTGCCCAATGAGCCCCGGTTCCTCGCCCTTCTCGACCCGCTCGAACAGGGCAGGCATGGCGCGTATCGCAAGGAGATCGACCAGCGCCGTTTCCTGACCGGGCGCGTGCTCGCGAAGACCGTGCTCGCCGGGCGCCGCGGCGTCGCACCCGAAGCCGTCACCTTTGACGCGACCTGCGACGACTGCGGCAAACCGCACGGCAAACCGCGCCTTGCCGGGGTGGAGTTCTCGATCTCCCACTCCGGCGACCGCATCGGCCTCGCCGTCAGTACCGTCCCCGTCGGCCTGGACGTCGAAACCGACACGCGCCGCGCCGACGACTCGCTCATCGGCTACGCGCTCAACGAGACCGAGCAGCAGGCGCTCGCCGGACTGCCCGCGGACGAGCGCATCAGCACGTTCTTCCAGTACTGGTCCCGCAAGGAAGCGCTGATGAAGGCCACCGGCCGCGGCCTCAAGATCGCCTTGCGGAGCATCACACTGTCCGGTGCCGAGCTCGTGGACTGCACCGACGACGCCCTGGATCCGGCCACCACCCGCCTCGCCGACCTGGATCCGGGCCCCGGCTACCGCGGCGCGGTCGCCGCACTCACCGCCGACGACCTGAAGATCACCGAGACCTGGTGGAAGCCCTAAAGCTCCAGGCCCATGGCGTGCAGGAAGGTCTGGAACTTCGCCGACGTCTCGTCCAGCTCGGCTTTCGGATCCGATGCGGGCACGATCCCGCCGCCCGCGTACAGCCGCAGTGACCGCGCGCCCACTTCGGCGCACCGGATCGACACCGCCCATTCGCCGTCGCCGCGCGCGTCCATCCAGCCGACGGTGCCCGCGTAGTAGCCCCGGTCGAACGGCTCCAACTCCCCGACCAGCTCACGGGCGGCCTCGGTGGGCGACCCGCAGATCGCGGGCGTCGGATGGAGCGCCGCGGCCAGGCGCAGTGCGGTGATGTCGCGGTCGACCAGCTCACCGGTGATCTTCGTGCCGAGGTGCCACATCGTCGGCGTGGACACCAGCGACGGCTCGCGCGGCACCTCGAGCCGGCGGCAGAACGGGCGCAGCGTCTCGACGACGGCCTCGGCCAGCACGGCGTGCTCGATGTGGTCCTTGCGGGAGCGGGCCAGGCCCGCACCGTTGTCGCGATCGGTCACGGGATCGCCCGACCGGGGCGCAGAGCCGGCGTGCGGGTGCGACACGACGTAACCGCCGGTGCGGGAAAGCAGCAGCTCAGGCGTGGCGCCCAGCAGCGAACGACCGTTGGGCAACGCGGCCGCGAACGTGTAGCCGCCGGCCCGGTCGAGAACGAGGTTGTTGAGGATCGCCTGCGCGTCGACGTCGGCATCGAAGTCCAGGTCGAGCGCGCGGGCGAGTACGACCTTGCGCATCCCGCGCGCACGCAGGATCTTCACCGCCCTGGCCACGGCCTCGGCGTGCCGCACGGGTTCGGGCACGGCCCGCACGGACATGGGCGCCGTCACCGGCTTGCGGCGCTCCGGCCGCGGACACCCGGCGATGCGCACCGTCCGCGGCAGCACGACATGGCCGGGCGTGGCGGCGGTATCGAAAGGAAGGACGCCGACCGCGAGCGACTCGGGATGCTCGGCCAGTGCGGCCGAGGCATCGTCGCTCAGCGATACCGCGTCGGTATTGGTCAAGGCCCGGACCGAACCCGAGCCGAGAATCGTGCGCCTGGCGGTCGAGAAGAAGAAGTCGCCGGGCGCGTAGTTCTCGAGCTGCTCGTCAGCGTCCACGCCTCCATTGTGCAGCGAACCGGGGTGCGCACCGGCGGGCGCGCGACGCGAACTGCGTCACGTGCCCGCCGGGCACGTCATCCTGCGGGGCACCCGCATCCGGTCGGCCTCGGCGAGCGGCTTCGCCTCGTCGCTCGCCAGGCCTCCTAGCGGCTCACTTGAGGGCGTCGATCAGCGCCTCGCGCTGACGCTCGCCCAGGCCGGCCGCGCGCCGGTCGGGGTCGATGCCCGCCTGCTCCAGCAGGGCGGCGACCTTGACGGCGCCCAGGCCGGGCACAGCCTTGAGCAGCTGCGTCACCTTGGTCTTGCCGATGGTCTTGTCCTCCTTGGCCTTCAGCAGCACCTTGTCGATGCTCTGCTTGCCGGACTTGATCGACGCGAGAAGCTCGGAGCGTGCCTTGCGAGCCTCGGCCGCCTTGGCCAGGGCTTCCGCACGCTGCTCCGGGGTCAACGTGGGCAGAGCCAACGTAGTGTCCTTTCCTTGTTCGGATATCCGCTCTCGCGGCGACGGCCGGGCACCCAGCAAGGTGCTTGCACAAGCAAGCGCTGGCCAGACCGTCTGGTCCACGGCCCCAGTAAACGCCACCTGGGCCGATGCCGCGAAATCGACACGCGCTCACTC
>DASZUO010000266.1:0-4080 GCA_035547575.1 Amycolatopsis sp. | reverse complement strand
CGACATCGTCGAGCACTTCTTCGTGACGTCGACCCACAACTGGATCCTGTTCTTCACCAACAAGGGCCGCGTGTACCGCGCGAAGGCCTACGAGCTGCCCGAGGCCAACCGTGCCGCGCGAGGTCAGCACGTGGCCAACCTGCTGGCGTTCCAGCCGGACGAGGAGATCGCCCAGGTCATCCAGATCCGGGACTACGAGGTCGCGCCGTACCTCGTGCTCGCCACCAAGCGCGGCCTGGTGAAGAAGACCAAGCTGACCGATTTCGACTCCAACCGCTCCGGCGGCCTCATCGGCGTCAACCTGCGTGAGGGCGACGAGCTGGTCGGCGCCGTGCTGGCCGGCCCGGACGACGACCTGCTGCTGGTGTCCGCCGAGGGGCAGTCCATCCGGTTCCACGCCACCGACGAGGCGCTGCGCCCGATGGGCCGCGCGACGTCGGGTGTGCTCGGCATGCGGTTCAACGACGGCGACGAACTGCTCGCGCTCAACGTGGTCAAGCCGGACAAGTTCCTGCTGGTCGCCACGGACGGCGGATACGCCAAGCGGACGCCGATCGAGGACTATCCGGTGCAAGGCCGGGGCGGCAAGGGTGTGCTGACCATCCAGCACGACCGCAAGCGTGGCAGGCTGGTGGGGGCACTCATCGTCGACGTCGACGACGAGCTGTACGCCATCACCTCTAGCGGCGGCGTCATCCGCACGGCGGCCGAGCAGGTGCGCAAGGCGGGCAGGCAGACGAAGGGCGTCCGTTTGATCAACCTCGGGGAGGGAACCACCCTGCTTGCGGTGGCACGCAACGCGGACGAGCCGTCAGACGTCGCTAATGGTGAGGGCAACGGAGGAGACGAGACCGGCGCCACAGAGCCGCAGTAAGGACTGAACCAGTGACTTCGCCCGAGAACCCGGAACGGCCGACCGCCACCGGTGAAGCGGCAACGCCGCCGTGGCAGCGACTGAGCAAGGACACGCGCAACGGTACGACGGAGTTTCCGAGCAGCCAGTCCAGCGGAGATGTGTTGTACTCGGAGAACGGTGGCAACCGCCCGGTCGTCACCGGGACCGCGGCGCAGGGGTTGTTCGGCAACTCCGCCGCCGAGCCGTCCGAGGACACGCTAGCGGGGCTGAGGGGGCAGGAGACGGTGAACGTGGCCAGTGCCGGCACCAAGGGACGCTCCGCCCCGAGCGCCCTGCGCCGGCCCGGTCGCGGCCCGCGGCGGGCGAGCCTGCAGGTGAAGCGGTTCGACCCGTGGTCGGTGCTGAAGCTGTCCCTGGTGCTGGGTGTCGCGATGTTCTTCGTGTGGCTGGTCGCGGTCGGGGTGCTGTACACCGTGCTCGACGGCATGGGTGTGTGGGACAAGCTGAACGGCACCTATTCGTCCCTGGTCTCCGGCGAGGGCGGCAACGCCCCGGCCGAGCCGCTGATCAGCGCCGGCCGCGTGTTCGGCATCGCGGCCATCCTCGGCGCGATCAACATCGTGCTGCTGTCGGCGCTGGCCACGGTGAGCGCGTTCATCTACAACGTGTCCGCGGACCTGGCGGGTGGCCTCGAGGTCACCCTGTCTGAAAGGGAGTAGAAGGCGTCCTGTAGTCTTCTAGACGTTCCCAGGGCCCATAGCTCAGGCGGTTAGAGCGCTTCGCTGATAACGAAGAGGTCGGAGGTTCAAGTCCTCCTGGGCCCACATTCACCCCGGCGCACACGCCGGGGTTTTTGCTTGCCGCGGTGACGTACGTTACTGACAATCGTGTCACTTTTTCCGGGTTGGTTAGGGTGCGGTTGGTGCCCGGCAACGAGGGGAGTCACGGATGTTCGGACGCTTACTGCGCAGGGACGGCCGCCACGGCGAACCAGTCACCTTCGACGGTGGGGCCGGCTTGGTGAGCGCACGTGTGCGCGACGAGCGGGGCCGGCCCGTCGCCGGCGCCGAGATGACGTTGCGTCACAAGCGCTCGCACCGGACGACCACGGTTCGTGCCGACGACTTCGGCCTCGCCGTGTGCACCACCGCCGCCGGCACGTACGGGGTCACTGTCACCACCGGTGGGTATGCCGAGTCGACCCACGTCGTGGAGGTGGTCAGCGGCGACCACACTGCACTGGGCGACGTGCAACTCCAGCCCGACGCCGGGTTGCGGCTGCCCGCCCCGGGTGAATGGACCATCGACCCCGACCACTCGTCGATCCGGTTCATCGCGCGCCACATCGGGCTGTCGCACGTGCACGGCCGGTTCACGAGCTTCCGCGGCCGGATCAATGTCGGCGAGCCGGTCGAGCAGTCCTCGATCGAGGTGCTCATCGACGCGGACAGTATCGACACGGCAGCCGAGAAGCGCGACGAACACCTGCGGTCCGCCGACTTTCTCGACGTCGAGCGATTCCCGAAGCTGCATTTCTTCAGCGATCAGATCCGGCAGGTCGCCGGCGACCGATGGCAGTTGGACGGCACCCTGAACCTGCGCGGCGCGAGCCGGGGGGTGCGGCTGGACGCGACCTACCTCGGCCTGCGCTCGTGGAACGGCGACCGGCTCGGCGCGCTCGCGACCACTGAACTGCACCGCGAGGACTTCACCATCAACTGGCAGCAGACGATCGCCAAGGGCCTTGTCGTGGTCGGCTCCACTGTCGAGATCAGGCTCGACATCCAGGCGGTGCGCGCCTGATCTCCGCCCCGGTTCCACGTGGAACGGCCAAGGACGACGGGGACTCGCCGCGTCGCCCCTGGCCGTAGTCGATGGGTACTCACTGCTCGCAGCGCTGCCCCGGCCTTTCACGGGCTTCCTTGCCGGTCATCCTGCGGTCTCCCTCTCTCGCTTTCCGTAATCGGCTACCCGCCGCGACGGGGTCTATTCATGCGGCGGACCGTGCGGGCAGCGCAGGAACGGCGTGCAGTAGCATCGAGAAGTCAGCCGGAACTTCGAGGAGGGGCTTCAGGTGAAGAAGCTGTTGGCGCTCGCGGTCGTCGCGGGTGGTGTGCTGTTCGTGATCAAGCGCAACAAGGACGCCAAGGCCGAAGCCGACCTGTGGCGTGAGGCCACCGCCCCCACGGACAAGCCTTTCGGCACCGTCTCGGCGAACGGCTCCACCCCGGCCAAGGCCGCCGGCGCGGGCCAGAACAACTGAACGTCGGCGGGCGCCCGCCGTCCGCATCCGGGGCTGTAGCTCAATTGGTAGAGCGCTGCTTTTGCAAGGCAGAGGTCAGGGGTTCGATTCCCCTCAGCTCCACAACATCTGACCAGCACCTATAGCCTTCTGAGTCGATCTTCGTTTCGGGGTCTGACGGCCATTGTGACTGCGAGTACTCTCATTGTGTGGGGAGATCAACCGGCAGTAAGCCCCGCGCGCGGGGGTCGATCCGGCGACGCGGCAACTCGCTGCGGTGAATGTCTACGCCGGCGTCGACCCGCTGACCGGCAAGCGCCTGTACCTTTCGGCGTCCACGATAGACGAGGCCGAGGCCAACCGCCTCCTCAACAAGTTCCGAGCTCAGGTCGACGAGCAGCGCAACGCCCGGACCCGCGGCGTGTTTCGGATGGCGGTCGAGGAGTGGCTCAAGGTCCACGAGATCGAGGACACCACGCGCGAGACCTACGGCATCTACGCCAGGAACTACCTGTACCCCGCGCTGGGCGACGAGCCGGTCAGCAAGATTTCGGCCCGCGTCCTCGAGCAGTTTTACGCGGAGCTGCGCCGCTGTAGAGCCTGCTGCGACGGTCGGCCGTTCGTCGAGCACCGCGTCGACGGTCCACACGAGTGCCGAGTAGTCAAGCACAAGCGGACCCCGGGCCGCCGCCCGTTGACGGCTATCCCGACCACGACTGCGCGGTAGCTGGCTGCAAGGTGACCGAGCGCAAGCCGCACGAGTGCCGGCCGCTGTCGAAGTCGTAGTCGTAGTCGGCGAGCCTTTCGCCGCGTCGAGTGGCGGCTCGGAAAAGATCGAACTGTGTCAACTCCGCCTCAACCGTGACCCAGCTGTTCCGGGTGAATGCTGACCCACCCGGGTTAGTCGTTGGTCTTGGTGGCCGGTGGGACGCGGCCGAGGTCTCGGTCTTTGAGTCGGTAGCTGTCTCCCTTCATGGAGATG
>DASZUO010000265.1:0-29240 GCA_035547575.1 Amycolatopsis sp. | reverse complement strand
CAACGTGATCGGCAACGGCGTGGTGGTCGACCCCGGTGTGCTGCTGGAGGAACTGGACGGCCTGGAGAAGCGCGGGGTCGACACCGGCCGGCTGCTGATCTCGGCCGACGCACATCTGATCATGCCCTATCACGTGGCGATCGATAAGGTCACCGAGCGTTACCTCGGCAGCCGCAAGATCGGCACCACCGGCCGCGGCATCGGGCCGTGCTACCAGGACAAGGTGGCGCGCGTCGGCGTGCGGGTGCAGGACCTGCTGGACGAGAAGATCTTCCGGCAGAAGGTCGAGGCGGCGCTGGAGTTCAAGAACCAGGTGCTGGTCAAGGTCTACAACCGCAAGGCGCTCGACGCCGGCGAGGTCGCCGACGAGGTGCTGGCCGCCGGCGAGAAGTTCGCGCACCGCATCGCCGACACGCGGCTGCAGCTGAACAAGGCGCTCGAGCGGGGCGAGACGGTGCTGCTGGAGGGGTCGCAGGGCACGCTGCTCGATGTGGACCACGGGACGTACCCGTTCGTGACGTCGTCCAACCCGACCTCGGGCGGCGCGAGCGCCGGTTCGGGCATCGGGCCGGGCCGCATCACGACGGTGCTCGGCATCTTGAAGGCGTACACCACGCGCGTCGGCTCCGGCCCGTTCCCGACCGAACTGAACGACGCCATGGGCGAGCACCTGCGCAAGGCGGGTGGCGAGTTCGGCGTGACGACAGGCCGGTCGCGGCGCACCGGCTGGTTCGACGCGGTGATCGCCCGGTACGCCGCACGGGTCAACGGCATCACCGACTACTTCCTGACCAAGCTCGACGTGCTGTCGGGGCTGGAGAAGGTGCCGGTGTGCGTCGGGTACGAGGTGGACGGTTTCCGCACCGAGGACATGCCGATGACGCAGACCGATGTGCACCACGCCGTGCCGATCTACGAGGAGCTTCCCGGCTGGTGGGAGGACATCTCGGAGTGCCGCACGTTCGCCGGCCTGCCCGCCAACGCGCAGGCGTATGTCGAGCGCCTCGAAGAGTTGGCGGGCGCCCGCATCTCGGCGATCGGCGTCGGCCCCGGCCGCGAGCAGACGATCGTCCGCCACCAGTTCGTGTAGCGGCGTCCCGCCTTGTGAGACAGGGAATCAAAGCTCGCCCGGTCTGGTTGGGGCGCTCATGACCATCGGAGTGGCGCTCGCCGAGACGGAACCGTACAACTACGTCGACGCGATTGTGGACAAGGCACGCACGGCGGCCGAGTCGGGACTGAAATCGGCCTGGTTCGGGCAGCGATCCGACTACGACTCGCCCGGCCTGGCGGCGATCGTCGGGCGCGAGGTGCCGGGGCTCGAGGTCGGCACGGCCGCGATCCCGGTCGTCGGGCGGCACCCGCTGCTCGTGGCGTCGCAGGCCCAGACAGCGCAAGCCGCCACGCACGGGCGCTACCACCTCGGCCTCGCCGTCGGTTCGGAACTCGCGGCGGCCGGGTTCGGCCTCCCGTTCGACCGGCCGATCGCGCGGCTGCGCGAGTTCCTCACCGCGCTGCGCGCGCTCCTGGAGACCGGCACGGCCGACCACCACGGCGAACTGCTCACCGTCACACCGCCGATGCCGACCAGGGTGGCCGGAGCCGATCCGCGGGTACCGGTCCTGGTCGCGGCGATGGGACCGCAGGCGCTGCGCGTCGCCGGTGAACTCGCCGACGGCATCCTGCCCTACCTCGCCGGACCGAAGACGCTGGCCGACCACATCGTCCCCGCGCTCACGAAGGCCGCGGCGACGCCACCCCGGATCGTCGCGTTCGTTCCCGGCGTCGTGACGTCCGATGTGGACGCCACACGAAAGAACGCGGTGCGCCAGCTGGCCTTCTACGAACGGATTCCCTCGTATCAGCGCGTCATCGGACTGGAAGGCGCCACCCGCGCGGCCGAGCTGGCTGTGATCGGCGACGAGGAAACCGTGGCGGCACAGGTGAAGCGCTACTTCGACGCGGGCGCGACCGAGGTCGTGTTCACCACGACGGACCTCGCGGGCGAGGCCGACCAGCTGCGCACCTGGCGGCTGCTCGGCGAACTCGTCAGCTGAGCCGGGACGTGAGGGTGTTGGTCAGCGCCAGCTCCTCCAGATCGAGTTCCCGCAGCACCTTGCGAAGCACGTGGTCGTCCACGTCGTCGCACGCGAGCACCGCCTCCCGTTGCGTGATCAGCAGGTCGCGGCGGGCCTGGACGAAAGCCGTGTGCGGACTCGCCTCGCGTTCCTCCGTCGTCAGCGAGATCGCGGCCATGGCGCCGCGGTAGCGCGTTTCCACGAGGCTGCGCAGCCGGCCGTAGATGCGCTCCGCGCGGTCCCTCGGAATGTCCACTTTGGAGGTCAGCTCGGGCATCAGCTCGTCGAGGCGGTGCAGCGCGGCGTTCATGGCCGCCTCGCGGGCTTTCAGCTCCTCGGCCGCCTCTCGCTCCGCCTCGGCGGCGGTGGACACCTTGAGGCGCCTGATCAGCACCGGCAGCGTCAGGCCCTGCACCAGCAGCGTGCCGATCGCCACGACGAACGCGAACAGCTGGATCTCGTCGCGGCCGGGGAAGGGGGCGCCGGAGTGCGTCACCAGCGGCACACCGGCCGCCGCCGCGATCGTGACCACGCCACGCATGCCCGTCCAGGACACGATGGTGAAGTACCGCCACGGTGGTGAGCTGCGCCCGCCGCCGAACAGGCGCAGCGCGTGCGGGGCGATGCCACTGAGGAACACGTACGGAATGCGGATCGCGATCGTCACCGCCAGCACGACGAACGCCGCGATCACCAGTGTCGTGTTGTCGGCGGCGGCCGCGTTGGTGCTTTCCAGCACGAACGGCAGTTGCAGCCCCATCAACGCGAACACGAGCGCTTCCAGCAGCACATCGAGCGTGGCCCAGATCGACGAGTCCTGCACGCGCGTGGCCGGCCCCGCGTGCAGCGACTGCTGCCCGAGATACAGGCCGGCGGCGACCACGGCAAGCACCCCGGAACCGCTGAAGTCCGCGGAGAACGGGTGCAGGTGCTCGGCGAGGACGTAGACCGCGAACGGCACGATGATGCCGAACACCGACTCCATCAGCGGATCGGCGAGGCGGCGCCGGAGGAACGCGACGAGCATCCCGGCCACCAACCCCACCCCGATGCCGATCACGGCGGCGCTGAGGAAGATCAGGAACCCGTGCCCGATCGAACCGGCGGTGCCGAGCACGGCCGCGATCGCGATCTTGTACAGGGTGAGCGCGGCGGCGTCGTTGACAAGGCTCTCGCCCGTCAGCACGGTCATCAGGCGGCGCGGCAGCCCCAGCCTCCGTCCGATCGCGACAGCGGTCACCGCGTCCGGCGGAGCCACGACGGCGCCGAGCACGAGCGCCGACGACAGCGGCAGTTGCGGCAGGAGCAGGTGCATCGTGAAGCCCACGGCGACCGCGGTGACCACGACGAGCACGACGCCGAGCGCGATGATCGGCCGCATGGCTGCTTTGAACTGCGCCACCGAGCTGTCGAGGGCCGTCGAATACAGCAGCGGCGGCAGGACGAGGGTGAGGATCAGCTCGGGGTCGATCTCGGCCCTTGGCACGCCGGGGATGAACGAGACGCCCAGCGCCACGAGGACGATCAGCAGCGGGGCGGACAGGTTGAACCGGCGGGCGAGGGCGGTGAGGCCGAGGGCGCCGGCCAGCACTGCCATCACGGTCAGCAACTCCATGGCACTGATCCTCGCCCATCGAGCAGGCCACGGCCGGGTGACTACGGTGCACGGAATGGCGTGTGTCTTCTGCGACATCGTGGCCGGTGCCGCCCCCGCGAGCTTCGTGCACTCCGACGAGGATGTGGTCGCGTTCCTGGATGTCCGGCCGTTCACGGCGGGGCATCTGCTGGTGGTCCCGCGTCGGCACGCGGTCGGTCTCGGTGATCTCGACGCGGACCTTGGCGTGCAGGTGTGGCTGGTCGCACACCGGCTGGCCGGGTCGCTACGGCGATCCGGACTGCCGTGCGACGGGGTGAACCTGTTCCTGGCCGACGGGGTGGCGGCGTTCCAGGAGGTGTTCCACGTGCACCTGCACGTCATTCCCCGCTTCCGCGGCGACGGGATTCAGCTGCGGGCGAAGCCGAAGGCACCGCCGCGGAGCGAGTTGGACAACGTCGCCGCGGCGGTGCGTGCGGTCTCCGCAGGCGGGTAGCGTGGTTCAGCCACGCGTCCCGCGGCCATGCCGCCGCAAGTAGGCGACGCCGGAGTCGAGGTCGATCCCGGTGCGCGGCGGTGCACCCTGTGCGTCGTCGTCGCGCAGCATCGACATCGAGTCGCGGTGGTCGAGTTCCATCCCCTTGGTCCCGTAGAACATCGCTGTGAACTCGTTGATGTAGGTGGCGGTCAGCGGCGTCCCGCTGCGCTTGCGGTGCCGGTGGCGCAGCGTCTCGAAGACGCCCACACCCACCATGAGCAGCACCGACAGCGGGATGCTCCACTGGAATACGCTCGCCACGCCTGCCCAACGACCGGCAGCGGAAAAGCGTTCCGGGAACGAAAAACGCCGGCACCCCGCACGAAGGCACGGTGCCGGCGAATCCGAGCGTTACTAGGCGACCGCTTCCGCGGGCTCCGCGACCTCGTCGTCGTCCTGCACCGGGACCGGCGGGCGCTTCGGCAGGAACAGCGCCGGGACCAAGCACAGCGCGACGAGGATCAGCGCCCACAGGAACGTGGTCGAGAACGCGTCCGCCGCCATCGTGCCCGCGCTGTCGTGCGTGGCGGGGTTCGCCAGCGCCATCGTGGCCGCCACCTGCCCCTGACTGGTCGGGACGCCGAACTTCCCCGCCAGCAGGCTGGCCAGGATGATCGACATGATCGCCGAGCCGATCGCGCCCGAGGTCTGCTGCACGATGTTCATCGCCGTCGAGGCCCGCGCCACCTTGCGCTGCGTGAGCGTCTGCAGCGCGGCCGTGTTGATCGGCATCATCGTGGCGCCCATGCCGAGACCCATCACGAACAGGCCCGCCATCAGCACCAGGTACGGCGTGTTCGCGCCGACCTGCGTGAACACCACCATCCCCGCGATCATCAGCACCATGCCCGGCAGCACGATCTTGCGCGCGCCCATCTTGTCCGCGAGCCGGCCCGCCAGCGGCATCGTCAGCATCGCGCCGATGCCCTGCGGTGCCAGCAGCAGCCCCGCCTGCAGCGCGCTCTCCCCGCGCACCAGCAGGAAGTACGTGGGCAGCACCAGCATCGCGCCAAGGAAGGCCACCATGAAGAACGTCATCGTGAGCATCGCGACCGCGAACGTGCGGTCCTTGAAGAGCTTGAGGTCCACCAGCGGATTCGGGATGCGCAGCGCGCGCAGCACGAACGCGACCGCGAGCGCGAGCCCGGCGAGCGCGGGCAGCCACACGTCGACCGACCCGACGCCGCCGTGGTGCGGGATCCGCGACACACCGAAGATCAACAGCGCGAGGCCGGGCGAGAGCATCAGCATGCCGGGGAAGTCGAACTTCTCCGCGGGCCGCGACTGGTCCTTCGGCAGGATGCGCCACGCCAGCAGCAGACCGATGATGCCGATCGGCACGTTGATGTAGAAGATCCAGCGCCAGCTCACCGCGTCGACGAGGTACCCGCCGAGGATCGGGCCGCCGATCGGGCCGATCAGCATCGGCACGCCCAGCACCGCCATGACCCGGCCGACACGGTGCGGGCCCGCGGTCTTCGTCAGGATCGTCATGCCGGCGGGCATCAACATGCCACCGCCAAGCCCTTGGAGGACACGGAAAACGATGAGGGACTCGATGTTCCACGCCGTGCCTGCCAGCATCGAGCCGACCAGGAACAGCGCGATCGCGAGCATGTACAGCCGCTTGGTGCCGAAGCGGTCACACGCCCAGCCGGTGACCGGAATCACAGTGGCCAGCGCGAGCATATAGCCCGTGACGATCCACTGAATGGTGTCGAAGGAGGTCTTGAACTCCAGTGTGAGCGCCTGCAGCGCCACGTTCACGACCGTGGTGTCCAGAATCGCCATCACGACGCCGAGAACGACGACGCCGGCGACCTTCAGGACCGCGGAGTCGAGCTTGTCGTCATCCGCCGGTCTGACGTTGGCAGTAGTACTCATCAGGTCCATTTCCGATGGGAGGCAACGGCGACCGAAGAGACAAGGCCCGCCGCTTCGCGCACCCCCTCCGACCTGAGTTCCAGATTAGCGAAACGGAAAAACCGTGCGCCACATTTTTTCGCGCACAGTGAATCGAGCTACGACTCCGTTACTGCCAGCAACGCCGTGTCGGGTTGGTCGGCGAAAAACCCGTCGATTCCCGTCTTCAGGAAAGCGGCTTCCTCCGCGAAGACATCGCCCCACGCCGTCGGGTCGTTCGAGGACCGCAGGTTGGCGGGCAGGAAGCTGTTCTCGTTGCGGAACGTGTACGGCGCGACCTTGAGTTGGGCGCTGTGCGCGTCGGCCACCAGCCTGCTCGGCGCGGTCAGGTTTCCGGCGGCGTCACGCGGGATGACCTGGTTCTTGTCCGGCCCCAGATACTCGGCGTAGGTGGAGATCTCCTTCAGCCCGGCCGGGGTAACCAGGTCGGCATAGGTGCGCGGGTCACCCTTCGCGACGAAGTCGGCCGGGGCACCGGCCGCGGAGGTCAGTTGCAGCAACGGCACCCGGACCTGCCGGTGCAGCGCCTCGAGATTGGACACCTCGAACGACTGAATAACGACCGGCGCATTCGGACGGTTGAGCCCATTGCGGTTGAGAATATCCACCAGTTTCGGCTCGATCGGGTTACCAATTGACGAGAAATAGGTGGAGTGCTTGACCTCGGGATAAGTGCCGAGCTGCCGGTGCAGGTCCCTGCCCAGCCGCCTGGTCAGGTCGAGCACTTCCTGGTACGTCGGGATCTCCCAGCGTCCGTTGTAGACCGTGTTGTGTGGCCGGATGTCCGGGATCCGCTCGGTGGCCCGCAGCGTCTTCAGTTCGGCCAGTGTGAAGTCTTCGGTGAACCAGCCGGTCGTCGTGACGCCGTCGATCGTCTTGGTGGTCTTGCGCGACGCGAACTCGGGGTGCTGCGCCACGTCGGTGGTGCCGCCGATCTCCGGCTCGTGCCGCGCGACCAGCCGGCCGTCCCTGGTCGGCACGAGGTCGACGTCGACCCAGTTCACGCCCTGCCGGAACGCGAGCTCGTAGGAGGCCAGGGTGTGCTCGGGACGGTAGCCGGGCGCGCCGCGGTGACCGACCACCACGGGACCCGCCGAGTGTCCCGACGTCCGTTCCTCGACGGCGCTGGACGTACTCGCCCCGGCGAGGAGAAAAAGGCCGGCCAACAGAGCCACCACCAGTCTTCTGCGCATGGACCGACACTCTCGCCCGCGCGAACGTCCGCTGAGTCAAAACGGGTCGACGAGGCGCTGTCGGACGGGTAAACGGAGCGTGCGGAAACGCTTTGACCAGCCCCGCCCGTCGCCCACCACCACCCTCAATGGAGGCGCTGCGCGCCACAGTTAGGCTTCTTCCCGTGCGCGTGCTGGTTATCGGGTCGGGTGCCCGCGAACATGCCCTGGCAGTGGCGGCTTCCCACGATCCGGCGGTGACCGCGCTGGCGTGCGCCCCCGGTAACGCGGGTACCGCGTCCGTCGCAGAGCACCTCGGCGTGGACGCGGCCGACCCCGGCGCGGTGGCCGACCTGGCCACGCGCTGGCGGGCCGACCTCGTGGTGATCGGCCCCGAGGTCCCGCTGGTCGCGGGCGTCGCCGACGCGGTGCGCAAGGCCGGCATCGCGTGCTTCGGCCCGTCCGCCGCGGCCGCGCGGATCGAGGGCTCCAAGTCGTTCGCCAAGGACGTCATGGCCGCCGCGAAGGTCCCCACCGCGCACAGCGAGACGGTGGACAACCCCGCCCGCCTCGACGCCGCGCTCGAGCGGTTCGGGCCCACCTGGGTGGTCAAGGACGACGGGCTCGCCGCCGGCAAGGGCGTGGTCGTGACCAGCGACTACGACCAGGCCCGCGCACACGCGCGGACCCTGCTCGACGGCGGCCACCCCGTCCTCCTGGAGTCCTTTTTGGACGGCCCGGAGGTGTCACTGTTCTGCCTCGTCGACGGGCGCACCGTGGTGCCGCTGCTGCCCGCGCAGGACTTCAAACGCGTCGGCGACGGCGACACCGGGCCCAACACCGGCGGGATGGGCGCCTACGCGCCGCTGCCGTGGGCACCGGACGACCTCGTCGACGAGATCGTCTCCGGCATCGTGCAGCCGGTCGTGGACGAGATGGCCGCGCGGGACATCCCGTTCACCGGGCTGCTCTACGCCGGCCTCGTGCTCACCGCCGACGGCCCGCAAGTGATCGAGTTCAACTGCCGCTTCGGCGACCCCGAGACGCAGGTGGTGCTGGCACTGCTCGCCACGCCGCTGGCCGGGCTGCTGCACGCCACCGCGACCGGCACGCTCGCCGAGCACCCGCCGCTGGAATGGCAGCCGGGTGCCGCGGTCACCTTGGTGATCGCCGCCGACGGGTCCCCGGGCGTGCCGCGCGCCGGGGACGTCATCACCGGCGCGGAGGGGCTGGGCGTGCTGCATGCGGGCACCCGCCGCCGCGACGACGGCGCCGTGGTCTCCTCCGGTGGACGGGTGCTGTCGGTGGTCGGCACCGGGCCGGACCTGGCGGCCGCGCGGGAGCAGGCGTACGAGCGGGTCGCGAAGATCCATCTGCCCGGTTCGCACCACCGCACGGACATCGCGTTGCGCGCGGTCAACGGCGAGGTGCACGCACCGGGGCGGTGACCGCGGAACCACTCGCGGGTCGCATGCGTCCAAACCGCGCCCGTCGTCCCTCGCACGTTGGTAGCCTGCTGGAGACGGCGGCCGGCTACTTTCCGTATTCGGGGGTGCGCACCATGAACACCGTGAGCGCGTTGAGCACTGCGGTCCCCGCTGTGCCAGGCGTCATGGACATCCAGGTCGAACCGGACCAGGTCCTGCGGGTCGCCAAGATCGTCAACGAGCAGGCCGACGCGCTCGAGGACCGGGTGCGGGCGCTGCTGGTCGAGCTGAACATCGACGCCCCGGCCGAGGACGTGGTCAGCTCCACCGCGGCCGACGCCTGGAACCGGCTCGTCGCGCGCGGGGACACCTCCTACGCGCACCGCGTGCGGAGCTACATCACGGAGCTGCGCGGGCTGGCGACCCAGCTGCGCCAGGCGGCCGGGCACTACCAGGCGGGCGAGGACGAGAAGGTCGCCGCGCTCGGGGACCGCGGTGCGCAGCGGAAATAGGACGATGGTGGTGGGCGTGCTGGCGATGGTCACCCTCGGCGGGTGCGGTTCCACCATCCCCGGTGCCGCCGTGCCTGCCTCTCCCGCGACACCGAGCGGCGACCTGGCCGTCCGCACGAAAGACCTGCCGGTGCGCGACGTCGACCCGTGCACGCTGCTCACACCCGCACAGCTCGACCAGCTCAAGGAGAACGGCGCGCCGCGGCTGGTCGCACGCGAGAGCTGGCGGGACGGTCCGACGTGCGCCTTCGACGTCGATGCCGCATCGCCGACCTACACCTACTACCTCGAGACGATCCCCACCTACGACATCGAGGACTGGCGCACGGGCACGCATCACAAGACGAGCATGATCCAGCAGCCGGTATCGGTGCCCGGTTTCCCGGCGCTGGTCAACTACGCGCCGAGTGACGGCATCCAGGACTGCGAGACGCTGGTCGGCGTGGCCAACGGCCAGACGCTGCGAGCCGAGATGGCACCCGACGACGCCTCGTTCACCCAGCAGCAGCTGTGCGATATGTCCACCACCGTCGCGAAAATGGCCGTCGAGACCTTGGAGACGCCGAAGTGAGCACGTTCGACAGCGGTCAGTACGACATCCCCACGCTCATCGGCAAGCTGCGCGACCAGAGATTCGACGGGTACGGCTCGGAAGCACTCGCCCAGGAGGTCGAGAAGTTCCGCGACGGTGGCGGCACGGCAAGCATGGGCGACGCGGTGGATGCGCTCAAGCAGATCGCGACCGCGCTCGCGCAGACGGACAAGACCCTGCGCGACCAGCTCGGCGCGATGGGGGTGCACTGGCAGAGCGCGGCGAGCGGCCAGGCGAGTGCGGTGCTGGCGCAGCAGGCGGGGTTCTCCGACGACGCCAACTCGAAGGTTTCCGCCGCCGCGCAGCTGATCTTCGAACAGGGCGAGGCGTTCAACCGCACGAAGAACAAGCTGCCCGACCCGGACGCGCTGCGGCAGACCGACGGCGGCTACACGCTCGGCGACACACTGTTCAGCCTCTTCGGGTTCGAGACCGACCACGCGAAGGACGTGCGGGCGGGCCTGGAGGCCAGGGCGCAGGCGGTGGACGCGCTGAACGCCTACGCCCACGACAGCGGCAACTACCTGGCCTCCTCCGAGGAGGTGGCCGAGCCGGACTCCCTCGACGTCGCGACCGGGGCCGGCCCGGATGCGGTGCTCGCGGGTGCCGGAGCCGCGCAGACGCTGGCCGCACCGGCGCCGGACATCTCGCCGACCCAGGCGGCGAGCGCGAAGGACTCGTTCCCGGTGGCGCAGTCCCCGGCGCCGCAGCCGCGGCACGCACCGGTGACGGACGTGGCCACCCCGCCGATGGGCATCCCGGCGCGGCAGACGGGCAGCGCCGGGAGCGCGCCGGCCGCGGCGCAGCACACCGCGCCGAGTTCGGCGACGGCGCCCGCCGCTGCTCCCGCGAGCGCCCCGGTTCTCTCGAACGGACCCGTGCGGACGGGCAGCGGCTACCCGCACGACACCGTCCGCCCCGCGCCCGTGCAGGGCACGCCGAACAGCCCGACGTTCGCGCCAGGGCAACAGGCCCCGGGAGTGGTGAACGTGCCGCAGACCGGCGACGGACAACAGCAGCCGGGCCGGTCCACGGCATGGGGCAAACCGGGCACGCCCGCCGCTGGCGGGGGCGGGCTGCCCGCCGATGGCCGGGGGCTGCCCGTCGACGGCGGGGCGCGTGGGGGTGCGCCGCAGCCGGGTGAATCCGTGCTGGGCAAGGGAAAGCTGTTCGGCGCCGGCCCCGGCGCCGCGGCGGGATCCACGAACGTCGGGCCCGGTTTCGCGCTGAAAGGCGCGCCCGGCGGGGGCGCCCAGGCCGAGGGTGTGCCGGCGATCGGCGCCGCGGCGGCCGGGGGCGCGGTCGGCGGCGACGGTGAGGACCGCGCTCGAAGGCAGGGCCAGAACGCGAGCAAGCGCACCCAGCAACTGCCCGTCGGCGACCTGCCGGAGGAGGCGGAGGCGCAGGGCGCGAAGAAGGCCGCGCCGCAGCCGCCGAGCCGGGAGCGGACCAGGGCGATCCTCGAACCGGCCGCCACGCAGGACGGGGACGAGGACGCCGAGCACGTGCGGCGCTTCGGGATCGACGACAAGGACCTGTTCACCGACCCGCGCGAGGTGTCGCCCGACCTGATCGGCGGCGACCCGCTCCCGGAAGACCGCTGACGACGTGGGCGCAACCGGCAGCATCGTGCTGTCCACCCTCGAGTTCGACATGCTGTGGGAGGTCGAGCGCCTCCCGCCGCCGCATCCGGCGCTGCGGGTCGCCAGCCCCGGCCGGACGCACGCCGACCGGCGGACGCTCGTGGACCAGGCGTGGGAGTCGCTGCGCGCGCGCGGCCTCGCCCGCGGCAACCGGGCCGGCGCGGACCTCGTCGACCAGCTGAACCTGCTCGCGCATCCGAAGGTCTCCCTCGACATCTGGGTGTGGACGGACCGGGAGATCAAGGGGCTCGCGGTCAGCATCGGCGCCCAGGCGCTGCTCGCCGTGGTGGACCGCGACGAGGTGTGGCTGATCCCCGCACGGGACACCTCCCTGCCCGAGTCCGCCGTGTCGGTGGCGGGCGATCTGGGCGCCGGGGTCGGCCGGTCGGTCAGCCTGCCGCACCGCGTCGTGCGGGCGGCCGACGCGGACGCGCAGGGGGATCCGAAGGCGCTGGTCACGGCGTTGGAGGACCGGGGCGTGGAGCTGTGGCAGGCCCAGGAGCTGGCGGGAATGATGGTCGGCATGACGGCGCGCGGCCAGGTCGGCGCCGAACGCCTAGGCCGCGACGGGCTGATGCGTCGCGCCGATCGGGTGATCGCGTTCCACGACACCGACGCCGGCCGGTATCTCGTGCAGCTCGGGCAGGGCGACGGCCAGGACTGGATCACCGTGGCACCGGCCGACAACCACCTGCTCGCGGCCAGGGTCTGGGAGCTGCTCGAGGAGGTCTGAGCTGCTAGAACTGCTTAGAAAGAACCTGGAACCACCGACGGATGGTGGACGTCTGACAGGCGGAACAACTGGCCGAAGGGGGATGGCGAGGGTGCCGCAGAGCGATCCGGACTCCATGGAGCACGTCGCGGGCAAGGTCGAGGCGCTGCACGACAATTTCAAGGACGCCAAGGGCAAGATGACCGGAATCGTGGGGTCGAATCCGTTCGGCGACCTCAAGCATCCGGACAACCGCCCCGGTGAGACGCCGTCGGAGGCCGCGGCGAGGGCGCTCGGCTCGTTCAAGGACCGGATGCACAGCCAGTTCGACGCCGCCGCCGACCTGATGCACTCCACCGGGGGCGCGCTGCGGGACGCGGCGAAGGCGCTGCGCGAGACCGAGGCCGCGGCGAAGGACAGCGTCACGATCAAGGACGGAAGTCTCGACGTATGAGCGCGAAGGCCGAATTCCCGCCGAACTGGCCCGATGTCGAGTCGAAGACGCAGCAGGTCGAGAACGTGCGCCCGGCCGATATCCAGGGCGTCGCCGACCAGTTCCGCCAGGCGTCGAAGGACTCAGCCGACCACACGGTCGCGCTGCGCAACTCCACCGCCGTGCTGGGCGGAGGCACCTGGACCGGCCCGCAGGCCGACGCGTTCTTCGCGTACGTCAAGAAGATCGGCGACGCCGGGCAGCGGGTCAACGACCACCTCGACGAGGTCTCCGACCAGCTCGGGAATCTGCAGGGCTTCCTGGACCGCACGCAGAAAGAGGTCCAGCAGCTCCGCGACGACGCGCACACCAAGATCGACGGGATGAACCAGCAGGCGCAGGCCGCCGCCGACGCCGCGCAGGCCCAGCTCGACGCGGCGAAGACGCTCAAGGACGGCGCGACCCCGCCCGCCAAGAGCCCCGACCAGATCATCGCGGAGAACCTGCAGGCCACCACGGCGGTCGCCAACGACGCGAACAGCCAGATCGGCGACAAGCTGAACGCGGCCAACCAGGAGATCCAGCGCGTCATGGGCCTGGTGCAGACCGACGTCGAGGGCGGGTACTCGTCGGTACCGCCGCTGGGCACCAAGCCGCAGTCGATGAAGAGCACCGGGGGGCTGCACGGCGGCGGTTCCGGAGGTGGCGGAGGTGGCGGTGGTGGTGGTGGCCTCGGCCCCAGCGGCGGTCCGCCCGGTTCGCCGCCGCCCGGCAACGTGCAGCAGTGGATCGAGGAAGCCATCAAGGAGCTGCAGGCCGCGGGCGTCAACGTCACCGATGCGGACATCAAGAACATCTGGGCGATCATCCAGCACGAGTCGGGCGGCAACCCGAACGCGATAAATCTGTGGGATTCGAACGCGTCGGCCGGTCACCCGTCCAAGGGCCTGATGCAGTGCATCGACTCGACGTTCAACGCCAACAAGCTGCCGGGGCACGACAACATCTACAACCCGGTGGACAACATCATCGCGGGCGTCCGGTACACGATCGGCCGCTACGGCAGCATCGCCAACACCCCGGGCCTGGCGTCGATGGCGCACGGCGGCGGTTACGTCGGCTACTGACCATCCCTGACCCGGCCGCACGGTCGACATCGCGGCATCGGCCGGACCGGTGCGGCGTGCGAACGTCGCGCCGCTCGCGGGCCTGCGCGAGATCGGCCCAGCCCGGTGGCTCGGGTCGGGGGGAACCCCGGCTTTTCCCTGAACGTTGCATCATGTGCGAGCTTTGCCGCCTCGACCATGGGAGCCTTGCTCGTAGCGGGCCGGCACAGGTTCGCGAGGGTTACCGGAGGGATGCCATGTTCTGGAAGATCGTCGGGGCGCTCATCGTCGCCTGGATCGCGTTCATGGTGATCGGGTCGGTGGTCGGCTTCCTGCTCAAGGCCGTCATCTGGATCGCGATCATCGGTGGCGCCGTGTTCCTCGGCACCGCCGCCTACCGCGCGGTCAAGGGCGGCGGCGCCAAGAAGCAGCTTCGCTGACGGGTGTCCGAAGTGGACTGATCATGGGTGGCCGCCGGACTTGATGCGGTGCGCCGCGTCTTCGATGTCGGCCAGCGAAAGGTCGCGGTGCGCGATGAACCGCACCTTTCCGGCCATCGGCACCGCCAGGACGCCGACCGCGCGCAACGAGTCCAGCGTGACGGAAATATCCGCCACCTTCGCCAGCACGATATTCGTTTCCGGCGTGTTCACGTCCCACCCGAGTTCGGCGAGACCGGCGGCGAGCCTGCGTGCTTTCTCGTGGTCCTCGGCCAGGTCGCCGACCCGGTCGAGGGCCACCAGCGCGGCCGCGGCGAGCACCCCGGCCTGCCGCATGCCACCGCCGAGCATCTGGCGCATCCGCCGGGCGCGCTCGACGAAACTCACGCTCCCCGCGACCACCGAGCCGACCGGTGCGCCGAGCCCCTTGGAGAAGCACGCCGACACGGTGTCGACGCCGACAGTAAGTGCGGCGGGCGGCAGGCCGAGGGCGGTGGCGGCGTGCCAGATGCGAGCGCCGTCGAGGTGCACCCGCAGCCCGGCCTGGCGCGCGGTGGACAGCAACCGGGCATGTTCGTGCGGCGGGATGATCGATCCGCCGGACGCGTTGTGCGTGTTCTCCAGGCAGAGCAACGTCGTGCGCAACGTGTAGTACGGGCCGCCGCGGGCACCGATCGCGGCGGCGAGCGTCTCCGGCTTCGGCCGCCCCGGACCGGCGTCGTGCTCCAGCGCTTCGGGCATGCCGCCTGCGAGCCACGACGCCGAGCCCAGTTCGTTGACCAGCACATGCGCCCCCTTGGGCGCGAGAAACCGGTCACCCCGCTGAAGATGCAGGGACAGCGCGATGAGGTTGGCCATCGTCCCGCTTGGCGTGAACAGCGCGGCTGGCACGCCCAGCATCATCGCGGCGCGCTCTTCCAAGGCCTTCACGGTGGGATCGACATCGATCACGTTGTCGGCGACCTCTGCCGACGCCATCGCTCTGCGCATCGTTTCGTCCGGCCGCGTGACGGTGTCCGAGCGAAAATCGAGGGGAGGGAGGTCGTGAGAGGTCACAGTCAGATCACATCACACGTAGTAGTTGATCGACAAGAAGGGATGCAACCGTAAGGTGCCCCGCTTACGTCTTTCAGCGGGAGGCCGGTGAACGAGCGCGAGGAACAGGAGTTCGCGGAGTACTTCGCTGCCAAGCGTGACTCCGCGCGCCGAACCGCGTACCTGCTCTGCGGAGACTGGCACCGCGCGGACGATCTCGCGCAGACGGCGTTCGTCGCGCTGCACCGCCGGTGGACGAAGATCCGCGACCGGGCGGCGACCGACGCCTACCTGCGGAAAACGCTCATCCGGGCCTCGATCGACGAGTCGCGGCGACCGTGGCGGCGGGAGCAGCACACCGACCGGCTCCCCGAACCGGAACCGGTGGCCGGTCCGCTCGACGAGCGGGTCGCGACCAGGGCCGACCTGCTGGCCGCGCTGAAGACCGTGCCGCCGAAACAACGCGCGGTGCTGGTGCTGCGCTACTTCGAGGGCCTCGACGTGGCCGGGGTGGCGAAAGTGCTCGGGTGCAGCGAGGGAAACGTGAAGAGCCAGACGGCTCGCGGGCTCACCCGCCTGCGGGAGGCAATCGGCGAGGAGGTGGAGACGGGTGGATGAGAAGGACCTGACCACCTTGTTCCGGTCGGCTCCCGGCGACCCGCCCGCGTCCGGGTTCACCCTGACGGACGTCACGAAAGCCTCCGCGCGGGCGACCAAGCGCCGCCGTTCGGCGCTGCTCGCTGTCGCCGCGTGCGTCGTCGTGCTGCTGGGCGCTGCCGGGGTCGCCGCGGCCACCTACTTCGGCGGCTCCGAGACGCACAACGCGCAGCAGCCGGTGCTGGCGCCGGCGGCTCCGCACGGGCCTCGCGCCGAAAGCACGTCCGGGTGCGACACGGTCGACCAGGGCCTGGCCACCGCCCTCGCCGCCGAGCTTCCCGCGTCCGGCGCCCCGGCACCCGGCCGGGTGTGCACCCCCGACGCCCGGTCGGCGGGGTTCCACGTGACCGACGGTGGGCGCAGCGGTTTCGTCTCGGTGACCGTCTTCCCGTCGTCGTTCGCGCTGAACCCGTTCGACGACGGCACGGTGCTGGCCGAGCAGCGAACCGCGAGCGGCGGCTCGCTCGTGGTGCTCAGCACGCCCGACGCGGGCAGCGCGCCGCCGCTGGAGTCGCAGCTGGCCCGGATCGCGCACGCGCTGGCCGGGCGTTTCTAAGATTGCGGTCATGACAGCCGCCGCGAGCACACCCAAGGGTGAGCGCAGGCGTGCGGCGCTGGTCGAGGCCGCGGCCGACCTGCTTCTCGAAGGCGGTTTCGACGCCATCCGGCATCGCGCGGTCGCTGAACGCGCCGGGCTGCCGCTCGCCTCGACCACCTACTACTTCGACTCGCTCGACGACCTGGTCACCGCCGCCGTCGCGCACCGGTGCCGCGTCGACCTCGACGAGGGCAAGGCGCAGCTCGCGGCACTGGGCGCCGAGCATCGCGACGTGGCCGCACTGGTGGAGATCGTGCTCGACCAACTGCTCGGCGAGGACAGGGACTTCGACTCGGTGCTGCTGCGCTACGAGCGGCTCGTCACCACCGGACGGCGGCCGTACCTGCGTCCGGTGATGCGCGCGATGCAAGCCGAGTTCCACGAACTCCTCACCGAGATCTTCGCCCGCTCCGGCAAGCCACTGAGCGCGAAACGGCTCGGCGAGATCATCGCGCTCGTCGACGGCGCCGTGGTCAACGCGCTGATCGAGGTCGATCCCGACCCGCGAGCGGTGGCCCGCACGATGCTGCACGACGCGTTGAGCTGACGGTGCAACCCCGGCGCCGTCCCCGTCGTAAGGAATGGGTGAAAGGGGGCGCCGATGGACGACCCGGCCGAATCGGCCTTCCGCGACCTCGCCACCACCGAGGCCGCCGGCCTGCGCCGGTTCGCCTACCTGCTGTGCGGTGACTGGCATCTCGCGGAAGACCTGACGCAGACGACGCTCATCAAGATCTACCGGGCCTGGCCGAAGCTGCGCGACGCGGGTGTGTTGCACGCCTACGTCCGCAAGACACTGCTGCGAACGTGGTTGGACGAGAAGCGCAAGCCGTGGCGTCGCCGCGAACGCCGGCACGGCTCGGTGCCGGACGTCGCCGACGCCGGGCTCGACCCGGCGCACGGCACCGAGCGGGCGTGGGCGAAGACCGTCGTGCAGCGCGGGCTGCTGGAAGTACCGCCGAAACAGCGCGCCGTGCTCGTGCTGCGGTACTTCGACGAGCTGTCGGTCGCCGAGACGGCCGCGGTACTGGGGTGTTCGGAAGGCAATGTCAAGAGCCAGACCGCCCGTGGGCTCGCCACACTCGCGAAGGTGCTGGACGCCGGGAAGGAGCTGAGGACAGCATGAACGAGCAGGAACTCGGCCGCGCCCTCCGCGCGGCCGTGCTGGACGAACCGCCGCTGACCATCGACCCCGACCGCCTGATCGCCCGCGCCAAGCGGGAAACGCACCGGCGATGGGCGGTCGCCACGACCGGCGTCGCGGTGGTGGCGATCGCCGCGGCCGCCGTGATCTTCGCGCAGCGCAAGCAGGGCGGAGGTGCGGATCCGGTCGCGGCCGCGCCGGCGCCCCCGGCGGCGACGGTCACGGTCACCGTGTCCGGGATGCCGGCGCCGAGCCGCCGCGAGGCGGAACTGGTGGAGTACGAGAAGCGGCATCTGCCGCAGGTGCTCAAGGGTGTGCGGATCGAGTCGGTGACGGGCTCGGGTGCGCGCGAAGGCGATCCGATCCTGGGGGTCCGGGTCGCGGTCGCCGGGCATCCGAACCCGCTCGAGCTGGTCGTGACCTCGAAGGACCACAGCGAATCGGTGGACACCTTCTGCGCGCACAGCAACTGCTATGAGCGGCAGACCCTGCCCGACGGCAGCACCACCCTGTTCACCAACCCGGGCGGCTCGTTCCTGATCGCTGCGCACTTCCGCACCGACGGCAGCATCATCGAGGTGAACCGGTGGCGGGAGGACGCGAAGCCGTGGCCGGAGATCCCCGAGGCGGTGTTCCTGCAGCTGGCCACCGATCCGAACCTCTCGTTCTGACCAGTACGCTCGAACCGTGACCAAACCCAGCATCCCCAACGTGCTCGCCTCGCGTTACGCGTCCACCGACCTCATCGCCCTGTGGTCGCCGGAACGGAAGGTCACGCTCGAGCGCGAGTTGTGGCTGGCGGTGCTGCGGGCGCAGCGGGAGCTGGGGGTCGAGGTCCCGGACGGGGTCCTCGAGGACTACGAGCGTGTCCTCCCGCGGGTGGACCTGGCCTCGATCGCCGAGCGGGAGCGGGTCACCCGGCACGACGTGAAGGCGCGCATCGAGGAGTTCAACGCGCTGGCCGGGCACGAGCACGTGCACAAGGGCATGACCTCGCGCGACCTGACCGAGAACGTCGAGCAGTTGCAGATCCGCCGGTCGCTGGAGCTGGTCCGTGGCCGTGTTGCGGCCGTGCTGGCCAAGCTGGCCGCGCTCGCCGTCGAGCACTCCGACCTGGTGATGGCGGGCCGTTCGCACAACGTCGCCGCGCAGGCCACGACGCTGGGCAAGCGGTTCGCCACCGCCACCGACGAACTGCTGGTCGCGTTCGAGCGGCTGGACGAGCTGATCGGCCGCTACCCGCTGCGCGGGATCAAGGGACCGGTCGGGACCGCGCAGGACATGCTCGATCTCCTGGGCAACGAAGGGACGCTCGATCTACTGGAGCGGCGGATCGCCGAGCACCTCGGGTTCTCGCGGACGTTCACCAGCGTCGGCCAGGTGTACCCGCGCTCGCTCGACTTCGACGTGGTCTCCACGCTCGTCCAGGTTGCGGCGGCGCCGTCCAGCCTCGCCAAGACCATCCGCCTGATGGCAGGCCACGAACTGGTCACCGAGGGCTTCAAGCCCGGCCAGGTCGGCTCGTCGGCGATGCCGCACAAGATGAACACGCGCTCGTGCGAGCGGGTCAACGGGCTCGCGGTCGTGCTGCGCGGCCACTTGTCGATGATCGGCGAACTGGCGGGCGACCAGTGGAACGAGGGCGACGTGTCCGATTCGGTGGTGCGCCGGGTCGCGCTGCCGGACGCGTTCTTCGCGCTCGACGGGCTGCTGGAGACGTTCCTGACCGTGCTGAACGAGTTCGGCGCCTTCCCGGCGGTCGTGGCGCGCGAACTCGACCGCTACCTGCCGTTCCTTGCCACCACGAAGGTGCTGATGGCGGCCGTGCGCGCGGGGGTGGGGCGCGAGACCGCGCACGAGGCGATCAAGGAGAACGCCGTGTCGGTCGCGCTCGAAATGCGCGAGCGCGGGCTGACCGAGAACGACCTGCTGGACCGGCTCGCCGCGGATTCGCGGCTGCCGCTGACCCGGGAGGATTTGGACCGGCTGCTGGCCGACCGGCTGTCGTTCACCGGTGTCGCCCCCGCACAGGTCGCGACCGTCGCGAAGCAGGTCGAGGCGGTGCTCAGCCGCTTCCCGGAGGCGACGAACTACGTCCCGGCGCCCATTCTTTGACCACACCTTTAGGCGGAGTGTCACCCGAGGGTAAGCGGAGGGTCATCTCGGGCTGGCCTAATACGTGTTATGGACGCCCGTCTGCTGGTCTCGCTGTCCGGCATCGGCCCCCGGACACTGCACCGCTGCGCCGATGTCGCGGCGGAACTCGACCATCGCAAGGTCCCGCTGTCGCTGCTGTTCGACCCGCGCGTCGACGGCACCGTGACCGAGTGGATCCGCGCCCGCACGAGCCGCGGCGACGGACTGCTCCTGCACGGCTATGACCACCGCATCCCGCCGTCGCACCGGGCCGTCAAGTTCGGGCGCAAGGCCGAGTTCGCGGCGCTGCCCGCACACGAGGCGCGGCTGCGGCTGATCGCCGCGCAGGCCGCGCTCGACCGGGCCGGGCTCGTCGCCGACGGGTTCGCCCCGCCGCGCTGGCTGGCCTCGCGCGGCACACTGGAAGCGTTGCGGGGCCAGGGTTTCCGGTTCTGCGCCGACCTCGTCGCGGTGCACGACCTGCGCACCGGCGCGGTGCACCGAGCGCGGCTGCAGGAGTTCTCGAGCCAGCAGCGCACCGAGACCGTGCGCTGTTTCGCGCTGGTGCTCGCCGCGGCGCGGGCCGCCCGGCGCGGCGGTCTGGTGCGGCTCGGCGTGCACGCGGCCGACCTCGCCCGGCCCGGTCTCCGGCAGGCGCTGCTCGACGCGGTCGACGTGGCACTGGAGAACGGGGCCTTCGGCTCGACGTATCAGAGCTTGGCGGCCTCGCCGCGTGGCGCGACGCGCACCTCGGTGCCCTCCGGCGCCAGGTTGGTGAACAACCCGTAGTGCATGGCCGGGTTCGCGAGCACCGCCTCGTGGATCGGCACGGCCACCCGCGGCGCGACCTCGCGCAGGAAGTCCACGGCCTCGCCGGCCTTGAGCCACGGCGCGCCGGTCGGCAGGCCGAGCACGTCGACCTTCTGTTCCGGCACGTAGAACGAGTCACCGGGGTGATAGAAGGCGCCGTGCTCGAACAGGTAGCCGACGTTCGGCACGATCGGGATGTCGGAGTGGATCACGGCGTGCTGCCCGCCGACGACGTCGACCACCGTGCCGTTCACCTCGAACGAGTCGCCGGGCCGCACGATCTCGAAGTCCAGGCCGAGCTTGGTGACGGTCTCCTCGGAGCCAGGGTCGACGATCAGCTTCGCCTGCGGATTGGCTTTCAGCAGCGCGGGCAGCTTCTCCGCGTCGATGTGGTCGAAGTGCTGATGCGTGACCAGCACCGCATCGAGGTCACGCTCGGCGTCGAAACCCGCGGAAAACGCCCCTGGGTCAAGGAGAATCCGTGCGGTGCCGGTCTCCAGCAGTACGCACGCATGTCCATAGTGGACAAGTCGCATCTGTTCGCTCCTCACACGAGTCGGCCGCGTGTGCCATCCTAGTCGTACTCACCAGTAGGGAGGCCGGAGATGGAGACCTTCGACTCGCTGGACCCGGCGACCGGCGAGGTGGCCGGGACCTATCCGGCGCACACGCCGGACCAGGTCCGGCAGGCCGTCGAGCGGGCACGCGTCGCGGCGGCCTGGTGGGCCGCGCTCGGCTTCGAGGGGCGCCGGGAACGGCTGCGCCGGTGGAACGCGGTCATCACGCGGCGGATGGCCGACCTGTGTGGCGTTGTGCAGCGGGAAACGGGCAAACCGCACGGTGACGCGCAACTCGAGGTCGTGCTGGCCGTCGAGCACATCGCCTGGGCCGCGAAGCACGCACCCAAGGTGCTGGGCCGCCGGCGGCGTTCGGCCGGGATGCTGCTGTCCAACCACACCGCGACGGTCGAGTACGTGCCGCTCGGTGTGGTCGGCGTGATCGGACCGTGGAACTACCCGGTGTACACGCCGCTGGGCTCGATCACCTACGCGCTCGCGGCGGGGAACGCGGTCGTGTTCAAGCCGAGCGAGTACACGCCGGGTGTCGGGAAATGGCTCGTCGACGCGTTCGCCGAGGCCGTGCCAGAGCACCCGGTGTTCCAGCTGGTCACCGGGTTCGGCGAGACCGGCGCCGCGCTGGTGGGAGCGGGCGTGGACAAGATCGCCTTCACCGGATCGACGGCCACCGGCAAGAAGATCATGGCCAAGGCCGCGGAGACGCTCACGCCCGTGGTCATCGAAGCCGGTGGCAAGGACGCGCTGCTGGTGGACGCCGATGCCGACCTCGACGCGGCCGCCGATGCCGCCGTGTGGGGCGCGTTCTCCAACTCCGGCCAGACCTGCATCGGCGTCGAGCGCGTCTACGTGCACGAACGGGTGTACGACCGGTTCCTGGACAAGGTGGTCACGCTGACCTCGAAGGTCGAGCCGGGCAAGCAGTACGGCCCGATGACCATGCCCGGCCAACTCGACGTGGTGCGTGAGCACATCGCCGACGCGCTGGCCCGCGGCGGGCGCGCGGTCACCGGCGGCGAGGTCGGCGACAGGTTCGTCGAGCCGACGGTGCTGGTCGACGTCCCCGAGGACGCCGACGCGGTGCAGGAGGAGACGTTCGGCCCGACCGTGACCATCGCGAGGGTCCGCGACATGGACGAGGCCGTCAGGAAGGCGAACGCGACACGCTACGGCCTGGGCTCGACGGTGTTCTCCCAGCACGACGGCCCGCGCATCGCCGAGGGCCTGCGTGTCGGCATGACCTCGATCAACGCGCCGTTCTCGTTCGCCGGAGTGGCGTCGCTGCCTTTCGGCGGGGTCGGTGACTCGGGGTTCGGGCGCATCCACGGGCCTGAGGGACTGCGCGAGTTCGCGCGCCCGAAGGCCGTGGCGCGGCAGCGGTTCGCGGTGCCGATCAAGCTCACGTCGTTCACCCGGACGAGGAGGACCGACAAGCTGGTGAGCAAGCTCGTCACCGCGATGCATGGGCGGCGCGTCAAGGGGTAACCAAGATGCATGACTATCTTGCGAAAAGTCACCGCGACCGTGGCGGGAGCTGCGGCGATCGGTGCGCTCGGCTTCGCCACGGCGGCGACCGCCGAGGCGTCGCCGACGCCGTGTGACGCCAAGGCGCGGGCCTGCCTGCAACTGCACACGAACCAGGCCTGGCTGATGAACGCGGGCCGGGTCACCTACGGACCGGTGCCGGTCACGACCGGGAAACCGGCGTACCCGACGCCGAAGGGCCGGTTCACGGTCCAGTACAAGGACATCGACCACTACAGCAAGCAGTTCAACGGGCCGATGCCCTACTCGGTGTTCTTCACCAACACCGGGGTGGCGTTCCACGAGGGCAGCCTCCGCGTGCAGTCGCACGGGTGCGTGCACCTGTCCCACCCGGCGGCGGTGAAGTTCTACCAGACGCTGCAGCCGGGCGACTCCGTTCAGGTGGTGCCGTAAGCGGCCCTGTAACCTCTAGGGGTACCGCCTACCTGCGCATACCTGGGAGCGAACCCCGTGGCCCGAGTCGTGGTCGACGTCATGCCCAAGCCCGAGATCCTGGACCCGCAAGGCCAGGCCGTGGCAGGGGCCCTGCCCCGCCTCGGCTTCACCGGAGTCCTCGAGGTGCGGCAGGGCAAGCACTTCGAGCTGGAGGTCGACGATTCGGTCGACGACGAGACGCTCGCCAAGATCGCCGAGGGCTTCCTGGCCAACCCGGTGATCGAGGAATGGACCGTACGGAGGCTGGCGTGAGCGACAATGGCGAAGCCCCGCTCGCGACTGCCGACCGGGTGCGGGTGTCCCGCAGGATGCGGAGGGTCTCGTGAAGATCGGTGTGATCACGTTCCCCGGCACGCTCGACGACGTCGACGCGGCACGCGCGGCGCGCTACGCGGACGCCGACGCGGTGTCGCTGTGGCACGCGGACGAGGACCTGCATGGCGTCGACGCGGTCATCGTGCCAGGCGGCTTTTCCTACGGCGACTACCTGCGCTGCGGCGCGATCGCCCGGTTCGCCCCGGTGATGAACTCCGTGGTCGAGGCGGCCGGCAAGGGCATGCCGGTGCTGGGCATCTGCAACGGCTTCCAGATCCTGTGCGAGGCCGGGTTGCTGCCGGGCGCGCTGGTGCGCAACAAGAAGCTGCACTTCGTGTGCCGGGACCAGTGGCTGCGTGTGGAGAACAACGCCACCGCGTGGAGCAGCCGCTACGACAAGGGCGCCGAGATCCTCGTCCCGCTCAAGTCCGGCGAGGGTGGCTACGTCGCCGACCAGTCCACTTTGGACGAGCTCGAGGGCGAGGGCCGGGTGGTGTTCCGGTACGTGGGCGAGAACCCGAACGGCTCGCGCAACGACATCGCCGGCATCGCCAGCGCCAACGGCCGCGTGGTCGGCCTGATGCCGCACCCGGAACACGCGATCGACGCGCTGACCGGGCCGTCCGACGACGGCCTCGGGATCTTCTACTCGGCGGTCGACGCGCTGGTCGCCAGCGCGTAGCCCCCTGGCCGAGTCAGCCGCTTCGGCTGGCGTTGAGCCGGGCGGCCTGGCGTGTCAGGTGGTTGCGTTCGGCGAGGTTGGGTGCCTGCCGCGCCGCCTCGGCGTAGAGCCGGGCCGCCGTCGCCAGGTCGCCGTCACGCTCGTGGAGGTATGCCGCCACCGCGGCGTACCGGGGCAGCGAGTCGTCCAGCTCGGCGAGTGCCGCCAGCCCGGCGCGAGGTCCGTCCGCCTCGCCGACGGCCACCGCGCGGTTGAGCCGGACCACCGGGCTGTCGGTCAGCCGCGCGAGTTCGTCATACCACTCGACGATCTGCACCCAGTCGGTCTCCTGCGCGGTGGGCGCGTCGGCGTGCAGCGCCGCGATGGCGGCCTGCGCCTGGAACTCGCCCAGCCGGTCGCGCGCCAGCGCCGCTTGCAGGATTTCGACGCCCTCGGCGATCGACGCGGCGTCCCACCTGCCGCGGTCCTGCTCGGCGAGCGGCACCAGGCTCCCGTCCGAAGCGGTCCGGGTGGCCCGCCGGGCGTGGTGGAGCAGCATGAGGGCGAGCAGCCCCGCCACCTCGGGGTGGTCGATCGCCGCGGCGAGCTGCCGGGTGAGCCGGATGGCCTCGGCGGCGAGGTCGACGTCGCCGGAGTAGCCCTCGTTGAAGACCAGGTAGAGGACGCGCAGCACGGTGGCGACGTCGCCGGGCTGGTCGAACCGCACACCGGAGACGGTGCGCTTGGCGCGGCTGATGCGCTGCGCCATTGTCGCCTCCGGCACCAGGTAGGCCTGGGCGATCTGCCGGGTGGTCAGCCCGCCGACAGCACGCAAGGTGAGCGCGACCGCGGACGACGGTGTCAAAGACGGGTGGGCGCACAGGAAGTAGAGCTGGAGCGTGTCGTCGACGGCTGGTGCGGCGCCGGCCGCCGGCTCCTCGTCCATGACGGTCTCCCGCCGGCGGCGAGCCGTGTCCGCACGGGTCACGTCGAGGAATTTGCGCCAGGCCGCGGTGACCAGCCAGCCTTTCGGGTCCCGCGGGGGATCGGCCGGCCACACACGGAGCGCCTCGACCAGCGCATCCTGCACGGCATCCTCGGCCGCCGCGAAGTCGGCTCCGCGGCGGACGAGGATTCCGAGGACGTTCGGCGTGCGGCTCCGGAGCAGGGCCTCATCCAGCTGAGTGGTCACTCCGTGACGGTGGGGGGCTCGGTCAGGAACGGGCGCAGTTCGAGCCACTCGTGGATCGGCTTGCCCCCCGCTCCGGGCGCGGCCGACAGTTCCCCGGCCAGCTCCACGGCACGCTCGTAGCTGTCGACGTCGATCACCATCCAGCCGGCGATGAGGTCCTTGGTCTCGGCGAACGGGCCGTCGGTGACCGGCGGGCGCCCTTCACCGTCGTACCGGACGAAGGTCCCCTCGGGGGCCAGCGCCTGACCGTCGACGAACTCGCCGGTCTTCTCGAGGCGGGCCGCGAAGTCGTTCATGTACTTGATGTGGTCCGAGATCTCCTCCGGCGTCCACTGGTCCATCGGCACGTCGTTGACCGCGCTGGGGGCGCCGCGGTAGTGCTTGAGCAGCAGGTACTTGGCCATCGTGTTCTCCTCGGTACTGGTGCGACCCATTGTGGTCACATTCACCACGGGGACGGAGCGGGCCACGGGTTCTCGACATCGTCTGCCGTTTTTTTTCGACGTCATCCCGCCGCCGCGGCGACCAGCCGGGAGTACGGGCCGCCGGCGGCGAGCAGCTCCTCGTGCGGGCCGAGTTCGGTGATCCGGCCGTCCTCGAGCACCGCCACGCGGTCGGCGGCGGCCGCCGTGTGCAGGCGGTGCGCGATCGCGATCACCGTGCGACCTTCGAGCACGCTGGTCAGCGACCGTTCGAGGTGGCGCGCCGACGACGTGTCCAGCAGCGACGTCGCCTCGTCCAGCACCACCGTGTGCGGGTCCGCCAGCACAACGCGGGCCAGCGCGAGTTGCTGCGCCGTCGCGGCGGGCCCGGCGACGGCGCCCGCCCCGAGACGAGTGTCGAGGCCGTCGGGCCGCGTGCCCAGCCACTCCCGCAGCCCGACCGACCGCAGCGCGCGCAGCAGGTCGGCGTCGCTCCAGGTACCGGCCGGCAGGGTCAGGTTCTCCCGCAGCGTGCCTGCGAACACGTGGTGCTCCTGGGTCAGCAGCAACACCTCGCCCCGCAGCACATCCTGCGCGAGCCCGGACACCTCCGCCCCGCCGACAGTCACCGATCCCGACCCGGGCGCGGCGACCCCGGCGAGCAGCCGGCCGAGCGTGGACTTGCCCGCGCCCGACGGCCCGACGATCGCGAGCCGCTGCCCCGGCGGCACCCGCAGATCGATCCCGTGCAGCACCTCACGGCCCGCCGAGTAGCCGTAGCGCACGTCCCGCACCACGATCTCCCGGCCACGCGGAGCCTGGCCGTGCACGACGCCGTCGATGCCCTGGACGCCCAGTACGCGCCGCACCGCCGTCGCGGAGACCTGCACGTCCTCGAGCCACCACAGCATTTCCTCCATCGGCCCGGCCAGCGCCTGGAAGTAGACGACCATCGTGGTGACGGTGCCGAGTCCGACCCGGCCGTCCGCGTAGGCCCACGCGCCGAGCGCGAGCAGGACCGCGATGGGCAGCACCTGGCACAGCATCAGCCACGGCACCCACGTCGTGTGCAGGCCCCGCAACTCGCGCTCGCCGGCCACGGCGTTGCCCAGCGCCCGGCGGCCGTGCCGGACCCGGCGCTCGATCAGGCCGAGCGCCTCCGCGGTGCGCGCGCCGTCGGCCGTCTCGTGCAGCCCGCTCTGCACGTCCGCCCACGAGTCCAGCATTCGCTCCACTGTGGACGGTACGCGCCGGACGTACCAGCGAGTGACGAAGAACAGCAACGGCACGATGATCAGCAGCGCCGTCGACAGCAGCGGCGAGGTCAGCACCATCGCGCCGATGGTCAGCGCGATGGTGCTCAGCGCGACCGCGATCTCCGGTGCCGCGTTGCGGACCGCGAAGTCGATCCGGTCGGCGTCGGTGGTCGCGCGGCTGAGCAGGTCACCCGTGCCCGCGGCCTCGACCGTGCCCAGCGGCAGCCGCAACGCCTGCGCCACGAACGACTCCCGCGTCTCGGCCAGCACCTGCTCACCGAGCATTCCGGCGCGCACGCGCGCGGTTCGCTTCATCCAGGCCTGCACCACGAGCAGCACGACGAACACCAGCACGAGCAGTTCGATGTGCACGTTCCCGCCCGCCACGGAATCCACCAGGTGGCCGAGGATCTGCGGACCGGCGAGCCCCGCGATCGCCGCGAGTCCGTAGAGCCCGCCCACCATCAGGAAGGCGCGCCGGTGGGTGCGCCAGGTCGCCGCCGCCCACGCCCTCGCCGCCCGCCCGGTCGCCAACGGCAGTCTCACCGGCATGTGATCACCTCGTCCGCCACGTGCATCCACAGTGGACTCTCCGCGAACACGACCGTCGTTTTTCCGCGCCGCAGCTGCCCGACCCGCTCGGTGATCCGGGCCTCGGTGTGCGTGTCCACCGCGGACGTCGGCTCGTCCAGCAGCAGCACGTCCGCGTCCAGCGCCAGCGCGCGAGCCAGGTTCAGCCGCTGCCGCTGGCCGCCGGACACCTCGCGGCCACGCTCGCCGATCAGCTCGGCCATCCCGTCGGGAAACCCCGCCACGATGTCCCCGGCGTCGGCGGCCCACAGCGCGCGCTCGGCCCGCTCCGCCGGCACCAGCTGGTCGCGCAGGATGCCGGAGAACCACAGGTCCTGGTTGTGCGCGTAGACGACCCGGCGGCGCAGCTCCGCCAGCGCGACCCGGTCCGCGGGCACGCCCGACACCAGCACGCGCTCACCCGGCTCGCCCGAGAAGCGCGCCAGCCGCGCGGCCAGCTCCTCGGCGCCGCGGCCCGCGTCGATCACGGTCAGCTTGCCCGCGATCATGGTGAACCCGGTGCGCGTGTCGTGCAGCTCCAGCGGCCCCTCGGGCAGCGCGACCGGTTCGGCCGGGAGGGTGAGCACCGGCTTCAGGCTCAGCACGCCGCACACCTTCGCGGCCGACACCAGCGCGGAGGCCAGCGCCTCGATCGCCTCGGTGGCCGTGCCCACCGGCACGACCAGGAAGGCGGACGCCGTGTAGAACGTGACCAGCTCGCCGATGTCGATCGTGCCGGCCGCCACCAGCCGCGCCCCGAGCCAGGTGATCAGCACGGTGATGAGGCCGGGCAACAGCACCTCGGCACCCGCCAGCCACGACTCGCTGCGCGCGACCTCGATACCCGCGCCCCGGACCCGCTGGCTCGCGTCGTGGAACCGGCCGAGGAACTGTCGCTCACCGCCGATGCCGCGCAGGATCCGCAGCCCCGAGACGATGTCCGCGGCGAGTGCGTTTACTTCCGACAGCTGCTCGCGCTGCGCCCCCTTGCGCCGGTGCAGCGGCTCGATCAGCTTGCCCATGCTCAGCACCGCCAGCGGTATCCCGACCAGCGCGACCGCGCCGAGCAGTGGCGAGGTGAACAGCAACGTGATGCCGATGGTGAGGAACGCCACCACGGAACCGACGAGCCGCCCGCCGACCTCGAACGCGTTGCCGATGTGGTTGATGTCCGACGAGGAGAGCGCCATCACGTCGCCGGTCGTGGCCTGCGCGCGCAGCGAGGCTCCGAGCCGGGCTGTGTGCTCGGCCACGATCCGTTGGGTGGCCGCCGCGCCGTGGATCCACATCGTGTGCCCGGCGAAGACCGTCGCGGCGCCGAACCCGGCCTGGAGCACGCCCAGCAGCACGATCAGCACGAGTTGCCCGGCAACGGGCCGGTGCGCGCCGATGGCTTCGATCGTGTCGCCGATCACCAGCGGCAGCAGCGCGCCAGGCAGATAGCAGACCGAGCCCAGCACGCAGGCGGCCGCGGCCAGCCACGGCCGCGCCCGCAGCACCGCCGCGAGATACCGCAGCGGGGTGAGCCGGGAAGGCAGGCGCATTCCTGAAACGGTATGGGCCTCCTTTGTCCGGGGCGACCGATTTTCGGGCGGTCGGCGGCCGTACGTATCCTTGAACCGTGACGGAAACCCTGGTCATCGACACGACCGCGCACGCCGCCGAAACCCCCGGCACGCCGCAGCCATATCTGGAACTGGGCCTAGCGGAGGACGAGTA
>DASZUO010000264.1:0-8725 GCA_035547575.1 Amycolatopsis sp. | reverse complement strand
GGCTCGTCGACCGAGACGGTGTCACCTTCCTGCTTCAGCCACCGCGTGACGGTGCCCTCCGTGACGCTCTCCCCGAGCTCCGGCAATGTGACGGAGTAGGCCATCGTTCGCTGACTCCCTTGTGAATCTTGTTGCTGTGGTTGCGGCGGTAGAGGTTCGCGTCAGCTGTGCACGTGCAGCGGCTTGCCAGCCAGGGCAAGGTGTGCTTCGCCGAGGGCCTCGGTCTGGGTCGGGTGTGCGTGGATGAGCGGGGCGACGTCCTCCGGGAACGCCTCCCAGTTGTAGATCAGCTGGGCTTCGCCGATCAGCTCGCCGACCCGGTCCCCGACCAGGTGCAGGCCGACGACCGGACCGTCCGGCGCCCGGACCAGCTTCACGGCACCGGCGGTCTTGAGGATCTGGCTCTTGCCGTTGCCCGCGAGGTCGTAGGTGAAGGTGGTGACCCCGGAGCCGTACTTGTCCTTCGCGGCGGCTTCGGTCAGCCCGACGGAGGCGACCTCCGGGTGCGAGTAGGTGACCCGCGGGATGCCGGACTCGTCGATCACGCGCGGGTCGAGGCCCGCGATCTCCTCGGCGATGAAGATGCCCTGGGCGAACCCGCGGTGCGCGAGCTGCAGGCCCCGCACGATGTCGCCGACGGCGTAGACATTTGGCAGGTTGGTGCGCAGCCGGTCGTCGGTGAGGACGAACCCGCGCTCCATCTTGACGCCGGCCTCCTCGTAGCCGTGGCCCGCGGTGTTGGGGCCGCGGCCGACTGCGACCAGGAGCAGGTCGGCCTCGAGCGTCTCGCCGGACTCCAGGGACAGGCTCACGCGGTTTTCGTCCTGCTTCGCGCCGGTGAACTTCACGCCGGTCTTGAAGGCGATCTTGCGACGGCGGAAGGCCCGCTCCAGCTGCTTGGACGCGAACTCGTCCTCGTTGGGCACCAGCCGCGGCAGTGCTTCCACAATGGTCACGTCGACGCCGAACGAGGCCCAGACGCTGGCGAACTCGACGCCGATCACGCCGCCGCCGAGCACGACGACCTTCTCCGGGATGTAGTCCAGCGACAGCGCGTCCTCGCTGGCGATGATGCGGCCGCCCAGTTCGAGGCCCGGCAGGGTCTTGGAGTAGGAACCGGTGGCGAGCAGCAGGTTCTTGCCCGTGTAGCGCCGGCCGTCGACCTCGACGGTGGTGCCGCCGACGAACGTGCCGGTGCCTTCGACGAGGCTGACCTCGTGTGCCTTGGCCAGACCCTGCAGCCCCTTGTAGAGGCGCGAGATGATCTGGTCCTTGTACTTGTTGACGCCCGCGATGTCGATGCCCTCGAGGGTGGTCTTGACGCCGAACTGCTCGCCCTCGCGTGCCGTGTCCGCGACCTCGGCCGCGTGCAGCAGCGCCTTGGTGGGGATGCAGCCACGGTGCAGACAGGTGCCGCCCAGTTTGTCCTTCTCCACGAGGATCACGGAAAGGCCCAGCTCCGCCGCGCGGAAGGCCGCGGCGTAGCCGCCGGATCCGCCACCGAGGATCACCAGGTCGGCGCCAGCGTCGGTCACGTCATTTCTCCTTGAAGAGCATCGTCTCAACGTCGCATTACGTCTTGGCCCTCATCATCTTGTCACTAGGGACTTCCCGCCTGCGAGGTAGCCGGGTGTGTTACCGATCCGATCAAAAGTAGGCGGACCCCGAGCAGCGCGTAACCGTTGCTACGCAGGCCGGATAGCCGTGACTGTGGTCGGATTGGTAACGAACGGCACAGTACTCGGCGCAGTCGCGGTCACCGGGATAATGGTGGGTGGAAACGGTCGGAGATGAGGTGGTCGAGGTGGGTCTGTTCGACTCCCTGCGCAGGAAACGCAGGCCAGGAGTGGTGCGCGGACCGAGTGACAGTGACACCCGGCACCTGGAGGCATGGGCGGCCGCGCGCCACGGGGTCGAGGCCTATGTGGAGCCCCGCACGAGTGTCACCGAGACCACGGTGGTGCTCATCGCGCATGACGGGGAGTGGACCCGCCGCCGTATCGGCAGCCTCGACGAGGCCCAGCGGTTCGGCCGCAAACGCGGCATCCCCGTGTACGAGGTCGCCAAGATCGGCTATCCCAACCGCATGCGCGAGTACACCCAGCGCAGGAAGAAGTCCCAGCAGTAACGCCCACGCCCCCGCTCAGCCCTGGTCGGCGATGTCCGCCATGATCGCCGCGATGGTGCGCACCGGCACACCGGTGCCGCCCTTGGCGGTGTAGCCCCACGGCGCGCCCGTGTTGTACGCCGGGCCCGCGAGATCGATATGCGCCCAGGGGAGCCCGTCGGCGACGAACTCGCGCAGGAAGATTCCCGCGGCGAGCATGCCGCCCCAGCGGTGCCCGGTGACGTTGGTCAGGTCCGCGAGCTTCGAGTCGAGGTCGCCGCGAAGTTCCTCGGGCAGCGGCATCGGCCAGCCGCCCTCGCCCGTGGCCTGCGCGATCGCGGCCACCCGGTCGCGGAACTCGTCCGACCCCATGATCCCGGCGGTGCGGTTGCCCAGCGACACGACCTGCGCGCCGGTCAGCGTCGAGGTCTCGACCAGGTAGTCGGGGTCCTCCTCGGCGGCCCGCACGATCGCGTCGGCCAGCACCAGGCGGCCTTCGGCGTCGGTGTTGAGCACCTCGACGGTCTTGCCGCCGTACATGCTCAGCACGTCACCCGGCCGGTACGAGGTGCCGGAGGGCATGTTCTCCGCGAGCGGGATGTGCGCCGTCACCTCGAGCGGGTACCTGAGCTTCGCCGCGAGCACGACCGACGCGAGCACCGCCGCGGCGCCGGACATGTCGGAAGTCATCTGGTCCATGTTCGCCGCGGGCTTGATCGAGATGCCGCCCGAGTCGAAGGTGATGCCCTTGCCCACCAGCGCGACCTTCTTCGCCGCCTTCGGGCCCCGGTAGCTCACGCGCAGCAGCCGCGGCGGCCGCGATGACCCGCCTCCGACGCCGAGAATGCCGCCGAAACCCTTGCGCTTCAAGGCTTTCTCGTCGAGCACGTCGAACTCGAGGTCGTTGGCCTCGGCCAGTTTCCGCGCGCGCTCGGCGAACGAGGCCGGGAACAGGTCGTTCGGCGGGGTGTTGATGAGGTCGCGCGCGATGGTCACGGACCCGGCGATCGCGGTCGCGGCCTTCAGCGTGGCCTTTTGGGCGCGCGCGGCGCCGTCGGCGGGCTGAACGAAGTCGACGGCGCCGACCGGGGCATCACCCGGCTCGGACTTGTACTCGGTGAACTTGTAGGCGCCCAGCGCCGTGCCCTCGACCGCGGCATGCAGGTCGAGAGTGGACGGGAAGACCAGCGCCCGCGCGGTGCCCGCCAGCGAGCGCGCGGCCGCGCCCAGCGCCCGGCGCACCTGCTCGGGCGCGACGGAACCGTCCGCACCGGCCTTGCCGAGCCCGACCGACAGCACGACGTCCGCGTCGAGCTTGCCCATGGTCGGCAGCTTGACGATCTCCTCGGCCTTGCCGCTCGCGCCGAGCGAGGCGAGCAGGCTCTCGAGCGCGCCGTCGAAAGCCTGGTCCACGGCCTCCGCGCCCGGTGCGAGCACTGCCGCCTTCTCGCCTTGGAGCAGGCCGACCACCACGACTTCGGCGCGGCTCCTGGCCAGCGCGGTCTCGGCGTTCTCGTACAGGGCAAACTTCGGCACGGTCACTTATGGCTCCTCGCGCACGGGGCGGATGTGATTCTGAGCCATGCTAATGAGTGGTCGGCGAGGAAAGAAAGGCAGGTGGCGGGCGTGCGGCTGGGCGCGGGGTTGCTCATCGCGGTCGCGGTGGGCGCGATGGCGGCCGGCTGGTGGCTGCCTGCGGGGGTGTTGCTCGCCGGCGTGCTCGCCTGGTGCGCCGCACGGCCGGCACCTGTTCCACCGCGCGCGGAACCCCTCGTCGGCGGCGCCCGGCTCGCGTCTCGCCTTGGGCTCTTGTCCGTGTTCGGCTCGGTATTCGGCGCCTACCTCGTGCCAGGGAACGCCGCGCTCGCCGCGGCCTCTTTCGTGCTGGTCGTGACCGTCGCGGAGGCGCTGGGCGCGGCGGTGCCGGGGTTCCTGCGGGCGTGGATCCTCGGCATCCTGCTCGTCGCCGGAGCCGGGCTGGTCGCGGTGTGCCTTGCGATCTCGCCCGAGTGGGGCAACGGACACGGCTCTGCCGTGACCGGGATGCTCGCGGCCGCGGGAGTGATCTTCCCGCTGCTGTACCGCCGCGAGTCGAGGCCGGACTGGTGGCTGGCGGGGTCGGCCGGGGTGGCGCTCGCGGTGTGCGCGGCCGCGCTCTACCAGCTGGGCCCGGTCCGGCTGGGGCTGTCCGGGGTGCCGATGCGCGACCTGCTCGCCGCGGTCGACGGCCAGGACATCGAGCCGCTGCTGGCCGGGGTGGTGGTGATCGCGACCGTGCCGGCCGCGCTGTCCGCCCTGCGTGACACGCGCGGGGAACTGCCGCCGGTGGCGGGTGGCGTGCTCGCGGCGGTGGGTGCCGCCCTGCTGGACCCGGCGCAGGCGCTGCTGCTGGCCGGCGCGCTCGCGCTCGCGGAGGTGGTCGTGACCAGCCTGCTGATCCTGTCGCAGCGGCGGCGTGACGTGCGGGCCGTGGTGACGGCGGCGCTGGCGATCACGCTGCTGGCGTGGCTGCCGCCGGTCTACCTCCTGCTGGCGGTGGCTGTGGTCGCGGTGGTCGCGGTGGCTAGGACATCAACAGCGGCGCCAGCACGGTCAGCACGACGTCGACGACCGCCAGGATGACCACCGACTTGACCGGCAGATCGCGCGGGAACACCTTGTCGTGCTTGTTGCGCCACCACAGGACGCACAGCCCGCCCGCGACGAGGCCGAGGATCGCCCCGAACACGCCGATCAGGATGTAGCCGTTCAGCATGAGCACGCCGGTGCCGTAGGTGAGCAATCCGGCGGTCAGGAAGGTGCGCACGTCGGACCCGGTGCCCGCGGAGACGCTGTTGGTGGTCACCTGGCAAGTGTAGGGGAGGACCGATTCTCGGACGTCCGACAAACAGTTATTCTGAGCCGATGACGACCACGATGCCCTTCACCCGCACCCCGAACACGACTCCCGCTTCGGCGGAGCGTGTAGCCGAGGTACTGGCGAACCCGGGCTTCGGGACGTACTTCACGGACAACATGGTCACGGTGACCTACAGCGCCGAGCGCGGCTGGCACGACTGCGCGGTCCGCGCCTACGAGCCCATCACGCTCGACCCGGCCACGTCCGTGCTGCACTACGGCCAGGCGATCTTCGAGGGCCTCAAGGCCTACCGCCAGCCCGACGGCACCATCGCCGCGTTCCGGCCGGACGCCAACGCGGCCCGGTTCCGCAGCTCCGCCCGCCGGCTCGCGATGCCGGAACTGCCCGAGGAGCTGTTCGTCGAGTCGCTGCGCGAGCTGATCGCGGTGGACAACCGCTGGGTGCCCGGCACTCCCGGCGAGACGCTGTACCTGCGGCCGTTCATGATCTCGACCTCGGTGGGGCTCGGCGTGAACGCGCCGGCGAGCGAGTACATCTACATGCTCATCGGCTCGCCCGCGGGCAGCTACTTCAGCGGCGGCGTGCAGCCGGTGAGCGTGTGGCTGTCCACCGAGTACGTGCGGGCCGCCCCGGGTGGCACCGGCGCCGCCAAGTGCGCGGGCAACTACGCGGCGTCCTTCGTCGCGCAGGCGCAGGCCGTGGAGCAGGGCTGCGACCAGGTGGTGTGGCTCGACGCGGCCGAACGCCGGTGGGTCGAGGAGATGGGCGGAATGAACCTGTTCTTCGTGTTCGGCTCCGGTGCCGGCGCGAAGCTGGTCACGCCCGAGCTGAGCGGGTCGCTGCTGCCCGGTGTCACCCGCAGCTCGCTGCTGCAGCTGGCCAAGGACGCCGGTCTCGCGATCGAGGAGCGCCGCATCTCCACCGAGGAGTGGGAGAAGGCGGCGGCCTCGGGCGAGCTGACCGAGGTGTTCGCGTGCGGCACCGCCGCGGTGATCACGCCGGTCGGCCGCGTGAAGCACGCGGACGGCGAGTTCCTGGTCAACGGCGGCGGGCCGGGCGAGTGGACCATGAAGCTGCGCGCCGAGCTCACCGGTATCCAGGAGGGCACCCGCCCCGACCCGCACAACTGGATGCAGCCGCTGTCCTGACTCATGCCACGTCGGTCAGCAGCCGGGTGGCCATCTGCAGGATCGGCAGCGCCGTCAACGCACCGGAGGCTTCGCCGAGCCGGATGTGCAGATCGAGGATCGGGCTGAGATTCAGCCGGTCCAGTGCGATCACGTGCGCCGGCTCGGCGCAGCGGTGCGCCGCGAGCCACCACGAGCGGGCGCCGGGGGCGAGTTCCTCGGCGACCAGTGCGGCGGCGGCCGCGGGGAGCCCGTCGAGCAGGACCGGGGTCCGCCGGACCGCCGCCTGAGCGAGGAAACCGGTCATCGCCGCCAGGTCCGCGCCGCCGGAGGTGCGCAGCAACGCGACCGGATCGGTGAGCACGGCCCGCGCGCGGCGCAGGGCGTCGCGGATCGCGGCGGCCTTGCGCATCCACGCGTTGTCGTCGATCCCGGAACCCCGGCCGACGACCGCGACCGGTTCGGTCCCGGTGAGCGCGGCGACCAGCACCGACGACGGGGTGGTGACGCCCGCCCCGAGGTCGCCCGCGATGAGCAGGTCGGCACCGGAGTCGACCTCGGCGTTCGCGAGATCGGCGCCCGCCTTGAGCGCCGCGACGACCTCGTCCTCGCTGAGCGCGTCCTCGGTGTCGATCGAGCCGGATCCCTTGCGTACCTTGAATTCCTTGTCGACGGTGTCCGCGTCCACGGCGATGTCGACCACGCGCAGGCTCGCTCCGGCGACCGCCGCGAGCGCGTTCGGCACGCCGCCGCCCTCGAGCAGCGTGCCGAACAGCCGCGCCGTCGTCTCGGCAGTGCGGGCGGACACGCCCTTCGCCACGATGCCGTGATCCCCGGCGAAGATCACCACGCGAGCACGGGTGAACGGGCGCGGCGGGCAGGCGGCCTGACAGGCCGCGACCCAGGCGCCGAGGTCCTCGAGCGTGCCCAGCGACCCGGCCTGCGTCGCGTGGCGCCTCCGGGCCTCCGCGCGCGTGGGCTCGTCGGGCTGCGGCACAGCGGGGAACTCAACAGTCATGGGGCAAATCTAGCGAGATCGCTTCCGTGCCTCGCGGGGATCCGCACCCTGCCCCGCGGGCGCTTCGTCGTCACGCCGGCTTCGTGCGGTCCGTTACGTATGATTCGGCCCGTGGCGAATGGACGTGGCCCGGCCGCCGCGGGCGTGGTGCTGGCCAGCGGTGCCGGCACCCGGGTCGGGGCGAGCCTGAACAAGGTGTACCTGCCGCTCGCGGGGCGCAGGCTGGTGTCGTGGTCGCTCGGCGCGTTCGCCCGCGTGCCGGAGATCGGCGCGATCGTGCTGGTCACGCGGCCGCAGGACAGCGAACTGGTCGACGATGTCCTCGCCGACGTCGGCGCCGGCATCGAGGTCGTCCACGGTGGACGGACCCGCCAGGAGTCCGAACTGCGCGCGCTGCGGCATCTCGCCGAGCGCATCCACGGCGACGTGATCGACGCCGTGCTCATCCACGACGCCGCGCGCCCACTCGTGAGCCCCGCCCTGATCGGCGCGGTGCTCCGCTCGGCGCGCGAGCACGGCGGCGCGGTCCCCGGCTTGCGCGCGGACGACATCCACGCGGCCGGGGAGGACGAGGACACGCTCGGCGGCCGTCCGGAAGGCACGATCGTCCGGGCCCAAACTCCGCAGGGCTTCCGCGCCGGCCCGGTGCTCGACGCCTACGAGCAGGCCGCGCGGGAGGGCTTCGACGGCACCGACACGGCTTCGGTCATGGAGCGGTTCTCGACGCTGCCGGTGCACTGGGTGCCCGGGGAGCAGGAGAACTTCAAGGTGACCTATCCCCACGACCTCGTTGTCGCGGAGCAGGTCCTGTCGTCGGCCGGCTCTTATGCATCCGCCCGTGCCGAACGGCACATCAGCGCGGGCTCTGGGTGAGGCGCGGGTCGTCCTGGATGACGCCGTCGAGGACGTCGTCGATGGCCTTCAGCAGGTCCGCATCCAGCTTCACACCGGCCGCCTTGACGTTCTCGTGCACCTGTTCGGGGCGGGAGGCACCGATGATCGCCGAACCGACGTTCGGGTTCCGCAGCACCCAGGCCACCGCCAGCTGGGCGAGCGAGAGCCCGGCCTGCGCGGCGAGCGGTTCGAGCTGCTGCACGCGTTCGAGGACCTCGTCGCGGAGGAAGCGCTGCACGAACGTGGCGCCGCCGTTCTCGTCGGTCGCGCGGGAGCCCTGCGGCGGCGGCTGCCCCGGCTTGTACTTGCCCGTGAGCACGCCCTGCGCGATGGGCGACCACACGATCTGGCCGAGGCCCTCACGCTCCGAGGCCGGCACGACCTGCGACTCGATGACGCGCCACAGCATGTTGTACTGCGGCTGGTTGGAGATGAACGACACCTTCAGCTCACGGGCGAGCGCCGCGCCGCGGGTGATCTCCTCCGCGGTCCACTCGGAGACGCCGATGTAGAGGACCTTGCCCTGCCGTACGAGGTCCGAGAACGCGAGGAACGTCTCTTCGAGCGGGGTCGAGTTGTCGAACCGGTGCGCCTGGTAGAGGTCGATGTGGTCGGTCTGCAGGCGTTGGAGCGAGCCCTCGCACGCCTCCAGGATGTGCTTACGGCTCAGGCCGCGGTCGTTCGGGCCCTTGGGGCCGGTCGGCCAGAACACCTTGGTC
>DASZUO010000263.1:0-10127 GCA_035547575.1 Amycolatopsis sp. | reverse complement strand
GGGCGCGCGAGCGGTTCGAGGAGCGGGCACCCGAGTCGGTCACCCCGAGCCTGCCGGTGGCCGACCTGCTGGCCCGGCTCGCGCCGCTGCCGGAGGACGAGGCGTGGCGACCGGCCCTGCGCTGGTTCGGCGAGCGCCCGCCGGTCTTCGGTGCGTCGCAGTTGCTTTACGCGGCCGAGTTCGCCACGCCGGTCGAGCGCGTCGCCGCGGTGGTGGTCGTCGCCGGGTTCGGTGACGAGGTGCTCGCCGCGTGGCGGAATGCCTTGCGGTATCAGAACTTGCGCGCGCATGCGGCCGCCGCGCTCGCCGACTGGGGCGAGGGCGCCGGCGTCGACGAGGCGCAGCGTCGATGGCTGGTCGCGGAGTACGCGCTCTCGGCTCGCGCGAAAGGCGGAATCGAGGCCGCCTTCCACTACGTACGCGACAGCGGCGGCCTCGACCTGCTCGCGGACAGTGCCCACCCCGGAGCCGCCGGCCTGCACCACACGCTCGTCGCGGCGAACGTGCGGATCCGGGTGCAGCAGCTCGAGATCGCCCGCGAGGAGGGGGCGTGGCGGCGGATTCTCGTCCCGGACTCGGTCACGCTCGGCGGGCTGCACGAGATCATCCGGCTGCTGATGGCACACGAGGGCGACGAACTGCACGAGTTCGATGTGGACGGTCTGCGGTACTCGGATCCCTTCTACGGACTGCCCGATCACCGCGACGAGCACGAGATCCGGCTGTCCACAGTGTTCCCACGGCCGGGCAGCGGCCTGCGCTACGCCTACGACCTGGCGGCGCCGTGGGAGTACCGGGTGACCTGCGAAAAGATCGTCGCGCCCGCCGCGGGCACCACGTACCCCTCCTGCGTGGCGGGGGAAGGGGCCGGGTTCGACCGGGAACGGCTCGACCGCCGCCTCGCCGCGCTGCGCATCCCGCAACCGCTCTGAGGTGGGCGCCTGCCCACTTCAGGTGGGCAGGCGCCTATTTATGAGCCGCGGCCTCACAGATGGGTGCGCGCCCATCTGTGATTTGTGGGGCCGTGGCTCACCGGGCGTGGCTCACCAGCCGTGGCTCACTGGGCATCGCTCACCGGGCGAGGCGGCGGAGGAGGAACTCCCGCAGGCCGTTCAGGTCGGTGTCCACCGCCACCTCGACGGTGCCGCGTGCGACGGCACCCTCGCCTTCGCCGCGCAGGCCGGCATAGCGCCGGTCGACCAGCGTCGCGCCGCGGCCGGGGCCGAACGTGCAGTCGACGTCGACCGGGAACGGCCCGGTGCGCAGGATGCCGGGACTGATCGCCTCGGCGACCGCCACCGCGTCGTGTCCGACGATCCCGTCCCAGCCCAGCGACCTCCGGTACGACGCGAGATAGTCCGGGGTCAGCGCCTCCAGCGCCGCGCCGATCGGGCCGCTCGCGGCGAGCTTGCCAAGCCACACCGTGTCGACCGCGCACCGGTGGGTCAGGTCGATCGGCACCAGCACGCACGGCACGTCCTCCTCGACCAGCACGCGCCGGGCCGCTTCGGGATCGCTCCAGATGTTGAACTCCGCGGCCGCGGTGCTGTTGCCGTGGTTCAGCCCGCCGCCCATGATCACGATCCGGGAGATCTTCTCGCGCACCTGTGGGAAGGCCGCGAGCAGCAGCGCGATGTTGGTGAGCGGCCCGATCGGCGCGATCGTCACCGGCTCGCTCGCCCGTTCCAGCAGCGACACGAGCAACCGCACGGCGCCGCCCGGTTCGACCTCGTGCTTGGGCTCGGGCAGCGCCGCCGACCGGCCCGACAACCCGTCGATCCCGTGGACGTGGCCCGCGCGCGCCGGCTGCGGATGCACCAGCGGACGGGCGGCGCCCGCGGCCACCGGCACGTCGGAGCGGCCGCACAGTTCGAGCACGCGCAGCGCGTTGCGGGTGGTCGCCTCGAGCGGCACGTTGCCGAACACCGTCGTGACGCCGAGCAGGTCCACGTCCTCGGAGAGGGCCGCGAGCGAGATCGCGAACGCGTCGTCCACGCCGGGGTCGGTGTCGATGATCAGCTTCGTCCCCATGCCACTCCCTGCGCTCGTGTCTGACTAGTCTCAAACCTATGACATCGATGTGGGGATCGCCCGTGCTTTCCAGGCTGGGGGCCTGGCAGCGGGCGCGACGGGACCCGCAGCAGGCGCGGTTCCTGACCGGAGATTCCTTGCGCTGGGTGGTGCGCAACCGGGCCTACACGCCCTGGTACCTGGTCCGGTACTGGCGGCTGATGAAGTTCCGCCTCGCCAACCCGCACATCATCCTGCGGGGCATGGTGTTCCTCGGCAAGGATGTCGAGATCCACTGCCGTCCGGGCTACGGCCGGATGGAGATCGGCCGCTGGGTGCACATCGGCGACGGGAACGCGATCCGCTGCCACGAGGGCTCGCTGCGCATCGGCGACAAGGCCGTCTTCGGGCGGCAGAACGTGGTCAACGGCTATCTCGACATCGAACTCGGGTCGGCCACGCTCGTCGCCGACTGGGTCTACATCTGCGACTTCGACCACGTGACCAGCGACATCACGCTGCCGATCAAGGACCAGGGCATCGTCAAGTCGCCGGTGCGAATCGGGCCGGACACGTGGATCGGCACGAAGGTGTCGGTGCTCAAGGGCACCCGCGTCGGCCGCGGTTGCGTGCTCGGCGCGCACGCGGTGGTGCGTGGCGACATCCCGGACTACGCCATCGCGGTCGGCTCGCCTGCGCGCGTGGTGCGCGACCGCCGCGCCGACTACGAAGCCGACGCCGAACGCCGCGAGGCGATCAAGGACATGGCCCGCAAGGCGGACAAGGCGCTGCGGCAGACCTTGGAACAGGGCTGATGCCGCGAGGCAGCGCACAGCATGTGGGTCAACCGGCTTTGACCAGCGCGTCCAGGGTTTCCCGGACGCGGTCCCGGGTGACCTCGTCGTGGATAAGGCCGTCGTCGCCGACCATGGTGCGTCCGACCGGGATGTGCGCGCACGCCTCCTCGACGATCCGCACGCTCAGGTAACCGAGCACGATCCGCAGCGAGGCGTGCGCGTCGGCCGCGCCGGTCGGCGCCCACGAGGCGTTGATCCACGCGACCGGCTTGCCGTACATCGTCTCCGCGCCGACGCACCAGTCGAGCAGGTTCTTGAACGACCCCGGCAGGGCGCCCGCGTACTCGGGCGTGCAGAACAGCACCGCGTCCGCGGCGCCGAGCCGCGCCCGCAGATCCGCGACGGCCGGGTGCAGCGGCTCGGTGTCGTCGTCCGGATTGAAGTGCGGCAGGGCCGCCGGCCCGCCGAACCCGTCGATCTCCACGCCGGCAGGCGCGACGGCGGCGACTGTGCGCAGCAGCGCCGAGTTCGTCGAACCGTCCCGCAGGCTGCCGCACACCGTCAGAATCCGCACGCCTCCACGTTAACCCTTCGGCACGGCCGGGTACGGCACGAACGTCGAGGTGTTCTCGTCCACCGTGAGCTGCTTGCCGATCGTCGGGAAGGCGCGTTGCGGGCAGGCCGGGCGGTCGCACACCTTACAGCCCATCCCGATCGGCGTCGCCGCGCCGCGGTCGTCCAGGTCGAGGCCCGTCGAGTACACCAGCCGCCGCGCGTGGCGTAGTTCGCAGCCCAGTCCGACGCTGAACATCTTGCCGGGGCTGCCGTAGCCGCCGATGTTGCGCGCCACCGTTCGCGCGATCCAGAAGTAGCTCTTGCCGTCCGGCAGCGTCGCGATCTGGGTGATGACCTTGCCCGGCGCGGTGAACGCCTCGTAGATGTTCCACAGTGGACACGCGCCGCCCACGCGCGAGAAGTGGAAGCCCGCCGCGGACTGGCGCTTGGACATGTTCCCCGCGCGGTCCACCCGCACGAACGAGAACGGCACCCCGCGCGCCTTGGGCCGCTGCATCGTGGACAACCGGTGGCACACCGTCTCGAACCCGACGCCGAACAGGTCACACAGCCGCTCGATGTCGTAGCGGGTGCGCTCGGCGGCCGACAGGAACGGGCCGTAGGGCAGAATCAGCGCGCCCGCGAAGTAGTTCGCCAGCCCGACCCGGCCCAGCGACCGTGCGGCCGGACCGGAGAACGCCCACGAGTCGGCGAGTTCGGTGATCAGGTCGTCGTACTCCAGCAGCGCGATCTGTGACGCCATCCGGAACGCGCGCTGCCCGATGCGCAGGCTCGGCGCCATACGCAGCACGCGGGTGTCCGGTTCGTACCGGTGTTGCTGGCCGCGCGCCTCGTCGATGCCCTCCGTCGTGACCTGCACGCCGTAGTGGCCGGTGAGCCGCTCCTCCAGGGTGCGGTGGATGGTGCCGGGCGTCAGTTCCATCGCGGCGGACATCTTCTCCGCGCGCTCGTCCAGCTCGCCGACGTAGTTCTCGCGCTCGTAGAAGAAGTCGCGGACCTCCTCGTGCGGCAGCGGTGCGGCGGCGCTGCCGTGCAGGCCCATCCCGTTCTCGGTGACCAGCACCGCCGTCGCCTCCACCGCGTTGCGGTAGCTGCGGTGCAGCTTCACCAGCGCCTGGGCGACCGCCGGCAGGTTGGTCGCGAGCTCGTTCAGCTCGCTGGTCGTCGCTTCGGTGGCGACGACCTCGTCCAGCAGGGCTTCGCGGACGTCGGCGACCAGTCGCGCGGTGTCGTTGCTGGCGAAGAACTCGGTGTCCACCCCGAAGGCCTCGGTGATGCGCAGCAGCACCGGAACGGTCAGCGGACGCGCGTTGTGCTCGATCTGGTTGAGGTAGCTCGGGCTGATTTCCAGCAGCCTGGCCAGGTCCGCTTGGCTCATCGAGCGGCTTTCCCGCAGATGCCGCAGCTTCGCGCCGGCGAAAGTCTTGTCCGCCATTGTGGTCCTCCGCACAAATCTTCCGGCCCTGACCGATCAAGGAACCGGTTCAGTCGCCAAGTTTTGCCGTAGCTGCCAACCCGTCGTTCGCAACCTTCACAACATACTACGGAAAATTTACAGAAATTGGCAAATTGGACTGGTGGCGCCGTTTCGCCTGCTCATGTCATGGTCATGGCAGGCCGCGAGTCAATCGCAAAGTTTGCAAAGGTGGAAGTCCAATGGCTACGAACTTCGAGCAGGCAGCCGCAGAGCTCGCCCAGCAGTGGGAGACCGACCCCCGGTGGAACGGTGTCAAGCGGTCCTACAGCGCGGCGGACGTGATCAAGTTGCGCGGCAGCGTGGTCGAGGAGCACACCCTGGCCCGGCGCGGAGCCGAGCGGTTGTGGAAGCTGCTGCAGACCGAGGACTACATCCACGCGCTCGGTGCGCTCACCGGTAACCAGGCCGTCCAGCAGGTCCGCGCGGGCCTCAAGGCCATCTACCTTTCGGGCTGGCAGGTCGCGGCCGACGCCAACCTGGCGGGCCAGACGTACCCGGACCAGAGCCTCTACCCGGCCAACTCGGTGCCCGCCGTCGTGCGGCGGATCAACAACGCGCTGGGCCGCGCCGACCAGATCAACTACGCCGAGGGCAACTCCGATATCGACTGGTACGCCCCGATCGTCGCCGACGCCGAGGCCGGCTTCGGTGGCCCGCTCAACGCGTTCGAGCTGATGAAGGGCATGATCGCCGCCGGCGCGGCGGGCGTGCACTGGGAGGACCAGCTGGCGTCAGAGAAGAAGTGCGGCCACCTCGGTGGCAAGGTGCTAATCCCGACCAAGCAGCACGAGCGCACCCTCAACGCCGCCCGGCTGGCCGCCGACGTGCTGAACGTGCCGACGATCGTCGTCGCCCGCACCGACGCGCAGGCCGCGACGCTGCTCACCAGCGACGTCGACGAGCGGGACCGCAAGTACCTGACCGGCGGCCGCACCTCGGAGGGCTTCTACGAGGTCAACAACGGCATCGACCCGTGCATCGACCGCGGCCTTGCCTACGCCGAGTACGCCGACCTGCTGTGGATGGAGACCTCCGAACCGGACCTCGAGGTCGCGCGCAAGTACGCCGAGGCGATCAAGGCGCAGTACCCGGACCAGATGCTGGCCTACAACTGCTCGCCGTCGTTCAACTGGCGCAAGCACCTCGACGACGACACGATCGCGCGATTCCAGCGCGAGCTGGGCGCCATGGGCTACAAGTTCCAGTTCATCACCCTGGCCGGCTTCCACGCGCTGAACTACTCGATGTTCGACCTGGCGCACGGCTACGCCCGCGACGGCATGACCGCCTACGTCGACCTGCAGGAGCGCGAGTTCGCGTCGGAGGAGCGTGGCTACACCGCCACCAAGCACCAGCGCGAGGTCGGCACCGGCTGGTTCGACCTGGTCTCGACCGCGCTCAACCCGGAGAGCAGCACCACCGCGCTCAAGGGTTCGACCGAGGAAGCCCAGTTCCACTGACCCCGTGATCGGGCTGGCGCCGCCCAGGGCGCCAGCCCGTCCCGTTCGCGCCGAAGAGAGGCCGTCATGTCAGCCAGGTTCACGTCCCGGATCGACGTCGCCGGTCCCGCCGGGGAGCGGTTCGAAGAAATCCTCACGCCGGCCGCGGTGGACTTCATCGCCAAGCTGGACAACGCTTTCGCCGGACGCAGGCGGGAGTTGCTCGACGCGCGCCGGGTGCGCCGTGAGGAGCTCGCCTCGGGCGAGCGCCCGCTGGACTTCCTGCCCGAGACCCGCTGGATCCGCACCGACACGTCGTGGCACGTGGCCCCGGCCGCGCCCGGGCTCGAGGACCGGCGCGTCGAGATCACCGGCCCGACCGACCGCAAGATGACGGTGAACGCGCTGAACTCGGGCGCGCGCGTGTGGCTGGCCGACTTCGAGGACGCGACCTCGCCGACGTGGCAGAACATCATCGGCGGGCAGCTCAACCTCTACGACGCGATCCGCCGCAACATCGACTTCGAGAGCAACGGCAAGCGGTACACGATCGGGGACGAGCCGGCGACGATCGTCGCCCGGCCGCGCGGCTGGCACCTCGTGGAGAAGCACATCCGCATCGACGGGCGGCCCGTGTCGGCGAGCCTGGTGGACTTCGGGCTGTACTTCTTCCACACCGCGCGCCAGCTGCTGGCGCGGGGCACCGGCCCGTACTTCTACCTGCCGAAGCTGGAAAGCCACCTCGAAGCGCGGCTGTGGAACGACGTGTTCAAGCTGGCGCAGCAGGAACTGGGTATCCCGCAGGGCACGATCCGCGCCACCGTGCTGATCGAGACGATCACCGCGGCTTTCGAGATGGAGGAGATCCTCTACGAACTGCGTGAGCACGCGGCCGGGCTCAACGCCGGGCGCTGGGACTACATCTTCTCGATCATCAAGAACTTCGCCGACCACGGCGCGGACTTCGTGCTGCCGGACCGTGCGCAGGTCACGATGACGGTGCCGTTCATGCGGGCCTACACCGAGCTGCTCGTGAGCACGTGCCACAAGCGCGGCGCGCACGCGATCGGCGGGATGGCGGCGTTCATCCCCAGCAAGGACCCCGACATCAACGCGGCCGCGATCGAGAAGGTGCGCCAGGACAAGGAACGGGAGGCCGGCGACGGCTTCGACGGGTCCTGGGTCGCGCACCCCGGTCTGGTCCCGGTGTGCGAGGGGGTGTTCGACGAGGTCCTCGGTGGGTGGCCGAACCAGCTGGGCCGGCTGCGCGAGGACGTGGCGGTCTCGGCGGAGGATCTGCTCAACGTCGCCGGTGCCGGTGGCGAGGTGACGGAGCAGGGCGTCCGGGCGAACATCAACGTCGCGTTGCGGTATGTCGACTCGTGGCTGCGCGGCACCGGAGCCGCGGCGATCTTCAACCTGATGGAGGACGCCGCCACGGCCGAAATCGCACGGTGCCAGGTGTGGCAATGGATCCGCAACGGCACGAAGCTCGACGACGGCACCGCCGTCACGCCCGAGCTGGTGGCGTCGTGGCTGGACGAGGAGCTGGCGTCGGTGCGTGCCGACCTCGGCGAGGGCACGCGGCTGGACGACGCGCGGGAGATCTTCGTGGAGACCGCGCTCGGCGAGAAGCTGCCCGGCTTCCTGACCACGGGCGCGTACGCGCGTTACCTGACGGACCTGAACTGACGCCCGTTTTCCCTCACTCCTGACGGGGAAGACGGTTCGCGCCGATCTTTGGCCGGACGGCGCGGCGAAAGGAGCCCGGTAGGAAACCCAACTTCCTATCGGGCTTTTTTCTCGCCTTGCGCGGAGAACGATGGTTCTCCTATGCTCGGCGCATGCCACGACCGCCGTTCCCGCCGTTCGACGAGCAGACCGCCGCGCAGAAGGTGCAGGCCGCGGAGGACGCCTGGAACACGCGCGACCCGGAGAAGGTCGCGCTGGCGTACACGGTGGATTCGATCTGGCGCAACCGTGACCGGCACGTGGTCGGCCGCGCCGCGATCGTGGAGTTCCTGACGCAGAAATGGGAGCGTGAGCTGGACTACGCGCTGCGCAAGGACCTGTGGGGCTTCCGTGGCAACCGCATCGCGGTGCGCTTCCAGTACGAATGCCACGACGCGGACGGCCAGTGGTACCGCAGCTATGGCAACGAACTGTGGGAGTTCAGCGAGGACGGCCTGATGCGCCGGCGCGAGGCCAGCATCAACGACGTGCCGATCGAGGCGGGCGAACGCCGCATCTTCGGCGCCCGCCCCGACTCGGAGCGCGGGTTGTCGCTGCCGGTTTTCTAGTCCTGGAACGCATTTCCGGTCGGGATCTTCGGTCGTGGCAGTTCGGTCCGGCCGCCGGGGCGGGCTCGCCGGTAGACCTGCGCGGTGGCTTCGGCGATGCGGCGCCAGTCGAACTCGGCGCCGAGGCGGGCACGGGCCGTGCGGGCGCGGTGCTCGGCGGCGGCGCGGTCGCGCAGCACGGAATCCACCGCCGCACGTAACCCGGCCACATCGCCGGGCGTGAACGCGAGGCCCGTCACGCCGTCGATGACGACTTCGCCGAGCCCGCCCGCCGTCGACGCGACGAGCGGGGCCTGCGCGGCCGCCGCTTCGAGCGCGGCGATGCCGAACGGCTCGTAGCGGCTGGGCAGCACCACCGAGTCGGCCGCCGCGAGCACTGCCCGCAGTTCGCGGTCCGGCAGGTGACCGGCGAAGTCGACGGATCGCCGCACGCGCAGTTTCCGGGCCTGCTCCACCAGTTCCTCGGTGTGCCGCCCGCGCCCGGCGATCACGAGGCGCGTGCCGGGGTGGTCGCGCCGGATGTCGGGCAGCGCGGCGAGCAGGTCCTGCACGCCCTTCGAGTACTCCAGGCGCCCGAAGTACAGCAGCAGCGGTTCGCCGCCGGGCGCGTGGGTGCGCCTGGCCTCGTCGATCTCGTCCGGGGGCACCTGCCACCCCCGTTCCTCGATGCCGTTGTAGATGACCGAGATGTCCTCGGCGACGACGTCGAACAGGCCCGCGACCTCGGCGCGCATCGCGTGCGAGCAGGTGATCAACTCGTCGGCGCGGTTCGCGAGCCACCATTCGACGGAGTGCACCTGCTGGTTGCCCGGATGCGACAGCCAGCCCAGATGGCGGCCGGCCTCGGTGGCGTGGATGGTGCCGACGAGCGGCACGCGCGCGGCGTCGGCGAGCGCGATCGCCGGGTGCGTGACGAGCCAGTCGTGCGCGTGCACCACTTCGGGTCGCCACGTGCGGATCAGTTCGTACCCGGCGCGCGTCATCGCGTGGCCCATGGACAGCGTCCACGGCACGAGGTCGTGCTCGAACGTCACGTGCAGCGGATCCTCCGCGACGCGGATGATCCGGACGCCCTCGGCGACCCGGTCGGTGCTCGGATGGGTGTGCGCATCGGTGCCCGCGACGTGCCGGCACAGCACCACGACCTCGTGCCCGTCGCGCGCGAGATGCCGGGCAAGTGCGTACACGTGGCGGCCGAGTCCGCCGACCACGACCGGGGGGTACTCCCAAGAGAGCATCAGCACGCGCATGAACCGAGGTTACTCACTGGTCAACTTCAACCAGAACCGCCGGTGGGGCGTCGGCGGTTTCGTGATGCTGCTCACGGTGCGATTCCTGTCGGTGGTGTGATTACAGCAGCCGCGCGTCGACGTGGCCGAAAACCCTGTCCTGCCAAGGCAGAGGACCCGAGCCGGCCGCGATCGCGTCGAAGCGCTCCGTGTGGATGGCGGCGCGGCGGCGGGCGTAGTCGGCGGCCGAGTCCTTCGTGACCATGAACGCCCAGTCGCTCGACAGCGCGAGCATCGCC
>DASZUO010000262.1:0-2463 GCA_035547575.1 Amycolatopsis sp. | reverse complement strand
ACCCACGCACCGTGGTCCGGGGAAAGAACACCCCAGGACCCTACAGACCCGGCGCAGAGTGAGAGGAGATTCAGATGCACATAGAGTTGACCGATGACGAGGCCGCGGCGCTACGCGACGTCCTGACATCGCATCTGGGCGACCTGTCCGCGGAGATCTCACATACCGACAACCCGGCCTTCCGTCGCCTGCTGCGTGATCGCCGGGACCTGCTCTTGCATGTCCAGGCCACACTGGCGCAGCCAGACCGCCCGACAACCATGGCGTGAACCGAGGGGAGCCGTCGGCGGACACGGCTGAACGGAGCCGGTTCGACCACGATGGCGCGGGAAACGGCGGTCCAGTGTCACCGCTGTCGAGGATTTCCGGCTGGCCACGGCCCCAACAGTCTTCTGACGAAAGGACGAACATCGTGCAGCACAGCGCGGCAGCGGTAGTGACCGCGACGACGTTCCTCTGGCTCGGCATGGTGCTCGCGATCTCGTTCATCGAGGCGCCGCTGAAGTTCCGCGCCCCAGGTATTACGATCCCACTCGGCCTCGGCATCGGCCGGCTCGTCTTCCGGGCGCTCAACGGTGTCGAGGTCGTCCTCGCGCTCACCGTGCTCGTCACCGTCGTGGCGGGCGGCGCCTCCACTGCCGTGCTCGCGCCGGCCGTAGTGGTCGCGGTGATCCTGGCCGTGCAACTCGGTGTGATCCGTCCATCCCTCAACCGGCGGTCCAACCTAGTCCTCGCTGGCGAGAACCTTCCCCGCTCACGCGCGCACATGTATTACGTGGCCTGCGAATCCATCAAGGTCCTGGTCCTGCTCGCGCTTGGTGTGGCGGCCCTCGCCGGCGGCTCCTGACCGGCGCGACCGGATCCATTCCGGACAACAGCGACAGCGGCTCGTATCTGAACACCGGCACCGGCCGATGGCTACCGTGCCTCCGGTGAGGTGCGCCTTACGGTGACCACGTCCGCCACAGGGCGGCGCGGCACGAGGCCGGTCGGGTGGCCGTAGCCGATGCGGAGCAGGGTGTGGATCGCACCCTCGACTCGGAAGAGGTCCGCGAGGGCAGCCCGTGTACTCGCTACCTCCAAGGGCTGGGAGAGGAACGAAGTGGCCAGCCCGAGCGAGGTGGCGGTCAGCAATACGCGCTGCATTGCCATTCCGGCTTGCACATCGGCGCGGCTGCTGGACGTCGGCGTGAGCAGAGCGGCCAGCAGGGGTTGCTGCTCATAGGGGCGGGCCGAGAGCCGCTCAGCGCCTCGGAACGGCCGTAGGCGCACCGCGCCGTCGGGTTCAGGAGGTGGTCCGGCCGCGTGCGCCGGGACCCCGTCGTGGTGCCCTTCCGGTTGGCCGGTCCAGTGCTCGGTTTCGGCTTGGAATCGCTCCTCGGTGGCCTGGATGTGCTCGGCGCGCCGGATCAGCGTGGTGATCGCGTCATAACGGGCACCGCCATCGATCAACTCCAGTCGGGCGCCACTGTCCCTCGCGGCAGCTTCGAGTGCTTGCCGGGCGCGAGCGAGGACGGGCCGGTCGACGAATGGCCGCCGGTTGGTGCGGCGCCGCATGGCCGCTTGGGCGAGCGCGTGCTCGATGGTACTGGGTAGGTGGGTTGAGCCTACGGTGATCGCCGCGAGCAGGTCAGGCTGCGCGGTGTCGGGCTGCAACCTCACGTGGGCCGACTTTCCGTTGTCCTGCAAGGTGATGGCGAGGTTGAACACGGCCGCACCGCACGACAGCCGCGCTTCCCGACCGTCGGGGTCGGCGACCGCGAGGACACGGTCGCGGTCGAGCAGCACCTCGATGCGGTTGCCGTCCACGACGAACCGCCAGGGCTGTGTGTTGCACGGCGACGGCGCCCGCACCGCGGCGGCGAGCGCCCGGTTGATCGTAGGCGGCAGTTCCATGCTCATGTGCCAGAGGATGCCGCGAAAGCCCCGTCGATGTGAGGGTCTTCGGTCCCCGTGCAGGGTGACCTCCGGGCAGCACCAGTCGAGCCTCTCGGCCCTGGGCGCCCCTGGCCACCATGTCGATGCTGGGGTGATGACGGACTTGACGTGGCACACCACGAAGGTGGCTGGGCGTGTGGCGCACTACGGTGTCGGCGGCAGCGGGTCGCCGCTGGTGTTCCTGCATGGCTGGGGTCTGTCGGACCGCGCCTACGCCCGGTCGCTGCGGCAGCTGATCGCGGCCGGGTTGCGGGTCTACGCTCCGGCTCTTCCCGGGTTCGGCGGGACCGCGGATCTGCCCGCGCACGAGCGCACGCTCTCCGGTTACGGAGACTGGGTCGCGGCCTTCACCCACGCACTGGAGGTGACCGAGCCGGTGACACTGGTGGGGCATTCCTTTGGGGGCGGGGTCGCCATCCGCGTCGCGCATGATCACTCCGAGTTGGTTGCCCGGCTGATCCTGGTGAACTCGATCGGCGGGTCCACCTGGACGGACGGTCGCGGGGTGCTCAAGGCGATCAGCGA